>DASVQT010000156.1:0-27486 GCA_036388975.1 Allosphingosinicella sp. | reverse complement strand
GACGCCGCTCTACCGCTCGCAAGCGACGCTGGAGATGAACCCGCCGCAGGTCGAAGTGCTCGGCCAGGGCAAGGGCGGCGCGTCCATGGTAGCGAACGACCGCGATTTCCTTGCGACGCAATACGGCCTGCTGCGCAGCCGCAGCCTCGCCGAGCGCGTGGCGCAGGAGCTCAACCTCGGCGCCAATGCGGCCTTTGTTCCGGAAGGGGTCGACCGCGCCACCGGCAACCGCATCGCGGCGGGACGGCTCCAAGGCGGCTTCGACGTCGATCCCGTGCCGCAAAGCCGGCTCGTCCAGATCAGCTTCGTGTCGGAGGACCCGGCGCTCGCCGCGCGCGTCACCAACGCGTTCGCTGACAATTTCATCAATTCCAATCTCGAACGCCGCTATGAAAGCTCGGCCTATGCCCGCCGCTTTCTTCAGCAGCAGATCGACCGGCTGAAGGGCGAGCTCGAAAATACCGAGCGCCGCCTGGTCGCCTACGCTCAGCAGCAGAACCTGATCGCGACGCCCCAGAGTGGCGGCGGCGAAGGCGGCAGCGGCGGCGGCGGCGGCTCGGGTTCGCTCGCAGGCGCTTCGCTCGGCGGCATCAACGAAGCGCTGACCGCGGCAACGACCCGGCGCATCCAGGCCGAGCAGGCCTACCGCCAGTCGCTGACCGCGACCAACACGTCCGAAGTGAATGAGCGCATCGCGCCGCTGCGCAACCAGCTTGCCCAGCTCGAAGCCGAATATCGGACCAAGTCGACCCAGTTTCAGGACGATTATCCGGACATGGTGCGGCTCCGCTCGCAGATCCAGTCGACCGAACAGGCGATCGCGGCTGAAAGCCGGCGCACCGTCGGCGGCCGTTCCAACACGCTGCTCGCGGAATATCGCGCGGCGCAGAATGCCGAGCAGCAGCTTCAGTCGCGGGTGAACCAGCTCAAGGGCGCCGTGCTCAACGAACGCGGCCGCTCGATCCAGTACAACATCCTTCAGCGCGAGCTCGATACCAATCGCGGCCTCTACGATGCGCTTCTGCAGCGCTACCGCGAGATCGGCATCGCCGGCGGCGTCGGCACCAACACCGTGTCGGTCGTCGATCGCGCCGAGCCGGCGGGCGGACCGTTCACCCCGAACCTCATCCTCAACCTGATGATGGGCGCCGGCCTCGGCTTCGCTTTGGGCTTCCTCGCGGCGCTCGGCCTCGACATCCTGAACGACGTCATCAAGAGCCCGGACGACGTCCGCAACAAGCTCGGCATGGCGTCGCTCGGCCTGATCCCGAAGAAGGCGGGCACCGACCCGCTTCTGGAGGATCTGAAGGATCGGACGTCGCCGGTCTCCGAAGCCTATTTCTCGCTGTCGAGCGCGCTTCAGTTCACCACCGAACATGGAACGCCCAAGAGCCTGCTCATCACGTCGAGCCGCGCGGCGGAGGGCAAGTCGTCGACGACGCTCGCCCTTTCGCAGAATTTCGCGCGCCTCGGCCACCGGGTGCTGCTGATCGACGCCGATCTTCGCAAGCCGGCTTTCGTGACCGGGCTCGACAATCAGGACGGCCTTTCGAAGCTGCTCACCAACACCGATGCGCTCTCCGCGCACGTGCTGGACACCGAGTTCGAAAATCTTTCGCTCCTGCCCTGCGGCCCGCTGCCGCCCAACCCGGCTGAGCTTCTCGCGTCGCAGCGTTTGAAGGCGCTGATCGCCGAAGCGATGCAGCAATATGACCTCGTCATCGTCGACGGCCCGCCGGTGCTCGGCCTCGCCGACGCGCCCTTGCTGTCCAGCGTCTGCCGCGGCACCTTGCTCGTGGTCGAGACCGGCAAGACCCGCACCCGCGCGGCCGTGGACGCCGTCGGACGGCTGCGCTCCGCGGGCGCGCACCTCGTCGGCGCCGTGCTCACCAAGTACAAGCAGCGCTCGCACGGCTATGGCTACGGCTACAGCTACGAGCCCTATCGCTACGGCGGGATCGGCAGCAAGGAGCGCGAGATCAAGCTCATCGCCCGCCGCGACGCGCCGCAAGACGCGCCTCAGGAAGCTTGAAACACGCAAGGTCCAGCCGCTCCGCGTGCCCGAAGGCGTAGCGGAGCGGCCTTTTTGCCGCTAATCGCACGCTCGTGAGCGAAAGAAGACGAAGCAGGGGGAGCCGAAGCGGCAGAAGCGGCGGCGCCCGGTCCGGACCGGGCCTGTCCGGCGCCGGGGCGGCGAAGATCGCTGTCGGCGCCGCCATGACGATCGTCGGCGGCTGGTGGGTGGTCAAGACCTCCGCCGTCGATGCGACGGTTCGCCGCACGCCCGCCCTGGCGGCGGCATTTTCGCCCGGCCATCCGCAGCCGCAGCTCGCCCTCGCCTCCGCCCAGCTCGACGTCGGCACCGGCAACGTGCCGCCGGAGGCGCGGCGCCTCTCCCTCCAGGCGCTCGCCCGCGCGCCGCTTTCGGAGGATCCCTTCCTGATCGCCGGCCTGTCGGCGATCGAAGCCGGCCGCATGCGACAAGGCGAGGCCCTGCTCGAGGAGGCGAGGCGCCGCAACCCGCGCCTTCGCGCCGCGCGCCTCTTCCTTCTCGATCGCTACCTTCGCACCGGCCGGATGGACGAAGCGGGCGAAGAGATCGTAGCGCTTCGCCGCCTCGTGCCCGGCGTCGCGGAAGCGCTGGCCCCCCAGCTCGCGCAAATGGTGCGGGACGAGCGCACCGGCGCCGCCCTGATCCGTCTCCTCGGCCGCGACCCCGGCCTGCAGCAGGCGGTGCTCAGCAATCTCGCGCAGAGCGGCTCGGATCCGGACCTTATTCTGCGCATCGCCAACAGCGCGCCGGCCGCCGCGCCGACGCCCAGGGGCCTGCCGTGGCAGCGTCAGCTCCTCGGTCTGCTGATCGAGCGCGGCGACCTCACCCGCGCGGTGCGGCTGTGGCGCAGCTTCGCCGGTATTCCGGCCGGTCCGGACGAGAAACCGGTCTATGACGGCCGCTTCCAACATCTTCCAGGCGCGGACCCTTTCAATTGGGCGCTGTACGAAGGCGGCGCCGGCGTCTCCGAGCGGAGCCGCGCGCCCGCGCTCGACGTCCAGTATTTCGGCCGCGAGACGGTGGATCTCGCCAGCCAGCTTCTGGTGCTCCGGCCCGGCCGCTATCGCCTGCGCTTCCGTGTCGAAGGCAGCGCCAAGGGCGACGACAGCCGGCTCGCCTGGCGCGTCTTCTGCCGCGGCAACAATGCGGCGCCGATCATGGACCTCACCCTTCGCGACGTCACGGCCGCGCCGCGCGAAATGGCCGGAGAATTCACCGTGCCGGCCTCGTGCAACGGACAGTGGCTGCGCCTCCAGGGCATTGCCGGCGAATTTCCGGGTACGCAGACCGCGACAATCGCCGACGTCTCCGTCGCTCCGGCGGGAGGGGGCCGCTGATGCAGGCCCGCCACGCCCTCGTTCCCGCCTATCTGCTCCTCTGCATGCTCCTCGGCGGCGCCAGCGCGGCGGGCATCTGGGGCAACATGCTGCTCCAGCTGCTCGCGCTGCCGATCATCGCGGCCGCGATCTTGTCGAACCCGACGACCCCGCTGCCGGCGCCGGGGCGGCAGCTCATCGCCTTGCTCCTCGCCATGGTCGCAGTGATCGCGGTGCAGCTCGTGCCGCTGGCACCCTCCATCTGGACGGGCCTGCCCGGCCGCGCGGCCATTGCCGAGGGCTTCACCTCGGTCGGTGCCGAGCGTCCGTGGCTGACCCTGTCGCTCGCGCCCTATCGCACCATCTCATCCGCGCTCTGGCTGCTTCCGGCCATCGCCGTGCTGCTCGCCATCCTCCGGCTGCGCGCCTTCAAGCCCGGGCCGATCGCCTGGACCATCGTCGGCGTCACCGTCGTCTCGGTGGCGATCGGCGCGCTGCAGGTCGCCGGGGGCGAGATGAGCCGCTGGTACTTCTACGAGATCACCAACCGCGGCGCGTCGACCGGCTTCTTTTCCAACGCGAACCATCTCGCCACCCTTCTCGTCTGCACCTTTCCTTTCCTGACGGCGCTTTACCTCCACGCCCGCGACAAGGGCCGATCGATGCAGAAGAATTCGGGGCTGCTGGTCATTCTGGTCGGCGCGGTCGGGCTCGTTCTGGTCGGCGTGGCGGTGAACCGGTCCCTGGCGGGGGTCGGCCTGTCGGTCCCGGTGCTTGCGGCGAGCGCGCTCATGTTCATGTCGCGGCGCGGGCGAGGCATGCCGCGCTGGCTGCTGGCTTTGGTGCCGATCCTCGCCATCGCTTCCGTTGCGGTGGCGCTCACCGCGCCGACGGGCAACAATCTCATCGGCGAAGAAGCGCGCTCGTCGCAGGAATCGCGCTTCACGTCCTTCTCGCGCAGCCTCGATGCGGCGGGCGAGATGTTCCCGGCCGGATCGGGCATCGGCAGCTTCCAGGAGGTGTACCGCACGCGCGAGGACCCGCGCACGATGCAGCGCTCCTACATGAACCACGTCCACAGCGACTATATCGAGCTGCTCCTCGAAACCGGCCTCCCCGGCATCCTCGTCCTCCTGCTGTTCCTTTACTGGTGGGCGCGGCGGACCTGGGCGATCTGGCGGGCGGAGGACCGGGACCATTATGCGCTGGCGGGGTCGATCGCATCGGCGGCGATCCTCGCCCACAGCGCCGTCGACTATCCTCTCCGCACGGCGGCCATCGCTGTTCTCTTCGCCGTGTCGGTTGCGCTGATGGCGGAGCCCCGGCCCGCCGGAAGGGCGCGCCGCGAGGGCGCCGACGGCGCCAAGCCCAGCGCGCGCCACCTCAGCGCCGACTGAGCGCCTTTACGATCGCTTCGAGATAGCGGCGGACGACGATCTTTTCGTCGAACTCCGTTTCGACGCGCGCCCGCGCCGCCGCGCCCATGGCGATTCGCGCTTCGGGGGAAAGCGCCAGCATCTTCAGCATCGCCTCGGCGAGCGAGCCGTGGTCGCGCGCCGCGCAAAGGAAGCCGTTCACCCCCTCCTGCGCGATGTGACGGCAGCCCGGCACATCCGTCGCGATGAGCGGCCTCGCCAGCGCGGAGGCTTCGAGAAGCACTCGCGGCAGGCCTTCGCGGTAGGAGGGAAGGACCACGCAATCGGCCGCGGCGAGGTGCGGCCTCACATCCTCGGCATGGCCGAGATAGTCGATCAGCCCCTCGGCCGCCCAGGCTTCCACCTCCTGCCGTGGCACGGCGGTGCGGTTCGCGACGTCGAGGAAGCCGAGCAAGCGGAAGCGCGCGTCCGGATGGCGGGCGCGGACGATCCGCGCCGCCTCGACATATTCGCGCACGCCTTTGTCCCACAGGAGCCGCGCAACCATGAGAAAGGCGAGCGGCTCGCCGGCGGCGGCGCCGCGCGACGCCGGGGTGAAGCGGTCGAGATCGATGCCCGAGCCGGGCAGCAGGAGCGCCCTTGCGGAATCCACGATCCGGCGTGCGACGAACAGGTCACGGTCCTCGTAATTCTGGAAAAAGACGGTCGCCGCGCGGCGGAAGGCGGTGCGGTAAAGGCCCGTGACGATCTTGGTGAGCAGCCCTTCGCGGATGAAGGCGGTGCCCAGGCCGGACACGTTGTTGATCGTCGGGATGCCGAGCGACTGGGCAGCGAGCGAGCCCCAGATGTTGGGCTTGGCCGTATAGCCGAGGAACACGTCCGGCCTTTCGGCCTTCAGGACCCGCCGGTAACGGGCGAGCAGGGCGAGATCGTGAAGCGGGGACACGCCGGCGCTGTCCATCGGCACCGCGACGTGGCGCGCGCCGAGCTCCGCCAGACGAGGCGCGTAGGCGTCGTCGGGCGACAAGGCCACGACCACATAGCCTTCCGCACGAAGCGCACGGATCAGCCCCGCCCGGAAGTTGAAGATGTTCCATGAAGCGTTGATCGAGATGGCGACGGTCTTGCCGTTCATCGGCGGGCGTGGCTTTCGAAGGTCGGTGACGGCTGGACGCGCGCTATGCCACGTCCGGCCGGCACCGCAAAGCGGGGCGCCGCTCTGGACGAGACGGGGCGGCGGACACTATAAGGCGGGCCTATGTCCGGCCGCCGATCCGGCGCGGCCGCAACGCTTGCTTCTGGAGCGAACGTGTTCCCTTACTGGCTTCTCTTCGCCCTGTTTGCGGCGGGCGCGATCCAATATAGCCGCGCCGATCGCCAGGCGCGGGTGACATCTGCAGGCCAGCTGGACCAGGAAGGCCGGCGCTCGCTGATGCTCGGCGTGGTCGGTGCGCTCGCCGCGGTGATGATCGGTTTCCGCTACCAGACGGGCGGCGACTGGGAGCCCTATCTCTACATTTTCGAGGAAATGAGCCAGCTCGAGTTCGCGACGATGCTCGCCCATGACGATCCGGGCTACAACATCCTGAACTGGGTCGTGCACCAGCTCGGCTTCACCATCTGGGCGGTGAACCTCGTCTGCGCCGCCCTTTTCGCCTTCGGCCTCGTCAAGTTCGCCAACCACCAGCCCAATCCGTGGCTCGCCGTCGTCGTCGCCGTTCCGTACCTCATCATCGTCGTTGGAATGGGCTATACCCGCCAAGCGGTCGCCATCGGCCTCATCATGGCGGCCATCGTCGCCTGGGACCGCGGCACGCTCGTCAAATTCGGCCTCTACATCCTGATCGCGACGACCTTCCACAAGACGGCGGTGCTCGCTTTGCCGCTGATCGCGCTGTCGGCGACCAAGAACCGCTTCCTGACGGGCATCGTCGGCCTGGTCTTCGGCTTCATTCTTTACCGCTACTTCCTTTCCGAATCGGTCGACCGGATGATGCAGGTCTATGTCGAAGCGGAGTATAGCTCGCAGGGCGCGGCGATCCGCGTCGCGATGAACTTCGTGCCGGCCGCCATCTTCCTCGGCTTCCAGAAGCGCTTCCAGCTGAGCGAGAACCAGCGGCGCATGTGGCGCTATTTTTCGCTCACGGCCATGCTCACCGTGGTGATGCTGATGGTGCTCCCCTCCTCCACCGCCGTGGACCGTATTGCACTCTATCTCATTCCCCTCCAACTCTTCGTCTTCTCCCGGCTGCCGGAGGCCTTCACCCAGGACGGCAAGCCCAATCAGCAGATGATGGCCTTCGTGCTCGCTTATTCGGCGCTGATCCAGTTCGTGTGGCTCAATTACGCCAACCATGCCGAATATTGGGTGCCCTACAAATTCTGGCCGATCACCGAAGAAGCCGAAACAACCCCGCAGGAAATCTTCTAGCGCAAGCAGGGCGCGCACGGGCGAGTCGCGAGGCTTGCACCGCCGCGCCGCGGCTCGTAAACGCGCCGCACCAAGGCAGTGCGCGATCGCGCCTGCCCGCCACCACGCGCCGCCGGCCGGCCGCTCGATCCGGGTCGATCAAAACCATGCTGCCCAAGGACACACCGGTCATCATCCTGTGCGGAGGCGAAGGAACGCGCATCGCCGACGTTTCGCGCGACGCCGTCCCCAAGCCGCTGATCCGGATCGGCGACAAGCCGATCCTGTGGCACATCATGAAGATCTATGCGTCGTTCGGTTACACGAACTTCATCCTGGCGCTTGGGCACCTCGGCTGGGAGATCAAGAACTACTTTCTTAATCACCGGCTGATGGACTGCGACTTCAAGCTGACTACGGGCGGCGGCGAGCCGCGGATCGATGTGCTGAGCCGCCCCGAACGGACCGAGTTCACCATCACCTTCGCTGAGACGGGGCTCAAGACCCAAACCGGCCAGCGCATCGCGCTTTGCCGCAAGTACGTCGAAACCGACCACTTCATGGCCACTTACGGGGACGGCGTGGCAGACATCGACATCGACGCGCTGACCCGCTTCGCGCTCGAGCAGGACCTGATCGGCACCGTGACCAGCGTCACGCCGGCGAGCCGCTTCGGCAATATCGAGGTGGACGCCGGAACGGTGACTGCCTTCAATGAAAAGCAGGACGCCGGCGGCGGATCGATCAACGGCGGCTTCTTCGTCTTCAAGCGCGAATTCTTCGACATCGCCGAGCGCCACGGCGATGTGATGCTGGAACGTGAACCAATGGATGAGTTGGTCGACCGGCGCGAGCTCGCCGCCTACCGCCACCCCGGCTTCTGGGAGCCGATGGACACGATGCGCGAATATCGCCTGCTGAACGGCCTTTGGGAGCGCGGCGAGGCGAAGTGGAAGATGTGGTGAGCGCCGACTTCGCCTCGGCTTATCGCGGCAAGCGAGTCCTCGTCACCGGCCACACCGGCTTCAAGGGAAGCTGGCTGGCGCTCTGGCTGACCCGGATGGGCGCCGAAGTCACGGGCTTTTCCGACGACGTGCCGACCGCGCCCAGCCATTTCGACCTCCTGAAGCTCGACATGGACGACCGCCGCGGCGACGTCGCCGATCCGGACTCGGTCGCGGCGGCGGTGCAAGCGGCCCGGCCGGAGATCGTCTTCCATCTCGCGGCGCAGTCTCTGGTTCGGCGCGCTTATTCCGACCCGTTCGGCACCTACCGGACCAACGTGCTCGGCTCGTTGGCGATCTTCGAAGCCTGCCGCAAGCAAAGCGGCGTTCAGGCGATCGTCTCGGCGACGACGGACAAGGTCTACAAGAACCGCGAATGGGAATGGGGTTACCGCGAGCCCGACGAGCTGGGCGGCTCCGACCCGTACAGTGCGTCCAAGAGCTGCGTCGAGCTGATGACCAACAGCTACCGCGAAAGCTTCCTTCGCGGCGAGGGCGGCATGAGAATCGCCAGCGTCCGGGCCGGCAACGTGATCGGCGGCGGCGACTGGGCCGAGGACCGGCTGATCCCCGACATCGTCCGCGCAGTCTATCGCGGCGAAGCGGTGCGCATCCGCAACCCCGATTCGACCCGTCCGTGGCAGCACGTCCTTGACCCGCTCTCGGGCTATCTCGACGTCGGCGCGCGCATGCTCGGCGGCGAGCGAGCGGCGGCCGATGCTTGGAACTTCGGCCCCGAAGCCAAGGCCTCGATCCGGGTCGGCGACATCCTTGCCGTCATGCAGGACATGCTTCCGCAGCTTCGCGTCGAGATCGAACCGGACACCGGCGGGCGCCACGAATCGGGTCTTCTCCAGCTCGACAGTTCGAAGGCGCATGCCCGCCTCGGCTGGCGGCCGCGCTGGGAAGGCGAGATGCTGGAGCGCACCATCGCCTGGTACAAGGCTTGGTACGAGGAGGGGCGGCTCCTCTCGCACGCGCAACTGGACGACTATGCGGCCGGCGCGCTAACCGCCTGACCGGCATGTTACTGGTCCCCACCAAGATCGAAGGCGCGTTCGAAGTCCGCCCGCAGGTCCGCTCGGACGCGCGCGGGCGCTTTCGCCGCACCTGGTGCGAGAGCGCCTTTGCGGAAGCCGGCATCGGCGCGCGCTGGGTGCAGATGAATCACAGCGTCACGCTCGGAATGGGCTCGGCGCGGGGCCTGCATTTCCAGCGGCCGCCGCATGCCGAGGACAAGCTGGTGTCCTGCACGCAGGGCCGCGCCTTCGACGTCGCGGTGGACCTGCGCCGCGGATCGCCCACCTTTCTGCAATGGGCCGCAGTCGAAATCGGCGAGGGTGCGAGCTTCCTCATCCCCAAGGGCTGCGCGCACGGCTTCCAGACGCTGGAGGAGGAGACGCACCTCGTCTACCTCCACAGCCATGCCTATACGCCGGAAGCGGAGGGCGGGCTCCGCCTCGACGACCCGGTGATCGGCATCAGCTGGCCGCTTCCGCTCGCCAACCTTTCCGAACGCGACCGCGCCTTTCCCCTTCTCACCCCCGATTTCGAAGGCCTCGACCCATGAAATGCCGGCACTGCGGCAATGGCGGCTTCATTCCGTTCGCCGACCTCCAGAATTGCCCACCCTCCAACGCGATGCTGAACGAGGCGACGCTCTACGCGCCTGAGACCTATTATCCCCTCGTCGTCGAGGTTTGCGACCGCTGCTTCCTGGCCCAAGTCGATGAGCACAAGGCGGCGGAAGAGATCTTCGACGCCGACTACACCTATTTCTCGAGCTTCAGCAGCTCCTGGCTCGCCCATTGCGAGCGCTTCGCCAAGGCGGCGGTGGAGCGCTTCGGCCTCGGCGCGGAGTCCAAGGTGATCGAGGTCGCGTCCAACGACGGCTACCTCCTGCAATATTTCAAAGATGCCGGCGTGCCGGTGCTCGGCGTCGAGCCCACCGCGAACACGGCCGAAGTCGCGATCTCCAAGGGCATCGAGACCATCGTCGATTTCTTCGGCGAGGATTTCGCCAGGGCCAACGTGGCCGGGCAGGCGAACCTCATCTGCGGCAACAACGTCTTTGCCCACGTGCCCGACATCAACGACTTCACCGCCGGGCTGAAAGCGGCGCTGGCGCCGGGCGGGGTCGTCAGCCTCGAATTCCCGCACCTCCTGCGCCTCGTCGAGGAAGCGCAGTTCGACACCATCTATCACGAGCATTTTTCGTACCTATCGCTCGCCGCGACCATATCGATCTTCGAGGCTCAGGGGCTGAAGGTGTTCGACGTCGAGGAGCTTCCGACCCATGGCGGCTCGCTGCGCGTTTTCGGCGCTCATGGCGACGATGCGGACAAGGCGCGCAGCGCCAACGTCGATCGCGTGCTCGCGGCAGAGGAGCAGGCGGGGCTTCGCGGCCGCGAGGTCTACGAAGCCTTCCAGCCCCGTATCGATCAGATCCGCGCCGACTTCCTCGATTTTCTCCTCGACCAGCGTGCCGACGGCAAGAAAGTCGCCGGCTACGGCGCGGCGGCCAAGGGCAACACGCTGCTCAATTATTGCGGCGTCAAAGGAAACGAGCTGGTCCGCTTCGTCGCCGATCTCTCGCCGCACAAGCAGGGGCGCTACCTGCCCGGGAGCCACATCCCGGTTGTCGCACCGGAGCGGATTGCGGCGGAAAAGCCCGACTTCATCGTCATCTTCCCGTGGAACATCCGCGACGAAGTGATAGAGCAGCTCGCTTTCGTGCGCGAGTGGGGCGGCCGCTTCGTGGTGGCGATCCCCGAGCTCAGGATCCTGTGACGGCCGAGCGCTATCTTCTGACCGGCGGCACCGGCTTCATCGGCCGCGCGCTGCTCCAGCGGCTGCTGGACGACGGCCGCGAGGTGCTGGCGCTGTACGGCAGCCGGACGCCGGACCTGCGCCATCCGAAGCTCGAATGGCGCCGCTTCGATCTCCTGCGCGCCGACGAGGAGGATATGCGCCTCACCCTTGCCGGCGAGGCGCTGACCCATTGCCTGCATGCCGCCTGGTATACGAACCACGCCGATTATCTCGTTCACGAGGTGAACCGCGAATGGGTGTCGGCGAGCCTGCGCCTGCGCGACGCCTTCGAGAAGGCCGGCGGGCGGCGCTTCGTCGGGCTCGGCACCTGCATCGAATATGACGCCGGAGCCGCCAAGGGGCCGTGCCGCGAGGACGTGACGCCGCTCGGCCCCGACACGCTTTACGGACAATGCAAGGAAGCCCTGTTCCATGCGCTCGAAGCGCGCGGCGGCGACTTCGCCTGGGCGCGCATCTTCTTCGTCTACGGGCCGGGCGACCGGGCGGGGCGGCTCGTTCCGCACATCCTCTCGGCCTTCGCCCGCGGCGAGGAAGCGGGCCCCAAGACCGGCGGCTTGAAGCGGGACTACATCCATGTGGAAGATCTTGCCCGCCAGCTCGCGCGGATCGCCGCCGGGTCCGTACGGGGTGCGATCAACACCGGCACCGGGGCAGCCGTGTCGATCTCCGAAATGTTCGAAACCGCCGCGTCGCTCTACGGCCGGCCGGAGCTGGCCCTCTCCAATACCGAAACCGGCGTCGGGCAGCCGCTGCTGATCGAAGCGGATCTTGCCAAGTTCCGCGCCGAGGTGGGCCCGCCCGAGGCGCGCAGCCTTCGCGACGGAATGGCAGGGCTGGTCGGGGCCCCGGCGTGACCCGCCGGCTGAAGGACGCGCGGATCGGCTATGCCGGCTACAGCGCCGACTTCCGCCACCCGGGCGACCGGCGCCGCTTCTCCGCCTATGCCGATCAGAAGGGCCTCGGCTACGAGCGGGCGGATCTGGCCCGCCATTACGACCTCGTCCTCGTCACCCATAATGGCGATCTGCCCGGCTGGACCTCGCGCAAGCGCCGCGAGGGCGAGCGGCTGAAGTTCGTATTCGAACTGGTCGACAGCTATTTCGTCAGCTCCGGCGGCAAGCGCCGCTTCCTGAAGGGTCTCGGCCGCCGCGCGCTCGGCACCGACAGCCGGCTCTCCGCGGACTTCATGCAGACTCTGATCGGCGCCTCCGAAGCCGCCGACGCCGTCATCTGCTCGACGGAGGAGCAGCGGGAAACGATCCGGCGCTACAATCCCAACGTCTTCCTGAGCTTCGACTGGTTCGGCGGCGATCTCGGCGCGCCGAAGACGGATTACACGCGGGGCGAAAAGCTGAGGATCGTCTGGGAAGGCCAGGCGGTGACGCTGGAGAATCTCCTGGCGCTTCGCGAGCCGCTCAACGACCTCCGCAACAGTATTGAGATCCACGTCGTCACCGATCCGATCCTGCGCCGCTATTTCGGCCGCTTCGGCGCGACCGACTCACGCAGCATCCTGAAGGGAATCGAAGCGCCCATCGTCTTCCATCCCTGGGAGCGGGAGACCTTCTCGAAGCTCATCACCGCCTCCGACCTCGCCGTGATCCCGATCGACACGGCCCAGGCGATGATGCGCGGCAAGCCGGAGAACAAGCTGGTGCTGCTCTGGCAGCTCGGCATGCCGGTTCTGACCAGCGCCACTCCGGCATACGAGCGGGCAATGGCGGCGGCGGGGCTCGACATGGTGTGCCGGAGCGAGGCCGAGTGGCGGAGCGGCTTGGAGCGGATGATCGGCGCCTCCGCGGAAGCGCTGGCGGCGATCGGGACGAAGGCGCGGACGCATGCGCTGACCGCCTATTCGACGGAGGAGTTCCAGAAGCGCTTCGACGCGGTGTTCGAAGCGGTGGGGTTCGAAGTCCTCGCGTAACGAAACCCCGTTCGTCCCGAGCGAAGTCGAAGGGCGCACGCCCAGTCTCGGAGACCCCGCCCCTCGACTACGCTCGGGACGATCGAGGCTGTGCCAGCGACTCGTACACCGCGTCGTACCGCGCGATGCCGATTTCGACGTCGAACCAGGGGAGCGCCTTTTCGCGCTGTGCCTCCGGCGCCGGCACCATCGCTTCGATGCGGTCCAGCGCCTCGCGATACGAGCCCTCGTCGAAGCTTTCGATCGCGACACCGCAGCCCGTCTCCTCCACGATCTGCGCCACGTCCCCAACCCCGCCGTTGGTCACCAGCGGCAAGCCGATCGCGAGCATTTCGCCCATCTTGGTGGGCGAGCTCGCCTTTTTCGAGAAGACCGGCGCGATGAAGAAGATGCCGACATCGGCGGCGGCCATGAAGACCGGGACCTCCTCCCGGCTGGCGCCGCGGACGACGAGCTTCCCTTCCGGTACGCCGCGCGTACGGGCGGCGGCCAGGATGCTTTCGGGCGTGTCGTGCGTGACGAAGAGGAACACCGCCTTTGGGTCGCGCTCCGCCATGACGCGGAAGAAATCGAGCATCTCGTCGAGCATGTACCAGCTGCCGAGCGAGCCGAGATAGACGAGCACGCGTGCGTCGCCGGCGATGCCGAGCGCTTGGCGGCCGCGCTCGCGGTCGCTCGGCGCCACGAGCGGGAAGTGGGTGAAATCGACGCAGCAGGGAATAACGGTGATCTCCGCACCGTCCGGCTGGAGTTGCGGGCGGGTGAGGAGCTGGCGCTTGCCCTCATAGGTGAGGCTGATGATGTGATCCGCGCCGGTGAGGAGCTCGGCTTCGAGCGACTTGAACCAGCGGTAGACGCGGCGGAACACGGGGTTGGTTTGCGGCCAGCTCTTTCCCTCGACCTTTTCGTCCGGCCAGAAGCCGCGCATGTCGAACAGGAAGCGGACGCCGAACTTGCGCTTCAGATGCATGCCCGCGATGCCCGGAATGTAGGAGCGGCAGTGGACGATGTCGAAGGGCTCCGCCCGGTGCAGGCGCTCGGCTGCGCGGCGGAGCATGGCGGCGTCGTAAGCGGAGGAAAGAACGGGCGGCTTCTTGTGGTAGCGGATCGGGCGCCATTCGATGCCGGCGGCATCGCACAGGGCACGGATCCGGGCGCCGTCCTTCACCTCCCGCTCGGGCTTTTCGCAGGAAAGGATGGTGATATGGTGGCCGCGCTTCGACAGGCCCGTCAGATAGGGAAGCACCTGGGATCGGCCGAGCGGATCGGTGATCCCGTCATAGGTAACGTAGAGGATGCGGCTGCCGGCCTGCGGGTTAAGGACCGCCGTCATTGCTTTCCTCCCCCGCACGGGCCGAGCCTGTCGAAGCCCGGGTCAGCGCCCTGCAAGCCGCCCTTCGACAGGCTCAGGGCTAGCGGCTGCGCGGGGTTTACGAGGGTGATCGGCTCGCGCGGCGGGGCGGCGGCTTCCTTGCCGTAATGGAGGCTGAAATTCTTGACCGCCTTGGCCATCGGCCCGGCGGTCCAATGCCGCGTCAGGAAGAGGCGACCTTGGCCGAGATCGTCCTGGCGAACGCTGGGGAGCGTTCTCCCTTCGGCGAACTGGCGGATGCAGCGGACGTACAGGGCGTGGGCGTGCTCCATGACGGCGATGTGAAGCTGAGTCAGGCTCTCGCGGCCGGTGAGGGGCGTGCGCTCGGTGGCGATGATCGCGCCCGAATCGATGCCGGCGTCGAGCCACATCACCGTGTTGCCGATGAGATCGAAGCGGCGCAGCGCCAGACACCAGTTCGTGCAGTTGGGCCCGCCCTTGATGTAGGGCGAAATGCCGGTGTGAAGGTTCACCACCTTGCCGGTGCGGTGGATCGCCTCAATGAGCGGCGGCTTGAGGAGGTTGGTTCCCGACACGACGACGAGGTCCGGCGCCTCACGCTCTACCAAGGCCACAACTTCGGGCGCATTTATGTCGGCAACTTCGAGCGGCTCGTCCGGGAAGGCAGGAAAAGCGGCGTCGTAATGCCCGAGCATGGAAAACCAGGCACGGCGGAGCGGCAGGCCGACCGGAAAGGCGGCGGCGCGCTTGGCAAGGCTCTTGAAGCGCTTGGGCAGGCTCGGCTTCTTGGTCCAGCTGTGGCGCGGCGTCACGGTGACGATGCCGGCGAGGGGCAGGTGGCGCGCGATCTTGTGGGCGAGCGCGCGCTGATTTCCCTGCGGGCTGCAGAAGAAGAGGATCTTCATGCCGCCGACCGGTCGGGCCATTTGAACGCGCCGGTCGCGCGGAAGCGGACTTCGTGCTCACTATGCGCGTCGAAGGTGAAGCGGCGGTGGAGCGAGGCGGCGGGGCTGGAGAAATCCTCGTCGACGAGAAGGATGTGGCGCACCCCCGCCGCGCGTACGATCTCGAGCTGCGCGGCGCGGTAGCTGCCGTTGGGAAAGGCGTAGATCGTCATCTCCCGCCCCAAATTCTCCGCGAACCAGGCCCGGCAGCGGGCGACGTCTTCGCGCAAATAATCGTCGGTCTCGAGCGCCATGTTGGCGTGCTCGAAGCTGTGGGCGCCGATCTCGTGAGTCTCGGCGACCGCGCGAAGCGCGTCGAGAGTCATCATCGGCGTCGGCGCGAAATCGGGGTCGCGGAAGAGTTGGGGGAGGAGGTCGGCAGCGAGGACCTTCTGGTCGGCGATCGGCTTTTCCTTGAGGAAGCTCGAGAGGCGGTTGCCCAGATCGAGGCGCGAGCGCAGCGGCCGGTCCACCGCGAAGCCGGGAACGTCCAGCGACTCGACGAGGGCGGCGGGCGCGCGGCCGACGAAATCCTGGAGGATGACGTTGAGCGGCGGCGTACCGGCCTCCGTGCAGGCCGGAATGATATTGTGATTGGCGCGAACGCCGTGGGCCGCGAGGATCGGCGCGGCGTGATCGTGAAAGTCGCGATACCCGTCGTCGAAGCTCAGGATCAGCTTCGGCCGCCCGCCGGGAGCGGCGCTTTCCAGCTCCGCGAACGTCAGAATCTCGAAATTCGCCTTGAGAAAGACGATCAGCGATTCGAACAGCTTGGGATCGAGCGGCGGGTAGGAACTGCGGTCGTCGGGCGCGACGCGGTGGAGATTGAGGATGGTGACGGCGCCCGAGGCACCGATGGCGCGAAGCTTGCGGCGAACGGCGATGCCGCTGCCCAACGCACGCAGCCCAGCCTCCTTCACCACGGCACGAACCGCACCAAGCACTCGTTCAACCTCTCGAAGGTCCCGCCCCGTCGGCAGGCGCCGGGCTCTTGCCACGCACCGGCGGGAGAGACAAGCTTCCCAAGGACTTGCCTCCCGCGCACGCGCCGGATAGTCCGGTCCGGTCCCATGAGCATCGATATCATCAATCCGGCGAACGGCCTCGCCCTGCGCCCGAACGGCGATTCGCTCGTCGACGACGAGGGCAATCGCTTCCCGGTCGTCGCGGGCGTCCCGCGCGTCTGCGACCCCTCCAACTACACCGAGAATTTCGGCAAGCAGTGGAACATGTTCGCCGGCACGCAGATCGACCGGCCGGAGCATGGCCAGTCGCAAAGCGAAGTGCGCTTCTTCAAGGCGACCGGCTGGCCGCGCGGCGGCATGGCGGGCGAGGACGTGCTGGAAGTCGGCTCCGGCGCCGGGCGCTTCAGCCGGGTCATGCTGGAGCGGACGGAGGCGCGGCTCTGGTCGGTCGATTCTTCGAGCGCCGTCGAGGCGAATCTCCGGAACAACGCGCAGTGGGCGGAGCGGCTGAACCTGTTCCAGGCGAGCATCTACGAGCTTCCCTTCCCCGACGACAGCTTCGACCGGGTCTTCTGCCTCGGCGTTCTCCAGCACACGCCGGACTTCGAAGCGTCGGTTCACGCCCTCATCTCCAAGGCGAAGCCGGGCGGCGAGATCGTCGTCGATTTCTATCCGATCCGCGGTTGGTGGACCAAGCTCCACGCCAAATATGCGCTGCGCCCCATCACCAAGCGCATGAAGCACGACCGGCTCTTGAAGCTCATCCGCGGCAATGCGGGCTGGATGATGACCGCGTCCAAGGGGCTGCGCAAAGCGAAGCTCGGTGCGCTGACCCGCTTCCTGCCGATCGTCGACGAGCGCAACGCCGTTCCGAGCGGGCTTTCCAGGGAGCAGCATCGCGAATGGGTGATCCTCGACACGTTCGACATGTTCTCGCCGGAATATGACAACCCGCAGCGGATCGAGACCGTGGTGAAGATGTTCGAACGGGGCGGTGCGGAGGTCACCTTCGCCGGCTTCATCGACGTGGGCGACGGCGCGCAGGCGGCGGTGGTGCGCGGGCGCAAGACGCGCTAAGGCGCCCGCGGGGCATAAAGCAGCGAAGGAAGCGGCGACGATGTGCGGCATTGCCGGCCTCATCAGCGATAAAAAGGTCGACCAGGCGGTAATCGGCCGGATGACCGACCGGATCGCGCATCGCGGGCCGGACGATGCGGGCGCCTGGATCGACGGGGAGGCCGGCGTCGGCCTCGGCCACCGGCGCCTTTCCATCATCGACCTGTCGCCGCTCGGCCATCAGCCCATGCCGTCCAACGACGGCCGCTGGGTGCTTTGCTACAATGGCGAGATCTACAATCACGCCGAGATGCGGGCCGAACTCGATGCGGACAGTCGCGGCCCGGCATCGAACGGCATCGAGTGGCGCGGACACAGCGACACCGAGACGTTTGTCGAATGCATCGCCGCCTGGGGCCTCGAAGCCGCGCTCGAGAAGGCCGTCGGCATGTTCGCCTTCGCGCTGTGGGACCGCAAGGAGCGCGAGCTTCACCTCGTTCGCGACCGCTTCGGCGAAAAGCCGCTTTATTACGGCTGGGCGGCCGGGAGCTTCGTCTTCGCTTCCGAGCTCAAGGCGATCCGGAGCCTCGAAGGCTTCAACAACGAGGTCGACCGGCGCGCGGTGAAGCTGCTCGCCGCCAGGACCTACATTCCGGCGCCGCTGTCCATCTACAAGGGCTTGTTCAAGCTTCCGCCGGGCTGCATCCTCACCGCCCGCGCTGGGGCGGCGCGGGAGCGGATGGACGATCCGCCCGCGCCGGGGACGCGCTCCGGAGCGATCGAGATCCGGCGCTATTGGTCCTACCGGGACGTGGTCGCCGGCGGCATCGCCGATCCGATCGAGAGCGAGGAAGAAGCGCTCTACCAGCTTGAACTGGCGCTCGCCGGGGCGATCCAGGGCCAGTCGGTGGCGGACGTGCCGGTCGGCGCCTTCCTGTCCGGCGGGATCGACAGCTCGACGGTGGTCGGCCTCTACCAGAAATATTCGTCGCGCCCCGTGCGCACCTTTTCGATCGGCTTCGAGGAAGCGGGCTTCAACGAAGCGGAATATGCCAAGCTGGTGGCCGCCCATTTCGGCGCGGAGCATAATGAGCGCTACGTGACGGTGAGGGAAACGCAGGAGGTGATCCCGCTCCTTCCGGCCATGTACGACGAGCCCTTTGCGGACTCGTCGCAGATCCCGACCCATCTCGTCAGCCGCTTCGCCAAGGAGCAGGTGACGGTGGCGCTGTCGGGCGACGGCGGGGACGAATTGTTCGGCGGCTACAACCGTTATTTCGGCACCGCCCGGCTTTGGGACACGTTCAAGCGCCTGCCGGCGCCGGTGCGCCGCGGCGCGGGCTCGGCCTTCGGCGCGCTTCCGACAGGCGTCTGGAACGGGGCGGCGCGGCTGCTCCCGGGCGGACGGCGGCCCCGGCACTTCGGCACCAAGGTGCAGAAGACCTTCCGCACCATGAGCCGCGCCGACAGCCTGGAAGGCGTGTTCGACAGCTTTCTCGACGAATGGGCGGGCGAGCGCTCCCCGGCGCTGAACGGCGTGGGTTTCCCGGAGCAATGCCGCTTCGATCTCGACGCCGGCGAAGGCGCGCCCGACGCGACGCGGATGATGTATTGCGATGCCATGTCCTACCTTCCCGACGACATCCTCGCCAAGGTCGACCGCGCCTCGATGGCGGTGAGCCTGGAAACCCGCGTCCCGTTCCTCGATCACCGCGTCGCGGCGGTGGCGGCGCGCATTCCGGAGCGGATGAAGATCAAGGGCGGAAGCGGCAAGGAGATCCTGAAAACCCTCCTCTACCGCGAAGCGCCGCGCGAATTGTTCGAGCGGCCCAAGGCAGGGTTCGGCGTTCCCGTCGGCGAGTGGATCAAGGGCCCGCTGCGCCCGTGGGCCGAGGAACTGCTCGACCCGGCGCGCATGAAGGCCGAAGGCTTTTTCGACCCCGCCATCGTGCAGCGCCGCTGGCAGCAGCATTTGAAGGGCCAGAGCGATTCGACGCCGGCCCTGTGGGCGGTTCTGATGTTCCAGGCCTGGCACCGCGAGCAGACGTCCGCGGCCCTGGCGGCGGCGGCCTGACATGAAGGGAATCATCCTGGCCGGCGGCAGCGGCACGCGCCTTTACCCGGTCACGCTCACCATCTCGAAGCAGCTCCTGCCGGTCTACGACAAGCCGATGATCTATTATCCGCTGTCGGCGCTGATGCTGGCCGGCATCCGCGATATATTGATCATCTCGACCCCGCACGATCTGCCGCTGTTCCGCAACCTGCTCGGCGACGGCAGCGACTACGGCATCTCCCTGTCCTACGCGGAGCAGCCCGCGCCCGAAGGCCTCGCCCAGGCCTTCATCATCGGCCGCGAGTTCGTCGGCGAGGACAGCGTGGCGCTCGTGCTCGGCGACAACATCTTCTACGGTGCCGGCCTGACCTCGCACCTGCGCGCGGCCGCGAACCAGGAGGGCGGCGCGACCGTCTTTGCTTATCATGTCGAGGATCCGCAGCGTTACGGCGTCGTCAATTTCGATCCCGACACCAAGGCGCCGACGGAGATCGTCGAAAAGCCCGAGCAGCCGCGCTCCAATTGGGCGGTAACCGGCCTTTATTTCTACGACAATGAAGTGCTGGACATTGCCGCGGCGGTGAAGCCCTCGGCCCGCGGCGAGCTCGAGATCACCGACGTCAACCGGGAGTATCTGCGCCGCGGCAAGCTGCGCGTGACGCCGCTCGGCCGCGGCTTCACCTGGCTCGACACCGGCACGCACGACAGTCTTCACGACGCAGCGTCCTTCGTGAAGACGATCGAGCAGCGCCAGGGCATGAAGGTGATGTGCCCCGAGGAGATCGCCTTCGATCTCGGCTATCTGACCGGCGAGGAAACGCTCGCCGCCGCCGAGCGGATGGGCAAATCCGATTATGCGCGCTATCTGCGCCGCCGCGTCGAGGAAGGCCGCAACCCGCCGCCGCCCCACGTGCTCGCCGGAAAGTCCGCCTGAACCCATGACCAAGTCCCTGCTCGTCACCGGCGGCGCCGGCTTCATCGGCTCGGCTTTGTGCCGCCACCTGGTCGGCACCGGCCGCTACCGGGTCGTGAACCTCGACAAGCTCACCTATGCCGGCAATCTGGCCTCGCTGGCGGAGGTCGAAGCGAGCCCGCACTACCGCTTCGTCGAGGGCGACATCGCGGACGGCGACCTCGTCCTGCGCCTGCTCCAGGAAGAGCGCGCCGAAGCGATCATCCACCTCGCGGCCGAGAGCCATGTCGACCGTTCGATCGACGGCCCGTCCGATTTCATCGACACCAACATCGTCGGCACCTTCCGGCTGGTCGAAGCGGCGCTGCGTTACTGGCAGGGGCTCGAAGGCGGGGCGAAGGCGGCCTTTCGCTTCCATCACGTCTCGACCGACGAAGTGTTCGGCGACCTTCCCTTCGACAGCGGCGTCTTCACCGAGGAAACGCCCTACGCACCGTCCTCGCCTTATTCGGCGTCCAAGGCCGCGTCGGACCATCTCGTCCGCGCCTGGGGGCATACATACGGGCTGCCGGTCGTCGTCTCCAACTGCTCGAACAATTACGGCCCGTATCATTTTCCCGAGAAGCTGATCCCGCTGGTCATCCTGAACGCGCTCCACGAGCGGCCGCTGCCGGTCTACGGCAAGGGCGCGAACGTCCGCGACTGGCTATACGTCGACGATCATGCCCGCGCGCTGGAGCTGATCGCGACAAAGGGCACGCCCGGCGAGACCTATCTGATCGGCGGCCGGGCGGAGAAGACGAACCTGGAGGTGGTGGAAGCGATCTGCGACCTGCTCGATGAGCGGCGGCCGCGTGACCTCGGCGCCCGCTACCGCGACCTCATCGAGTTCGTCACCGACCGGCCGGGCCACGACCGCCGCTACGCGATCGATCCGTCCAAGACGGAGCGCGAACTCGGCTGGCGGGCGCAGGAAAGCTTCGAAAGCGGCCTCGCCAAGACGATCGACTGGTATCTCGCCCGCGAGGATTGGTGGCGGCCGCTTCGCGAGCAGCGTTACGCCGGCGAACGCCTCGGGGCCGCCAGCCGCTCGTAGACCGCCTCCCACTGCGGCACGATCACGTCCGTGGTGAAATTCGCCTCCGCCTCCGCCTTGGCTGCCGCGCCGAGCCGCGCGCGCAGGTCCGCATCGCCGTGAAGCCGCACCATCGCCTCCGCGAGCGCCTCGTCCGATCCCCTCGGAAAGAGGAGGCCGGTTTCGGCGTCCCTCATCACCTCGACATGGGGTTCGATGTCCGAGGCGATCGAGGGGAGGCCCGCGAGCATGGCTTCGAGGAGGCTGACCGGAAGGCCTTCCAGCAGCGACGGGAACACGAAGGCGTCGGCGAGAGCGAGAAACGGCGCGATGCGTGGCGCCGAAGGGACGAAGCGGACGCGGTCCGCGATTCCCAAAGCGCGGGCCCGCTCGGGCAGCACCGTTTCCAGAGCGCCGTGGCCGAGGAGCACGGCATAAGCGTCGGGCTGCGCCGCCGCGACGCGCGCGAAGCCGCGTAGGAACGTGTCGTGGTCCTTGGGCGCGTCCATGCGGCCGACCGTGAAATAAACGAAGGCCTCTTCGGGAAGTCCCAGCGCACGGCGCAGCGTCTCCGTCTCGCCGGGCTCGACCCGCACCGTCTCCGGATCGACGGGATTGTAGATGACGTCCATGCGCCGGTCCGCAATGCCGAGCTGCTCGGCAGCCGAGCGCCGGACCGCGCCCGAGCAGGCGACGAAGCGCGCGCGAGCCACTTTGGCGGTGGCGCTGTCGAGCCATTTGCGGGCGATGTTGCTTCGGCGGGGCCAACCGGCGGCCTTCACCGAGGCCGGGTCATATTCCATGCTGACCAGCCAGGAGAGCTGCGGCACGCGGAGGCCGAGCCCCGCCAGCCGCGCCGCGAGGTGGCCGTCGAACGAGGCGGTCTGAATGAGGTCGGGCCTCTGCGCACGCAGGATCGGGCGGAGCGCTTTCGCCGCCTGGAGCCAGCCGCGGTGCGTCGGCGCATCGAGGCAGATCGGCTCCGCGCCGCTCGCCCGGAGCTGGTCGGCGAGTTCGTGCGGCGGATGGAGATAGGCCACGGTGTGGCGGAAGCGGCTGCGGTCCGTCCGTGCGACGAGGTCGCCGATCACCCGCTCGGCGCCGCCCAGGCGCAGCGAGGTCAAGACGTGGAGGACGTGGATCAAGCGACCGCCCTCAGGCGCCGATGTTGAGGCTGGGGCGGACGCTTCCGAACTCTTCGTTGGCGGCGGCATATTCGTCCATCGTGCCGATGTCGCGCCAATAGCCGTCGAACCGGTAAAGGTTGACGCGCTGCCCGTCGGCGATGAGGCGCTTGATGAGGTCCGGCAGATCGAAGCGCTGCCCCTTTGGGATCTGGCTGAGGACGCTCGGGCTCATCGCGTAAATGCCCATCGACACGCGGTACGGGATGACCGGCTTTTCGACATAATCGGTAAGGCGGTCGCCTTCCGTTTCCAGAACGCCGAGCTCGATCCGCACCTCCTTGGGATAGGAGGCGATCGTCACCATGGCGCCGGACGCGCGGTGCTGCGCGATCAGCTCGCTGTAATCGATGGAGCAGAGGAGGTCGCCGTTCAGCACCAGGAACGGATCGGACAGGCGATCGACGAGAGCGATCGGCCCCGCAGTACCGAGCGGGTCCGTTTCATGGCTGTAGTCGATCGAGACGCCCCATTCGCCGCCGTCGCCGAAATGCGATTCGAGCTGTTCGTGGAGGTGGCCGACGGAGAGGGTGAGGTCGCCGATGCCGAAATGGCGGAGCTGGCGGACGATGATTTCGAGGATCGGCACGCCGCCGACCGGGACGAGCGGCTTGGGCAGGTTCTCCGTCAGCGGCATCAGGCGCGTGCCCTTGCCGCCGGCGAGGATCACCGCGCGCACGCCGGCTCCTCCCGGATCAGACATTGTAGATCTGCGGCTTGTAGCGCGCGGCATTGGCGCCGATCCACTCGACCGTGCGGCGCAGGCCCTCTTCGAGCGGCACTTCGGGCTTCCAGCCGAGCAGCGCCTCGGCCTTGCGCGTGTCGGCGAGGAGCAGGCCGACTTCGCTCTTGCCGGGGCGGATGCGATTGGGATCGGTGACGACGTTCAGCGCCTTGCCGGTGATCCGGCCGACTTCCTCGATCACGTCGGCGATGCTGACCGTGCGCCCGGAGCCGACGTTGATCACTTCGCCCAAGGCCGCGTCATGCTCGGCGACGGCGAGGAAGCCGGAAACCGTGTCGTCGACATAGTTGAAGTCGCGCATCGTGTCGGTGGAGCCGATCTGGATCGTGTCGCCGACCAGAGCCTGGCTGATGATGGTGGGGATGACGGCGCGGGCGGACTGGCGCGGGCCGTAGGTGTTGAACGGACGGATGGTGGCGACCGGCAGGTCGTAGGACAGCCAGTAGCTTTCGGCGAGCTTGTCGGCGCCGATCTTGGAGGCGGAATAAGGCGACTGGCCGACGAGGGGATGCTTCTCGTCGATCGGCTGGTACTGCGCCGTTCCGTAGGTCTCGCTGGTCGAGGTGTGGACGACCCGGCGGGTTTCATATTCCAGGGCGGCGTTCAGGACGTTGGCGGTGCCGACGACGTTCGCCTGCACGAAATCGAACGGGTTGCGGTACGAATAAGGGATCGCGATCAGCGCGCCGAGGTGGAAGACGGTGTCGCAGCCTTTGACGGCCTTGCGGACGCCGTCGCCGTCCTTGAGGTCGCCCGGGAAGATCTCGACCTGGGCGAGCACCTCCTTGGGAAGCACCTCCAGCAGGCCGTAATCGCTCCGGCTGTTGTAATGGACGAAGGCGCGGACATCTGCGCCAAGCTCGACCAGCCGCTCGGTGAGCCGGCTGCCGATGAAACCCGTGGCCCCGGTGACGAGGACCTTTTTTCCCGAATAGTTCATGTGGGCCCCTATACGCGGCGGACGGCGTCCCGCCAGTATTGAAGAAGATCGGAAAGCGTTTGCTCGAGCGGGATCGTCGCCTCCCAGCCGAGTTCGCGCTGCGCCCTGGACGGATCGCCGACCTGGACCGGCACGTCCGACGGCCGCATCCGCGCCGGATCCTGCTCGACCGCGACCGTAGCGGAGGAGAGTGACAGCAGGATGTCGAGGATCTGCCGGATCGAGACGGCGCGGCCCGAGCAGAGATTGTAGGCCTCGCCCGCTTCGCCTCGAGTCGCGGCGAGCCAGTAGCCGCGGGCAATGTCCCGCACGTCGGAGAAGTCGCGCAAAGTGTCCGTCCGCCCGATGGCGATTCGCGGCGCGCGGAGGCCGGCCTCGATCTCGGCGATCTGGCGAGCGACCGAGGAGGCGACGAAGCTGTCCCTTTCGCCGGGGCCTGTCTGGTTGAAGGCGCGGGCGCGGACCACGTCGAGTGCGAGATCGCGGCCGAGCTGCTCGGCGAGCCTGTCCTGCCCGGCCTTGGCGGCGGCATAGGCGCCGTTCGGCGTGAGCGGCGCGTCTTCGGAGATGGGCTCGCCCTCCGCCGGCCCTCCGCCGTAGATGGCGCTGGAGCTGGCGACGAGGACCCGCGGCTTCGTCCCGAGCGCGGCGGCCGATTCGAGGAGGTTGCGCGTGCCCTCGACGTTGCTGCGGTGAAGCTGGGCTTCGTCGCTGCCGCTGGTCTGGGCGGCGAGATGAAAGATGAGGTCGGGGCGCGCATCGCCGACGGCGCGCCCCAGCGCCGCCACGTCGCCGAGATCGACGCCGGTGCTCCGCGAGAGACCGGAGACTTCGGCCCCCTGCCCGCGCGCATAAGCTGCGAGGTGGGTGCCGGCGAAACCGGTCATGCCGGTGATCAGCACCTTCATTTGCGCTTCCCCTTGCCGGCCGTGCGGACGAACAGCCCGGGGGCGACTCGGGTGAGGATGAGGAGGATCGTGGGGATCGCCATGGTGACGAGGAGGTCGCGCACGGTGCCCGGCCACATCGCCCGGTCCGTCCAGTCCTCGCGGGCCAAGTCGTAATATTCGTTGGCGAGCTCGAACAGGAGCACGGCGAACCAAGGCACCGGATGCGCGATGCTGCGGCGGATGACCAGCGCGACGAGCAGCTGCCCGGCGAGGCCGAACAGGATGTGCAGCGCGTCGCGGCTGAGCGCCGTCTGCTCGACAACCGCCAGTTTGACCGAATACCAGTCCATCAGCGCGCCGCCTTTCGGCGCAGCCGCCGCAGCGCGCCGCCGATCAGAAAGCCCGGCTTCACCCCGGCGAGCGCCCGCAGCGCACCGACCGGCTGCTTTTCCTGCAGGCGCATCCTCGCGATGGCGAGCCGGTAATCGTCGACGCGGTGGCGGACGTGGCGCATCGGAAAGTCGTAAAAGTCGCAGGCGATCTTCCAGTAGCGGATCGCCCCTTCGAGAAACTTGATGCGCTCCGGGCGCGGCTTGGTCTCGAGATCAACGGTGAAGCTCGTCGCATGAGCGATGCGGTAGCAGATGGTCGGCGCCGGATCGTAATGGGCGCCGCCGCGACGCGCGCCGGACAGGATGATAACCGGGTCGCCCCACGTCCAGTCGCCGTAGGACGGCGGCAGGTTCCTGAGGGTCTCGGCGCGGAACATGAGCGATGCGGTGGGCGCGATCCAGCCCTGGCCGGCGAAGAGCTCGGGAAGCTGCACGATCCGCGCCTCCTCACCATAATCCCATTCCAGCGCCCGCTCGCCGTCCGCATAGAAGCGGTAGCCGCGGGTAAAGGCCATATCGATCTCGGGATGGGCGTTGAGCGCCGCGACCTGGCGCGCCGCCTTACCCTCGTCGACCCAGAAATCGTCGCCTTCGCAAAAGGCGATGAGCGGCGCCTTGGCGCGGCTCACGCCGAAGATCATGTTGAGCGCGCCGCCCTTGTTCTTCGCCGTGTAGACGATCCGGACGAGATGCGGATATTTGGCCTGCAGGCGCTTCGCAACTTCGCGCGTGTCGTCCGGCGAATTGTCCTCGCAGATGACGATTTCGAACGGGAAGTCGGTCTTCTGCGCGGCGAGGCTGTCGATGCATTGCTCGAGGAACGGCGCGTGCCGGTAGGTGGTCGTGACGATGCTCAGCGCCGGCGCGGCGGGCAGGCGCGCGTCGTCGCCGATCTCGCCGGCATCCGGAAACGACCAGCTCAATTGGCCTGCGCTTCCTCGCGCGCCCCGCCGAACAGGCCGTCGATATGCGCCTGCTGCGGGAAGTTGGGCGTGAGCACGTCCGTGCCCGGATAATAGACGTAAGGGTGCGGATAGCCGCGCTCGACGAAGGTCTCTTCCGCGAGATTGTTGTAGCGGAAGTGGCAGGACCAGCGGAGGCGATCCGACACGTTGGTGCCCGACTGGTGGAGGAGGAACGTCGAGAAGAAGAGGGCGTCGCCGCGCTCCACTTCCACCGGCACCAGCTCCGACGGGTCGATCCGGTCCATCTCGGCGCGGCTGATATGGCCGTAGCCGTCCTCGAGATCGGCCTCCCGCAGCCCGGCCTTGTGGCTGCCGGGAATGACTTCCAGAGCGCCGACCGAGACGTCGATGTCGACCAGCGGCAGCCAGACCACGACGGAATCGAGCGAGCCCTGCATCGAGCGCCAGTCCTGGTGAAGCGAGAGGCGCCAATAGACCTCCTTCTTCGCCAGCTTCGGATGGTTGAAATAAAGGACCGGCCGGGTGCTGACGTTCGGGAATTCGAGCCCCAGCTCGGCGAGCGTGCCGACGATCCGCTCGTCCAGCGAAAGCCGGTGGAGCGAGATCAAATGCTGCGCCTGCTTGCCGCAGTTCGTGAACGCCGGAAGGTCCGCTTCGAAGAGCGCGAACATGGCGGTGGCGAACGCCTCCTCGCTCGCGTCGGGCCCCGGATCGATGCCGTGGCGGCGCATCTGGGCGGCGAACACCGCCTTGGCCTCGTCCTGGATGCGCTTCACTTCGGCGGGATCGAAGAAGCGCTTCATGAGCAGGTAGCCCTGCTCGCGGAAGAGGGCCGCGTCCGTCACCGGCGCACCCAGAGGTTGCCGTTGGTGGGCGTGTTCGCCCATTCCTTGGTGACCTTGAAGCCGTGGCTCGTGAGGAAGCGCTTCAGCGCCGCAAGGTTGCGCTCGCCCTCGTCGAGATCGTGATATTCCATCCGGATCTCGCGCACCTTTTCGAACAGTTCGGGCGGCGCCTTGTAGAGGAATTCATATTCCGCGCCCTCGATGTCCATCTTGAGGAGATCGACCCGGTCGAGCTTGTTGGAGGTGAGGATCTCCTCCAGCGTCGTGCAGTGGACGGAGATATGCTCCGCCTTGCCCTTGCCGTTGG
>DASVQT010000155.1:0-13595 GCA_036388975.1 Allosphingosinicella sp. | reverse complement strand
TGTCCGGACGCGGAGGACCTGCCCAACACCGGCGCCGCCGCCGTCACGCCCGCCCAGCAGGTGTTCGTGATCACGACCGCCGCCGGGCCGATCGCCGGCCAGACCCATGTGGGGCAGGGGCATTCGCCCACCTTTTCGCCGGACGGAAGCCGGCTCGCCTTTACCCGGCGGGGCGAGATCTGGCTCTGGACGCGGGGCAGCGAGGCCCGGCGCCTCGCCCGTGTCGGCGGCCGGGTCGGAAGACTGGCCTGGTCGCCGGACGGAACGCGGCTCCTTTTTTCGGAAGACCGGGGCGAGCACAGCTATGCCGCCACTTTGGAGGTCGAGACCCAGCGCCTCATTTATCTCGACCCCGGCCTCGGCCAATCGCTGGAGCCGGTCTTTTCCCCGGACGGGCGGCAGGTCGCCTTCATCCACGCGCTCACCCCGCCGCCGGGCGCGGGGCCGGACAGCGGCCCTTATTGGTCGATCCGGATCGTCGACCTGGCGAGCGGCGCCGCGCGCACCCTCTGGTCCGCGCCGCGCGGCCAGGGCGGACGCTATGCCGGGACACGCAGCCGCAACCTGTTCTGGACCGCCGGCAACCTCCTCATCTTCCCGTGGGAGCGGACCGGCTGGCTCCATGTCTATTCGCTCGACCCGGCGCGCGGCGGCGAACCGCGCGCGCTCACCGCCGGCGATTTCGAAGTCGAGACCTTTCTTCCGGGCCCGGGCGCCACGTCGCTCCTTTATGCCGCCAATTTGGGCGACATCGACCGGCGGCAGGTCTGGCGCCAGCCGCTCGCCCGTGGAATCGCCTCGACCTTCCTCGTCCAGGGCGAAGGGATGCACTTTTCTCCCACGGTCGCGGGCGATGCCGTCGCCGCGATCGAGACGGGCGTCTCCAGTCCGGCCCATCCGGTGCTGCTCAGCGGCCTCGCCGCGCCGCTCCGTCCGACGCAGACGGCGCGCGGCTTCGTCGCGCCCGAGGCGGTGACCTTCCGCGCCGCGGACGGCGTGGAGGTGCGCGGACAGCTGTTCCGTGCGCGGGGCGGAAGCGGGCGGCGGCCGGCTTTGGTCTACGTCCATGGCGGGCCGCGGCGGCAGATGCTGCTCGGCTTCCACCCGTCCGGCTATTATTCCAAAGCTTATATCATGAACCAGCATCTGGCGGCGCTGGGCTACAACGTGCTGGCGGTGAACTACCGTGGCGGGACCGGCTACGGCCAAGCCTATCGCGACGCCGCCGAGACCGGCCGCGAAGGGGCTTCGGAATATCGCGACATCCTCGCCGCCGGCCGCTGGCTCGCTGGGCGGCCGGAAGTCGATCCGGCGCGCATCGGAATCTGGGGCGGAAGCTGGGGCGGCTATCTGACCGCGCTCGCGCTGGCGCGGGACAGCGACCTGTTCGCCTCGGGCGTCGATTTCCACGGCGTGCATTCCATGCTTCGGCCGACGCCGAACACGCTCTCGCCCGAAGCGCAGCTGCGCGCGCGGCAGCTTCAGTGGGACTCCTCGCCGCTCGCGGCCATCGAACGCTGGCGCTCGCCGGTGCTGCTGATCCACGGCGACGACGATCTGAACGTCGATTTCGAACAGTCGCTGATCCTCGCCCGCGAGCTTGCGGCGCGGCGCATTCCCTATCGCGAGCTGGTCTTTCCCAACGAGCGGCACAGCTTCTTCCGGCACGAAAGCTGGCTGCGCAGCCTCACCGCCACCGAGCAGTTCCTGGACCGGACGCTGATGAGGCGCGAGCCGCTGCCATGAACTGGGTGAAGCTCGCCGGCATCTTCCTCGCGATGCTGTGCCTCGGCGCGGCGGGGCCGAACGAAGGCCTGCTGATCCGCGGCGCCCATGTCTTCGACGGCACTGGGCGCGCGGCGGCGCCGGGCGACGTGCTGGTCCAGGGCGACCGAATCGTCGCCGTCGGGCCGCGCCTGCGCGCGCCGCGCGGCGCCCGCATCGTCGACGGCCGCGGCATGACCCTGCTGCCGGGCCTTCACGACCTCCACACCCATCTGCGCTCCCCGGGCCTCGGCGGGCCGGACGATCTCGGCAAGGCCTATGCCGCGCATCTGGTGCACGGCATCACGCGCGCGGTCGACTTCTCCGTGTCGGGCGAGATGATCGCGCCGATCCGCGAGATGACGGGCTCGGGCGCGGTGACGGCGCCGAACCTGGCGCTGGCCATCCGCCTTGGCGTTCCGGGCGGGCACGGCACGGAGCGCGGCTGGGGCGACTTCTTCACCATGGAAGCGACGACCCCGCGCGCCGCCGAGTTGGCGATGGACCGGGCGCTTCCCTACCGGCCGGACGCCATCAAGGTCTTCGCCGACGGCTGGCGCTACGGCCGCTCGCCCGATCTCAATTCCATGGACCTGCCGACGCTCAGCGCCATCGTCGCGCGGGCGCATGCGGCGGGGATTCCGGTCATCACCCATACCGTGTCGCTGGAAGGCGCAAGGGTCGCGGCGGCGGCGGGGGTCGACGCGCTCGGCCACGGCATTGCAGACGCGCCGGTGGACGACGCGCTGATCGCCGCCATGCGGGAAAGCGGCACGGCCTATGTCCCGACCATGGCGGTCTACGAGCCGCAGCAGGAGCGGCCGTTCCTTTCGGCCGAACTGCGCCTGCTCAGCCCCGGCGAGCGGGCGCGCGAGGAGGCGCGGGTGGCGCGTCCGGTCGAAGCGGTCGGCGCAATCGAGGCGCGGCGCTGGGCGATGCTTCGCGAGAATCTGCGGCGGCTGAAGGCGGCCGGCATCCGCATCGGCGTCGGCACCGATGCCGGCATCGGCGGCGTCTACCAGGGCTCGTCGGCGCTTCGCGAGCTGCGCATCTTCACCCAGCACGGCTTCACGCCCGCCGAGGCGCTGGCGGCGGCGACGAGCGTCAGCGCCGGCATCCTGCGCCGCGGCGACGGGCACGGCCGGATCGCCCCTGGCCAGCGCGCCGACCTGATCCTCGTCGGCGGGCGGCCGGACCTTCGCATCGAGGACATCTATGATCTGCGCCGGGTCTTCGTGGGCGGGCGCGAGGTCGCTCTGGCGCCGCTCCGGCGGCTGATCGACTCGGACGAGCCGTCGCCCTTGCCGGTGCACCGCATGACGGGGCCGATCGACACGGGTGCGCGCGCGGACGGCCGGACGGACCTCGGCACGCTCCCGGTGGCGACCAACGAGGCCGGCACCGATCACAGCCGCCTCCACCACGTGCGGGACGAGGGCCGCCTGCTCGTCGTCGCGCGGCTGGGCGCATCGCCGGAGCCGCATGCGAACCTCGTATTGCCGCTGACGCCCGGCGCTGTGCACCTCGCCGACGCGCGCGGCTTCACCGGCATCGCCTTCGCCGCGCGCGGCACGGGTCGCTACACCCTGATGATCGAAAGCTATGCGCTGGAAGGGCGGGACCTGTTCCGCACCGGCTTCACGGCGGGCGCCGAGGAGGGCGAGGTGCTGATCCCGTTCGCGAGCCTGCGCAGCGCCAATCCGGCGGCGGCGCTGGATCTGGCGCGGCTACGGGCGCTGGTCTTCCGGCTGGACGGCGCGCCGGGGAGCGAGGCCGCGCTCCGGATCGGCAACATCCGCTTCTATCGCTGACGCGTCCGGCTCGCGCCGGGCGAGAAAGCGGTCGTCGAGCTCACGCTCCCAGCGCGCCACGGTGGTGGTCACGGTGAGGTTGGCGCTGGCGCTGGGCACCGTGCGGGTCATGTCGAGCAGCCGGTCGAACGGGAGCACGAAGCCGACCACGAGCGCCGTCTGCTCCGCCGGGACGCCCACGGCGGAAAGGACGGCGGCGAGCATGAACAGCGACGCGGACGGAACGGGCGCGGTTCCGAAGGCGGCGAGGGCACCGGTGAGGAGAACGAGGCCGTAAACGGCCGGCGTGAGCTCGACGCCCAGCGCCTGAAGGCTGAACATGCTGAGCAGGCCGACATACATCGCCGTGCCGTCCTTGCCGATGCTCGCGCCGAGCGGGAGGAGGGTCGAATAGACCGGGCGTCCGACGCCGATATTCTTCTCCGCGACGCGCATGGCGACCGGCAAAGTCGCCGAACTCGACGCGGTGGAGAAAGCGACGGCCAGCGCGTCGAAGATCGCGCGGAAGAAGCGCAGCACCGGCACGCGGCCAAGGAAGCGCAGGATCAGGCTGTGGAAGACGAGGAGCTGGATCGCCGAGCCGAGCAGGACGGCGAGCGCCAGCCAGCCGACATTGGCGAACATCGCCGCGCCGTTCGCCGCGACTGCATTGGCGATGAGGGCGAAGACTCCGAACGGGGTCGCTTCCATGACGATGCCGACGATGCGGAGCAGCACGGCCGAGGCGGACTGAAGCAGGCCGGCGAGCGGGCGGCCGGCTTCGCCCGCGACCAGGGTGCCGATGCCGAGCAGGATGGCGACGAAGATGATCGCCAGCATGTCGCCCTTGGCGAGCGCGTCGAAGATGTTGGTCGGGATGATGCCGATGAGCTGCTCGTAGGGTGTCGGCGGGGTGCCCATGGCGTGTGCCGAGGCGGTGCCGAGCGGGGCGCCTTCGCCGGGGCGGATCAAAGTGCCCACCGCCATGCCCACCGAGACCGCGATGGCGGTCGTCGCGGCGAACAGGCCGACGGCGCGGGCGCCGAGCGGGCCGATGCGCTTCGGATCGCCGAGCGCGGTGATGCCCGACGCGATCGTGACGAGCACGATCGGCACGACGAGCATGCGGATGGCGCGTACGAACAGGTCTCCGAGGAACTGCACAAAGGGCGCGGCCTGCGGCAGGAGCGCGCCGAAGAGGAGGCCGAGCGCGAGGGCAACGAGCACCCGCTTCCAGAGCGGGATCGCGAACCAGCGGCGAAGGATCGTCATGGGCAGCTCCCGGCCGGCGGCATGTGGGCAAGCGCGCGTCCGGGCGCCCGGCCGGTCAAGGCGCCGTTCTCGACCGCGGCGATGCCGTTGACGAGCACGAAGCGCACCCCCGTCGCAGGCAGGGTCGGCTGCTCGTAGGTAGCCTGCGCGGCGTAGGTCCGCGGATCGAAGACGACGAGATCGGCATATGCGCCCGGGCGAAGGCGGCCGCGGTCTTGGAGACCGAACGTGTCGGCGGGCAGCGCGGTGCTCCGCGCGATGAACGCGCGCAGGGTGAGCACGCGGCGGCGGACGACATAGTCCGCATATTTGCGCGCAAAGCTTCCGTAGGCGCGCGGATGGCCGTTCGACGCGTCGGAGCCGGTCATCACCCACGGCCGCCGCATGAAGGCGGCGATGTCCTCCTCCGTCTGGTTGAAGGAGGCGACGGACGGATCCTGGACGCGCACGATCGCGATCGCGGCGGCGAGCGGATCGAGCCGCAGGGCCTCGGCCGCCTGAGACAGCCTTTGCCCCCGGTGTGCCCCTTCCGTGATCAGCAGCGAGGCGGGGCCGCCGCGGCGGCGGAGGTTGTCGGCCATGTCGGCGCGCAGGCGCTCGGCGAGGGCCGGATCGTCGAAGCGCCTCAGCAGAGCCGCGCGGCCGCCGTCCTGCGCCCAGCGCGGCACGAGCGCGGCGGCGAGGCTCGTTCCCGAGGCCGACCAGGGATATTGATCGGCGGTGACCCGCTGTCCGGCGCGGCGCGCGGCTTCGATGCGGGCGATGATGGCGGGCGCCTGTCCGTGGACGTCGACGCCGAGCGCCTTGATGTGAGAGATGTTCACCGGCAGCCGCCCGTCGCGGCCGACCGTCAGCGCTTCCTCAACCGCCGCGGCGAGGCCGATCGAATAAGAGGATTCGTCGCGTATGTGGCTGTCGTAGACGCCGCCCCTCAGCCCCGCTTGGCGGGCGAGGGCGGAGACTTCGGCGGTGGTTGCGAAGCTTTGCGGGGCGTAGAAGAGGCCGGTCGAGAGGCCCATCGCGCCGCCGCACATACCGTCCGCGACGATGCGCCGCATCCGGGCGAGCTCGTCCGATGTCGGCGCGCGGTCCGCGTCGCCGATCACGGCGCGGCGCACCTCGCCGAAGCCGACGAACGCGCCGTAATTGATCCCGGCCGGGTGAGTGCTGGCGCGGGCGAGCACGCTGCGCACGTCCGGATCGCCGCCGCCGTCATTGCCGATCAGGGCGGTCGTGACGCCCTGCAACAGGAAGCCGGGCACGAGCCGCGTCGGGGCGTCGGCGGCGGCGAGCTGCTCGCCGAGATGCGCGTGCGGATCGATGAAGCCCGGCGCGACGATCATGCCGCGCGCGTCGATCGTTCGGCGCGCGGCGCTGCGGAGCCGGCGGCCGACGGCGACGATGCGGTCTCCTGAAATGGCGACGTCGCCGACGAAGGGCGCGCCGGAGCCGGGATAAACGGTGCCGCCGCGCACGAGGAGGTCGACGGGGGCGCGCGCAGGTGGGGGCGAGGGCGGGGAGGCCCCGCCGAGCGCCGCGATCCCGCCCAGCAGCGCCGCCAGCCGTTTGTTCATTCGGTTCCCCAGAAACCCGCGGCAGGCGGGCGGAGGATGCCGCCCACGAACGCCACGCCGTTCGGGCGATCCTCCCGGAGCCAGACGGGTCCGTCAAGGTCGACGAAGTCGGACAAGGCGGCAACGTGCAGCGCCGGCGCGATCGACAGGGAGGAGCTCACCATGCAGCCGGTCATGAGCCCGAGCCCGCGCTCGCGCGCCGCGTGGGCGAGCTCCAAAGCGGCGGTGAGGCCGCCGGCTTTGTCGAGCTTGACGTTCACCGCCTGGTAGCGCCGGGCGACGACATCGAGATCGGCGGCGACGTGCACGGCCTCGTCGGCGCAGATGGGAATGGGCGGCGAGAAGCCTTCCAGCCATTCATCCTCGCCGGCGGGCACCGGCTGTTCCAGCAAAGCCGCCTTGTTCTCGAGAAGCACGGCCTGCATCCGCTCGACGAGGCCGCGGTCCCAGCTTTCGTTGGGATCCACGATCAGCTCGGCATCGGGCGCGGCGCCGCGGACGGCGCGGATCTGCGCCCCCGGGTCGTTCGCGTCGACCTTGACCTTGAGGACGGGTGCGAAGGCGAGGGCGGCGGCCGCCGCCGCCATGGCGTCCGGCGTGTCGATGACGACGGTGAGCGCGGTCGGCACCGGCGCCGGGGGCGGGTGGCCGATCAGCGCGGCGACGGGGCGGCGGGCGAGGCGCGCCTCCACGTCCCACAGCGCGCAATCGAGGGCGTTGCGGGCGGCGCCGGCCGGAAGCGCGGCTGCGAGTTCGGCCCGTCCGCCGCCTTGCTCGATCAAGGGGCGGACCGCTTCGATTGCCGCAAGCGCGCTTTCGATCGTTTCGCCATAGCGTGCGTAAGGGACGGCCTCGCCGCGGCCGGCTGCGTCGCCCTCGCGGATCGTCACCGTGACCACGTCCGCCGCCACCTTGCTGCCGCGCGCGATCCGGAACGGGTGGGTCAGCGCGAAGCGGTCGTGCTGCGCTTGGAGGATTCGTGACATAGGAGCCCGTCGATGATGGATGCGACGCCGAAGGCGTAAGGGTCGGTGCAGGGAAGCCCGAAACGGTCCTCGGTCTCGGCGCACAAGCGCCGGGCGGCCTCGGGCGCAAGGGCCGAGGTGTTGAGGCAGATGCCGGCCGGGTAGACGGCGGGGCTGGTGAGCCGCGCCGCGTCCAGATTGGCGGCGAGGCAGGTTGCGAGATCCGGCAGCGCCCGTCCGGGAATGCCCCGCATATGGGCGCGCCCCGGCTCGTGGCAGAGCACCAGAGCCTCCGGCTGGGCGCCGTGCAGCAGGCCGAGCGAGACTCCGGCGAAGGAGGGATGGAAAAGGGAGCCTTGCCCTTCGATCACGTCCCAGCCGCCGTCGAAGCGGGCGGGCGCGAGCTGTTCCACCGCGCCCGAGATGAAGTCGGCGACGACCGCGTCGACGGCGACGCCGCCGCCCGCGATCAGGATGCCGGTCTGGCCGGTGGCGCGAAAATCCGCCGCTTCGCCGCGCGCCCGCAGGCCCTCGGCAAGGGCGATGGTTGCGTACATCTTGCCGACCGAGCAGTCCGTCCCGACGGTGAGGATGCGCCGGCCGGTGCGCTCGTAGCCGGTGCCGACGGCGAGATCGGAAGGCGGATCGCGCACGTCGAACAGTGCAAGGCCGCGCGCTTCGGCGAGCGCCGCGAGGCGCGGCTCGTCGCGAAGCCGGTGATGAAGGCCCGAAGCGACATTCATCCCCGCTTCCAGCGCTGCGGCGGCATCGGCGACGAGGCCGGGGTTGAGCTTGCCGCCCGCCCCGGCGACGCCGAGGATCAAAGTCCGGGCGCCGGCCGCCGCAGCCTCAGCCATGTCCATGCGCGGAAGGCCGAGCGTCAGGGGGCATTCGTCGTGTCGGAACTCGCCCAGGCAGTCGCCCCGGCGAAAGGCCGCGAGCCCGCGCGACGTCTTGATCGAAAGCGGATCGGTGCTGCCGCCGAGATAAAGGAGGAAGGGCGCCGGTATCATGGGGCGAGCCTAGACATGCGCCTTCCCGCCCGGCGCATAATCATGACGCGCCCCGCCATAGCCTCGCGCTATGGAGCGTCGAGCACGCGCTTCAGCGTCTTCAGGAACTCGGTGGCGAGCGCGCCCAAAGGCCGGTTCATCAGGTACATGGCGTGGATGTCGAAGGTGATGCGGGGCTTCAAGGGCCGCATCGCGAGGCCCGGCGCCATGCAGGCCTGGGCCGTGAAGCTGTCCACCACGGTGGTGCCGACGCCGTGCTGGACCAGCGCGCCGGCGATGTAGAAGGTCCGCGCCGAGACGACCTCGTCCAGCTCGACGCCGAGCCGCTCCAGCTCCTGCGTGAAGATGCGGCCGGTGGGGCCGCTGGCGGCGAGGCTGATGAATCGCTGCCCCTGGAGGCGCTGCAATTCGATGCAGGAGGGGGCGTCCGGCATGTCCTGTTCGCGGTACAGGACGACGAGCTCGCCCTCGCCCAGCCACGTCTGACCGATCGGCGCGGAGGGCGGCACTTCATAAGCGATGGCGATGTCGGTCTCGCGCTCGTGAAGCTTCCTCAGGAGATCGTCGTGATGAACAGTCTGGAGGTCGAACTTGACGTTGGCATGGCTGCGCAGGAAGCGCGACACGGCGGTCGGCACCGCATCGAGCGCGAGCGAGGGCAAAGCCGAGACGCGCAGCGTCCCGCCCGTCCCGCGCCGGAGGTTCCGACCCGCTTCGCGCAGCGCATGGACCCGGTCCTGGATTTCCCGCACTTCGACGAAGAGGGTATGCGCGTCCTCGGTGGGCACGAGGCCGCCGCTGGTTCTCTGGAACAGCTGAAAGCCGAGCAGGCTTTCGGCATGACGCAGCATCTTGGAAACGGAAGGCTGGGAAACGTTCAGCGCGCGCGCGGCCGCGCTCACCGAGCCGTTGACGTAGACCGCGTGGAAGATCTCGATGTGGCGCAGGTTCATGGCGAGGTCTTTTCCAGCTTTGCCGACCGTCCGCAATGCGCCGCGTCGGACGCTCGCGCGGTGCGCTCAGCGAAGCTTGTCGCTCTCGGGATCTTTCAACATTTCCCCAGCGGCTTGCCGTGCAAGCGACAGAATCTTCATCTTCACCGAAAGCTTTTCAAACATCGAACTTGCATCGCGCGCTTCGAGCCCGAGGAGAGTTCGCCGCGCGAAAACGTGGCCTTGCGCGGCTGCCTTCTCGAGCCATGCACGTCCGGACACCCGGTCGGCAGGACCGCCGCGCCCTTCCATCAGCATCTGGCCGAGCCTCGACATGCACGACATGTCGCCGCGTTCGGCGCCCGCCTGCAACATCACCCGCGCCTTCGTTTCTTCTCCCTCGGCGCGAAGGACGCGGCCGAGTTCGAAACAAGCGGAAGCGCTGCCGGCGTCCGCTGCACGCTCATAATAAGACCGAGCAGCCGCCATGTCGGGCGTGCCGGCGGCTCCGGTTTCGCACATGTAGCCAAGCGCGAGGAGCGCATAAACGGATCCTCGATCCGCCAGAACCAGCAGTTCGCGAAGTGCAATTTCATGCTGGCCGGACCTCAGCGCTTCGTCGGCCCGTTGTTCGGCGGCCAGTTCGTCGAGTTCCCGCAGGGCCGACTCGCACTCGCGGTTGCCCAGCCGCGCTCCGGCTTCCACCGCATCCGCCGCACGCTGCTCGCGATCTTCATTCGTCATGGAGGAGCTCCGTTCCGGTCGGATGCGCGCGGTGACAGTTCGTCATAAACGTACGCGAGAACGGGTGCGTCCGAAACGGCCATGTCCGCCTTGCTGGACAATGTGGCCGCGATCGCGCCGGCGAACGGCGAACGGCGAATTTGCGCACTGATCAGGCCTGGGCAGCTGTCTTAGCAGCAATGGCGGAGAGGGTGGGATTCGAACCCACGGTACCGTTACCGGCACAACGGTTTTCGAGACCGTCCCAATCGACCACTCTGGCACCTCTCCGCGATGCAATGGCGCCCCGCAATGGATTCGGCGGGGCCCGGTCGACAGGGGGCGCGCTCTAACGAAAGGTTTCGGGCTTGCCAAGCGGCGCGTTCGTAGCGGGGCGCGGGTCGCTTGCCTCAGCCCCGCGAAAGCCTACATAGGGCGCAGATGATCAGGCCCGCTTCCTTTCCCGATACGCAGTTCGGCCCCCTCCCGGTCGCGCCGCCCGTGCGCCAGGCGGCGTTCGGCATCGGAGACGTCGTGAAGCACCGCTTGTTCGATTTCCGCGGCGTCGTCTTTGACGTCGATCCGGCCTTTGCGAATACCGACGAATGGTATGAAGCGATCCCCGAGGACATCCGTCCCGACAAGGACCAGCCTTTCTACCATCTCCTCGCGGAGAACGGCGAATCGAGCTACATCGCTTATGTGAGCCAGCAGAATCTGGTTCCCGACGAAAGCGCCGAGCCGGTCGACCACCCGGCGATTTCCGGGCTGTTCGAGACATTTGCGGGCGGCCGGTACCGGTTGAAGAGCGTCCATCGCCATTGAGGGTGGGCGCCGCGGGGGAGGCCTTTTCGGGCCCCCTCTCGGTTGACATCGGCGCCGCCCGTCTGTAGCAGCCCGCAACTCCCCGCGGGACCAGACGGCCCCGGCCGCTGCCGCGTGGGTAAAGCTGGAAGGTAACATTAGAGCCATGTTCGCTATCGTGCGCACGGGCGGCAAGCAGTATCGCGTCGCCGCCGGAGACAAGATCGTCGTCGAGAAGCTGTCGGGAGACGCCGGCGACACCATCACGCTGAGCGACGTCCTGCTCGCCGGCGACGGCGGGGAGCTTCGCTCCACCGACGGCCTCACCGTCGCGGCCGAGATCGTCGCGCAGGCGAAGGGCGAGAAGGTCATCGTCTTCAAGAAGCGCCGCCGCCACAATTACCGGCGCAAGAAGGGCCACCGCCAGCAGCACACGATCCTGCGGATCACCGCGATCGGCGACCACAAGGCCGAGAAGCCGGCCAAGGCCGCCAGCAGCGAGGCGCCTGCCGCCGACGCTCCGGCTCCGGCCGCTGCCGGCGACACGGCGCCGGCCGCCGAGGCTCCGAAGAAGGCCAAGGCCAAGAAGGCCGACGCGCCGGCTCCGGCCGCCGCCGAGCCGCTGGTCGACGCGGCCCCCGAGGCTCCCGCTTCGACCGAGCCGCAGCCCCAGGCTCCGCTCAAGGTCGACGGCGCCGAGAGCGAGATGACCGACAACCCGGTCGCCACCAAGAAAAAGGCTTCGACCAAGAAGTCCGATTCTGATACCAACGCGTAACGCAAGACAGGTTAGAGCTTAGTCATGGCACATAAGAAAGCAGGCGGTTCCTCACGCAACGGTCGCGATTCCGCGGGCCGTCGCCTGGGCGTCAAGAAGTTCGGCGGCGAAGCCGTGCTCGCCGGCAACATCATCGTGCGTCAGCGCGGGACCAAGTGGTACCCGGGCTCGAACGTCGGCATGGGCAAGGACCACACCCTTTTCGCGCTTACCGACGGCCGAGTCACGTTTCGTGACGGCAAGCTCGGCCGCAAATTCGTCTGTGTAGACATGGCGATGACCGCGGACGCGGCAGAATAGGGACGGTCGATAAAGGGCCGTCCCCCGGGAGGGGCGGCTCCAGGTCTCAGTTTGAGAACCGAATTCGAGGGAGAGGAGCCGCCGGGTTCCTCTCCTTTTTTATTGCTCCCTCGAAACTGTCACCGGCCCGCAACTCTGATCCGTCAGAGGGGGCTGCAGGAGAAGGGGAAGAGCAATGTTCGCCAGAACCGAAAGACTGACGCTCCGGCCCGGCTGGATCGAGGACGCACCCGCTTTATACCGGGCGATCGCCGACGAGCAGATCGTCCGCAACCTCGCCACCGCTCCCTGGCCCTATCGCCCGGAAGACGCAGAAAGCTTCCTCGGCCGCGACCGCGGCGTGACGGAAGCGAGCGCGCTCGTCTTCCTCCACACCGGCGACAAGCCGGAGCTGATCGGCGGCGTCGGCTTCGGCCGCATGCCCGACGGCCGCATCGAGCTCGGCTACTGGCTGAAGCGCGACCATTGGAACCGCGGCTATGCGACCGAAGCCGCCCGCGCCCTGCTCGACGCGGCCCGCCACAGCCTGCGCTTGAAGCGGCTCGAAGCCGGCCACTTCCTGGACAATCCGGCGAGCGGCCGTGTTCTAGAAAAGCTCGGCTTCCGCCCCACCGGGCAGATCGTGCCGCGCTACAGCGTCGGGCGGGGCGAGGCGGCGCCGTGCCGGCTGCTGACCCTTGCGCTGGCCGAAACCGGAGACGCGGACGCGGAAGCCGCGGTAGCGCCCTGCGACCTTCGAATGGAAGCGCTGGCGGCCTGACGATCCTCCCCTCGGTTTCGAGGGGAGGGGGACCGCACGAAGTGCGGTGGAGGGGCGCGAGCAAAGCGAGCTTCTTCTTCTTCCGGCGCTGCAAAGAAAGGCGGCTTCGCCGCCGCCCCTCCACCAGCCTCCGGCTGGTCCCCCTCCCCTGCAAATGCAGGGGAGGATTTCCCTTGACCTCACCTTTGCTTGAGGTTGCATCACCCCTGGCCGAAGCACCACCAGCCGGAGCCGTTTCATGTCCGCCGAAGCCGCCGCTATCCGCCCCGAACGCCCGCGCTGGGCCGAGCTTCTTTCCGAAGGCCGGGCGCCCGTGCTCGGGCTGGTCATGCTCGGCTGCTGGGTGGTCGCGGCCGATTCGCTGGTGACGGCGACGATCATGCCGAGCGTCGGGGCAGCGCTGGACGGCTTCGCCTGGTTCGGCTGGGCGGCGTCCGGCTTCATGACCGGCCTCGTGGTCGCGACCGCCTCGTCGAGCTGGATCGCCGAGCGCATCGGCCTTCGCGCCGCGATGATGCTCGCCGGGGCGGGCTTCGCGCTCGGCTGCGCGCTGAGCGCGGCGGCGCCCGGCATCGGCCTCTTTCTCGCGGGCCGCGTGCTGCAGGGCTGCGCGGCCGGGTGGACCATCGGCCTCATCTACGTGGCGCTCGCCATCCTCTTTCCCGCGCGCCACCTGCCGCGGGTGTTCGCGCTGCTGACCAGCATCTGGGGCGTCGCGACGTTCGTCGGCCCGCTGCTCGGCGGACTGTTCGCCGACGCGGGCGCGTGGCGCGGCGTGTTCTGGCTGTTCGCGGGCCAGGGGCTGGTCTTCGCCGCGGCGAGCTACGTCCTCATCCCGGCCCATGCCGCGCGGGAGGGCGGGACGGCCTTTCCGAAGGGCGCGGTGCTGCTGCTCGCCATCGGCATCGGCGCGCTGGCGA
>DASVQT010000154.1:0-1614 GCA_036388975.1 Allosphingosinicella sp. | reverse complement strand
GCAACGGCCAGGGTGACTTTACGCATGGTACTTCTCCATCAGGAACTCGTGCAGCATCAACGCCCCTTCTCCGGGCGCGGTTTCATGAACCTCACACAACGATCCGCGCGGCTTCTGGACCTTGCGGGCGCCGTGCCCTAGGGCGCAGCCGTTTCCTGCACAGCACGAGAAAGAGGCGAGCGTGGCGAACGTCACCGTGATCGGCGGCCAGTGGGGCGACGAGGGTAAGGGCAAGATCGTGGACTGGCTGTCCAGCCGCGCCGACGTCGTCGCCCGCTTCCAGGGCGGCCACAATGCCGGGCATACGTTGGTCGTCGGCGAAGAGGTGTACAAGCTTTCGCTGCTCCCCTCCGGCATCGTGCGCGGCACCTTGTCGGTGATCGGCAACGGCGTCGTCCTCGATCCCTGGGCGCTGCGCGACGAGGCGGAGCGGCTGGCGAAGCAGGGCGTCGCCGTCACGCCCGACACGCTGCAGATTGCCGACACCTGCCCGCTCATTCTCCCGTTCCACCGCGATCTCGATGCGCTTCGCGAGGATGCGAGCGGCGCCGGCAAGATTGGCACGACCCGCCGCGGCATAGGCCCGGCTTATGAGGACAAGGTCGGCCGCCGCGCTATCCGCGTCTGCGACCTCGCGCATCTCGGCGGGCTCGAGCCGCAGATCGACCGCCTCTGCGCCCATCACGATGCGCTGCGCGCCGGCTTCGGCGAGCCGCCGATCGACCGGGAGCGGCTGATGCGGGACCTTTCCGAAGTCGCGGATTACGTGCTGCAATTCGCCCGCCCGGTCTGGAAGACGCTGAACGAGGCGCGCCGCGACGGCCGCCGCATCCTGTTCGAAGGCGCGCAGGGCGTGCTGCTCGACGTCGATCACGGCACCTATCCGTTCGTCACCTCGTCCAACACCATTGCCGGCACGGCGGCGGGCGGCACCGGCCTCGGGCCGTCCGCGGCGGGCTTCGTCCTCGGCATCGTCAAGGCCTACACCACCCGCGTCGGCTCCGGCCCGTTCCCGACCGAGCTCGACGACGAGATCGGCCAGCGCCTCGGCGAGCGGGGGCGTGAGTTCGGCACCGTCACCGGCCGCAAGCGCCGCTGCGGCTGGTTCGACGCGGTGCTGGTGCGCCAGTCCTGCGCGGTCGCCGGGGTGACCGGCATCGCCCTCACCAAGCTGGACGTGCTCGACGGTCTCGAGGAGATCCGCATCTGCACCGGCTACCGCCTGCGCGGCGAGGCGTTCGATCATCTTCCCGCCCATGCGGCGGACCAGGCGGCGGTGGAGCCGGTCTACGAGACGATCGAGGGCTGGTCGGAGTCGACCGCCGGCGCGCGCAGCTGGGCCCAGCTCCCCGCCCAGGCGGTCAAATATATCCGCCGCGTCGAGGAGCTGATCGACTGCCCGGTGGCGCTCGTCTCGACCAGTCCGGAGCGCGAGGATACGATCCTGGTCCGCGATCCCTTCGCCGGCTGAAGGAGGCACAGATGACCACCCGCGAAACCACCGGCCTGCTGTCCCGAAGCGAAGGCACGCCGCTCGCCGCCGGCACCCGCCGCCGCAAGCGCGACCGCCTCGCCGTGCTCGCCTTCGGCGCGATCACCTGGCCGTGGGGGGGG
>DASVQT010000153.1:0-7419 GCA_036388975.1 Allosphingosinicella sp. | reverse complement strand
GCAACGGGGGCGGGGAGGGCAACAATGCCTCCGCTCCGACGACCAACGAACAGCAGAACGAGACCATCGCCAACGTCGCGAGCGGCGCGGGCACGCCGCAGGACCACAAGGCGGTGATGAAGGCGCGCCACGATCATTATGAAGAGATGGGCCGCGCGATGAAGGGCATCGGCGACCAGCTCAAGGCGGGCTCGCCTGATATCGCCGTCATTCAGCGCCATGCCGGGACGATCCACGGCTACGGGCCGCAGATCCTCGGCTGGTTCCCCGAAGGCTCCGGCCCCGAGGCGGGCCGCACCCGCGCCAAGGCGGAGATCTGGTCGGACGCCGCCGGCTTCCGCGCCGCCAACGAAGGCTTCCAGCAGGCATCCGGCGCCTTCAACCAGGCCGCGGAATCGGGCGACCTCGCGGCCGTGCGGGCGGCGCTCCCGGCGCTTCGCCAATCCTGCTCCAACTGCCACGAAAAATTCCGTGGACCCGACGAAGACTGAGGCGCGCCCCGCGCCGGCGGAGCGCAACCGGGTCGCGGTCTGGGACCGCCCGGTTCGGGTGGTCCACTGGCTGTTCGTGATCCTTATCCCCTTCTCCTGGTGGACCGCCGAGGAGGAGATGATCGAATGGCACCAGCGCTCCGGCCTGGCGCTGCTCGGCCTGCTCGTCTTCCGGATCATCTGGGGACTGATCGGAAGCTCCACTGCGCGGTTCGCGAGCTTCGTGCGCGGGCCCGGTACGATCCTTTCCTACCTGCGCGGCCGGGTCGCATCCCCGATCGGGCATAACCCGCTGGGGGCGCTCAGCGTGCTCGCCTTGCTGGCTGTGCTTGCGGTGCAGATCGGCCTCGGCCTTTTCGCCGCCGACGACGACTGGCTGTGGCCCGGCCCGCTCACCGGCTTGATCGGCGAGGATCTGGCCGAAGAGCTGACCGAGTGGCACGAATGGACGTTCAACCTGCTGCTCGCGGCGATCGCCCTCCACGTGCTGGCGATCGCCTTTTACCTGCTGGTGAAGCGCAGGAACCTGGTCGGGCCGATGGTGACGGGCGTCGTGGAGGCGCCGCCCGGGACGGAGCCGATGAAAGGGGCGGGCGCGGTGCGTTTCTTCGTGGCGGCCGCTGCGGCTTTCGCCGTGGTCTCGCTGGTCTGGATGCAGGCCTGAGCCAAGAACCCTCTCCCCGCCGGGGGAGAGGGAGCCACGTTACCGCCCCGTCCAGTCCGCCTTCCGCTTTTCGACGAAGGCGGCCATGCCTTCCTTCTGGTCTTCCGTGCCGAACAGGCCGTGGAACAAGCGGCGTTCGAAGACGATTCCTTGCGCGAGGCCGGTCTCGAAGGCGGCGTTGACCATCTCCTTGGTGGCGATGGCGGCGAGCGGCGCCATGCCGGCGATCCGCTCCGCCGTCTTCATCGCTTCGTCGAGCAATTCGGCCGCGGGGACGACCTTCGCGACCAGGCCGGCGCGCTCGGCTTCCTCGGCGCCCATGTTGCGGCCGGTGAGGCACATCTCCATCGCCTTGGCCTTGCCGACGGCGTGGGTCAGGCGCTGCGACCCGCCCATGCCGGGCGTGACGCCGAGCTTGATCTCGGGCTGGCCGAACTGGGCGGTGTCGGCGGCGATGATGAAATCCGCCATCATCGCCACTTCGCAGCCGCCGCCGAGCGCATAGCCGGCAACGGCCGCGATCCACGGCTTGCGCGTCGCCGTCACCCGCTCCCAGCCGGCGAAGAAGTTGGACGCGTACATGGACGCGAAGCCCTGGCTCGACATTTCCTTGATGTCCGCGCCCGCCGCGAAGGCGCGCTCGGAGCCGGTCAGCACCGCGCAGCGCTGGCTTTCGTCGGCATCGTAGGCGGCGAAGGCGTCGATCAGCTCGGCAAGAACCTGCGTGTTCAGCGCATTGAGCGCCTTGGGGCGGTTCAGCGTTATCAGGGTGACGGCGCCGCGCCGCTCGACGAGGATGGTCTCGTAATTCATCGCGTGGAGGCTCCGCTCAAGAGAAAAGGGCCGCCCGCCGCGCTCCCATTCGGCGGCGGGCGGCCCGTTCGTTCACGCTTATTCGGTCGGCTTCGGACCGGCTTCGCCTTCGGCGGACACGTCCTCGGCTGCGCCCTCGCCGGTCGGCTTCGCGCCCGCGTCGCCGCCGGCCGCAGCCGCGCCTTCGTCGCCGGCACCGGCCGGCTTCGCGCCGTTGCCGCCTTCGGCGGGCTCGGCCGCCATCGCTTCGTTGTCGGCTGGCTTGGCGGCCGCGGCCGCGTTCATGTCGTTGCCAGCAGGCGCGGCCGCATTGGCGGCGGCGGCCGCATTGTTGCCGGCGTCGTCTCCGCCGCAGGCCGCAAGGCCGAGCAACGGAACCGCAAGCAGGATCGAAAGCTTCTTCATCGGTATCTCCCCACTGGAATTTCGCTCCGCCTTCCTAAAGGGGCGAGAGCGAAAATCCAGCCCGAAGGAAAGCGAACGCAAATGGCGGACACAGACGTGACCCACGACGAAGCGGGCCGCCGCTTCGAGCTCCAGGAAAACGGCGCCACCGGCTTCCTCACCTACATCCTCCAGGACGGCCGGATCGTCTTCACCCACACCATCGTCCCGCCCGAGCTGGAGGGCCGCGGTATCGGCAGCCGGATCGTAAAGCGCGGCCTCGACCATGCCCGCGCCGAGGGGCTGAAGGTGGTGCCCCAATGCAGCTTCGTGCGCGGCTATATCGAGCGGCACGAGGAATATCGGGACCTCCTTGCCTAAAGGCTTGGCTACGGCGGATATTCCGCGCGGGTCCTTCGTTCCCCGGTCCCTGATGACTGCTCTTCCTGAATGACCACGCCCCAGATCCTGTCCTTCGCCGTGCTTGCGGGGATGATGCTGCTCTTCATCTGGGGCCGTATCCGCTTCGACATGGTCGCCGTGCTCGCCTTGCTGACGGCCGTGCTGGTGGGGATCGTCAGTCCCGAGGACGCCTTTTCGGGCTTTTCGGACGACATCGTGATCATCGTCGGGAGCGCGCTGGTCGTCTCGGCGGCGATCGAGCGCTCCGGAGTGGTCGAAGCGGCGCTGGCGCGCGTCACGGGCGGGATGCGCAAGGTCGGATCGCAGCTCATCACCCTCGTGGGTGCGGTCACCTTCCTGTCCGCCATGGTGAAGAATATCGGCGCGCTCGCCATGCTGATGCCGGCCGCGTTCCAGATGGCGAAGAAGTCGGACGCTTCGCCCTCCTGCTTCCTGATGCCGATGGCGTTCGGCTCCCTGCTCGGCGGGCTCATCACCCTGGTCGGCACCTCGCCCAACATCATCGTCAGCCGGGTGCGCGAGGACATGACCGGCGAGCCCTTCCAGATGTTCGACTATGCGCCGGTCGGCCTCGGCCTCGCCGTGACGGGCCTCATCTTCCTGCGCTTCGGCTACCGGCTGCTGCCGACGAGCCGCCGCGCCGCGCCGACCATGGGCGAAGCGCTGGACATCGAGGATTACGCCACCGAAGCCGAAGTCCCGCCCCATTCGCCGGCCGAGGACATCACCGTCGCCGCCTTCCGCGCCGTGGTCGACAATGAAGTCGACGTAACGCACCTCCACCGCAACGGCCGCCGCATGATCCCGCTCCCCGATACGATGATCCAGGCCGGCGACGTCCTGATCCTGAAGGGCGAGCCGGAAGCGCTGGAGCGCGCTATTGCAGCCGCGGGCCTCGAACTCGAGGGCCAGCACCGCGACACGGTGGTCAACACCGCCTCGACAAACATCGGAGTCATTGAGGCGGTGATCGAGCGCGGCTCGCTCCTCGCCGGGAGCGCGGCGGGCCGCATGGACCTCCACGCCCGCCACGGCGTCAACCTCATCGCTGTGTCGCGCCGCGGCGAGCGGATCACCAGCCGCCTTCGCGACATCGTGCTCTGCCCGGGGGACGTGATCGTCCTCCAGGGGCCGCTGGACACATTGCCGGAGCGCCTCCGCGATCTCGGCTGCCTGCCGCTCGCCGAGCGCAAGCTGCGCCTCGGCAACGCCCGGCGCGGGCTCGTGCCCGTCGGCATCCTCGCCGGCGCGATGCTGCTCACCGCCATCGGCTGGGTGCCGGTCGCGCTCGCCTTCTTCGGCGCGGCGGCCTTGATCATGCTGACCGGCACGCTTCCCGCGCGCGACGCTTATCGCGCGATCGAATGGCCGATCCTGATCATGATCGGGGCGCTCATCCCCGTCGCCGACGCGCTGCGCACCACCGGCGGCACCGAGCTGATCGGCGCCTGGCTCTCCACCTCGGCGACCAGCCTTCCGGCCTGGGCCGCCGTCGCCCTGATCATGGTCGCGGCGATGGCGGTGACGCCCTTTCTCAACAATGCGGCAACGGTGCTCGTCATGGCACCGATCGCCGCCACTTTCGCGGGCGACCTCGGCTACCGCCCCGAAGCCTTTCTGATGGCCACGGCGGTGGGCGCGGGCTGCGACTTCCTCACCCCCATCGGCCACCAGTGCAACACCCTCGTCATGGGCCCGGGCGGCTACCGCTTCGGCGACTATGCCCGGCTCGGCGCCCCTTTGTCGCTGCTCGTGGTGGTGGTGGGCGTGCCGCTGATCCTCGCGGTCTGGCCGCTGCGCTGAAACTGCCGCACCTTCCGCCATTCACCAGCTCGTTCGTCCCAAGCGAAGTCGAGGGGCGCTGCACGGAGGCTGAGCTTCCGCCCTTCGACTACGCTCGGGAACGAACGGGGCGCGAGAGCTGCAAGAGATCCAATCAGGCCAGCTCGATCCAGAGCGGCGCGTGGTCGCTCGCGCCTTCCTTGCCGCGCGCGTCCTTATCAACATGGACGGAGCTGAGGCGGGGGAGGGCCTGGGCATTGAGCAGGAAGTGGTCGATGCGGATGCCGGCGTCCCGCTGGAACGCGTTTCGCCAATAATCCCAGAAGGTGAAGATGCGATTCTCCGGGTGGAGGTGGCGGATGGCGTCCGTCCAGCCTTGCGCCAGGAGCTTGCGGTAAAGGGCGCGGGGCTCGGGCTGAAAGAGCGCGTCGTCCGTCCAGCGCTCGGGCTTGTAGGCGTCCCGATCCTCCGGAATGACGTTGTAGTCGCCGCACAGGACGACAGGGCAATCGACGTCGAGCAGGCCCTTGGCGTGGGCGATCAGGCGTTCCAGCCACCTGATCTTGTAGTCGAACTTGGCGGTGCCGACCGGATTGCCGTTAGGGGCGTAGAGGCCGCCCACCAGAACGCCGTTCACCGCCGCTTCGATGTAGCGGGCCTGCTCGTCCTCAGGCTCGCCGGGAAGGCCGCGCCGCGTCTCAATGGGCTCGCAGCCCTTGGCGAGCATGGCGACTCCGTTCCAGCGGCTCTGTCCCTGCCAGACGGCGCCGTAGCCCGCTTTCTCGATCGCTGCGGCCGGAAACTTCTCCTGCGGTGCCTTCAGCTCCTGGAGGCAGACGACATCCGGCTCCGCCTCGCCGAGCCATTCGAGCAGCCGCTCGAGGCGGCCGTTTACACCGTTGACGTTGAACGTGGCGATTCTCACCGACGGCCAACGCGGGAGCGGGCAATAAGTTGAGGGGCGCGGGTCTGGGAAGTCCGTAGGCGCGCTAGCCCTGAGCCTGTTGAAGGGCGGGTTGCAGCGCTCGGTGCCCCTGGAAACCGGGCTTGGACAGGCTCAGCCCTAGCGGGTTGGGCAGCCGCTGCCGCGGTGTGGCGGGGCGTGATAGGGTGCAGGCGAGCGCACGGGGGGAGATGCGGCATGGACCATGATGCGATCGTGATCGGGAGCGGCTTCGGGGGCGCGGTCTCCGCGGCGCGGCTTGCGCAGAAGGGTGCGCGGACGCTCGTGCTCGAGCGCGGGCGGCGCTGGGACCGGAGAAATTATCCGATCCGGAGCGGCGACTGGCTGTGGGACCAGAACGATCCCGCGGGCCGCAACGGCTGGCTGGACCTCAGGATCTTCCGCAACATGGCGGTGGCGCAAGGCGCGGCGGTGGGCGGCGGATCGCACATCTATGCGAACGTCTCCGCCGTGCCGCCGCGCGAGACCTTCGAAGCGGGCTGGCCGCCGGAGCTGACCTGGGACGCGCTCGCGCCGCATTATGTGACAGTCGGCGAGGTGATGAACGTCCAGATGGTGCCCGACGGGCAATGGACGAACCGGATGAAGCTGATGAAGGAGGCCGCCGAAGCGATCGGCGCGGGCGGCCGCTTTCGGAAGCTCGAGCTCGCCGTCTCGTTCGATCCCGATTACCATTACGGCCTGCCCGAGCCGACCGACCTTCGCCACAGCCGCCGCTTCACCAACGTGCACGGCATCGAGCAGGGGACCTGCGTCCACCTCGCCAATTGCGACATCGGCTGCGACGCGGACGCCAAGAACACGCTCGACCGCAACTACCTCGCCATGGCGGAGCGAAGAGGCGCCGAGATCCGCCCGCTCCACCTCGTCACCGCGATCGCGCGCGAAGGCACCGGCTACCGGGTCCATTATGACGAGATCGGCGGCGGCGAGAGGCGGCCGGGCAGCGCGACGGCGGAGCGCGTGGTGGTCGCGGCGGGGTCGCTGGGCTCGACCGAGCTTCTTCTCCACTGCCGCGACGTCGCGAAGACGCTGCCGGGCATCAGCCGCCTCCTGGGGCGCAACTGGAGCAGCAACGGCGACTTCCTGACGCCCGCATATTACAAGGACAGGAGGCCCGAGCCTTCGGCCGGCCCGACGATCGGCAGCGCGATCGACTTTCTCGACCGAAGCGAGGAGGGCGAAGCCTATTGGATCCAGGACGGCGGCTTTCCGGACCTCGTCGCCGGCTGGATTCGCGAAGGGGAGGCGGCGCTTCCGGAAGTGCGCGTCTTCATGGCCGGCCTGCGCAAGGCGCTGGCCGACACGCCGGCCGACCGGATCATGCCCTGGTTTGCGCAAGGGGTGGACGCGGCCGACGGGCGGCTGAGTCTGCGCCGCCGCTGGTGGCTCTTCGGGCAGCGCAAGCTGACGCTCGACTGGCAGATCGCCAAGTCGCAAAAGCTCATCGAAGCGATCGTTGCCATGCACCGCCGCCTCGCCCACGCAACGGGCGGTGTGCCGCTCGTCCCGCCGAGCTGGACTCATTTCAAATATCTGATCACGCCCCACCCGCTCGGCGGCTGCAACATGGGGACGGGGCCCGAGAACGGCGTCGTCGATCATGCCGGCCGGGTGTTCGGCTGTCCGAACCTCCAGGTGCTTGACGGCGCCATCGTCCCCGAAGCCGTAGGCGTGAACCCGTCCCGCACCATCGCCGCGCTCGCCGAACGGGCGATGGCGGAGACGGTTTAAGAGGCGAGAGGAGGGGACGCGGCCGGCGCGCGGCCGCCGCTCACCGGGATAGGCCCTTCGATCAGATGGGTTCGAAGCGTCTCCGGGGTTCCGCCGCCCGCCGGAACATGATCGAGACCGACCGCATAGACGTGAAGGTCGTCATTCTCGTCGATCTTCATCCG
>DASVQT010000152.1:0-4658 GCA_036388975.1 Allosphingosinicella sp. | reverse complement strand
GATCTCGGGGGCGAAGTCCGGGAGGCCGGTGAAGGACACGTCGCCGCGCTCGGACAGGGTGTCGCCGACCCGCAGGGTCCCGTGATTGGGGATGCCGACGATGTCGCCGGGGCGGGCGAGTTCGGCGAGCTCGCGGTCGCGGGCGAAGAATGTGATCGGGTTCTGGATGGCGATCGCCTTGCCGACGCGGCCGTTGGTGAGCTTCATGCCGCGTTTGAGCGCGCCCGAGCAGACCCGCATGAAGGCGACGCGGTCGCGGTGGTTCGGGTCCATGTTCGCCTGGACCTTGAAGATGAAGCCGGAGCAGCGCGGCTCGGACGGCGCGACGGCGCCGCCGCGGGCGGGCTGCGGCTGGGGCGGCGGGGCGAAGCGGCCGAGGCCGGAAAGGAGGATGTCGACTCCGAATTCGCGAAGCGCCGAGCCGAAGAAGACGGGGGTGAGATCGCCGTTCAGGAACGGGGCGAGTTCGAACTCCGGATAGGCCATGGCCGCGAGCTCGGCTTCCTCGCGAAAGGTTTCGAGCACGTCGGCGGGGATGAGGTCGTCGAGCTTCGCATCCTCGAGGCCCGAGAGCGGGACGATCTCGGCCGGGTGCGTGCCTTCGCTCCGGTCGGCGCGCATCAGGCGCGGCCGCTCGAGGTCGTAAAGGCCGTGGAACTGGCCGCCCATGCCGACGGGCCAGTTCATCGGCGCGACGTCGAGCTGCAGCGTTTCGGCAATCTCGTCGAGCAGCTTGAAGGGCGACAGGCCCTCGCGGTCGACCTTGTTGACGAAGGTGACGATGGGGATGTTGCGCAGGCGGCAGACTTCGAAGAGCTTGCGCGTCTGCGCTTCGATGCCCTTGGCGGCGTCGATCACCATGATGGCGCTGTCGACGGCGGTGAGCGTCCGGTACGTGTCTTCGGAGAAGTCCTGGTGCCCCGGCGTGTCGAGCAGGTTGAAGAGGATGTTGTCCTTCTCGAAGGTCATGACCGAGGATGTGACGGAGATGCCGCGCTGCTGCTCGATCGCCATCCAGTCCGAGCGCGCGCGGCGGCGGTCGCCGCGGGCGCGCACTTCGCCGGCCTCGTGGATCGCGCCGGCGGAATAAAGCAGCTTTTCGGTCAGCGTCGTCTTGCCGGCGTCCGGATGCGAGATGATGGCGAAGGTCCGCCGCTCGGCGGTGGTGATCGCGTCGTCGGCGCGGGCGAGGGGCGCATCGGCCATGGGTCGTAAGCTCCAGCGGGCGCGGCGGCGAAAACCGCGCTCCAGTTCATCCGGGTCTGAATGGATGGCGGCGCCATAGCCCAGGCGCGGCGCTTTGTCAGCCCCGCCCCGGCTCAGGCGAGGCGATGCGGGCTTGGATCGCCAAGCTCTTCGATCAGCTCGCGGCGCGCTTCGGCGCGGCACCGGTCGTACAGCTTCTGAACGTCCGGCGAGACCACGTCCGCGCCCGAAAGGCGCTTCAGGATCGCCTCGTCGCTTTCCAGCACCGTGGCCGCGACGAGATCGTCCTCGGACGCGCCGGCGAGCGGCGCGAGCCGGCGCATGGTGCGGGCGCGCAGGCGGAATTCGAAGTCGGAAAGCCGGCTCGATTCCACCTCCTGCTTCTTGAGCAAGGCCGTTCTGATGTCCCAGACCATGAAGGGGAGGTAGGGGCGGCGGGCGGCGACGCAAGATCGGTCCGCCAACGGCGCTAAGCTTGCGCGGCGAAGAAGGCGCGGCAGGTTGGGTCCATGCATGCTCCAGCGGCCATGACGCGCCACGCGCTCAGGACCATCGTCGGCTCTGCGCCGCCGCCGCGCTGGTCCGGTTGCGGGATGATCGTCGACGAGGGGCACCGCTTCTGCCTCGGCTGCCGCTCGCAGTTCTCGCTTCTCGGTGCGCCCCGCTGCGCGGCTCCAAAGCTGCAAGATCAGCAGAAGCAGCTGAAGATTGCGCGATTGTTCTGGATCGGGGCTGCCCTCATGTTCGGCAGCACGGCGCAGGGTGCATCGGGTGCTGCATCGCCCGCTGGAGGCGCACCAATTCGTGCGGAGCCGGCGTCCGAAGTCGGAAGCTGTCCGCCGAGGGTTCTGCCCTTTCGTGCACCAGCCCACATTGCCGAAGACTTGACGCTCTCCGGCCGCTCGGATGTGCTGCTGCGCCACGTCGATGCCTTAGTCGTTCCGCAAACTGAAACGTTTAAGTTTCGCGTTTTCAACCCCTTCAACCAGACCGGCATACTCAGGGACGGGTGCGCCTTCGAGACCAGATGGGCGGTGCGCACAGGCCCCGATGCCCACGGCGAGATCCGGATGCTTGGGCCGGTGGAGTCGCTTGGTCGGGAACATCGCTACCTGCGGCTGCCGCCCGCCCCCGAGCCAGCTTGGAGGCCCGCCTTTGAAGGGTTTCGCCACTTCATGTCGAGCCCGCTCTACATCGGTTCGACAGAACATCTTGGAATATGGCACCACAGCGACGGCTCTCCCGGAACATTGGTCGCGCTCTATGGCGCGGAGGGAGCACCCGTTGTTCGATTGGGCGTGGCGGCAAGGACATATGAAGGCGTGTATTACTTCTTCTCGGTGCATCAGTTCATGTTCACTCTCGTTGACGAACCAAACGGAGCTGAGCCCTTGTACATGGTCACGTTTGAAAAAGTCCCACCGGCCAATTGCTGCCGCTCGCCCCGCCGCCGTCGCTGAACCAGTACGAGCCTCATCGATCGAACCATTTCGGCGTCAAGCTTGCGCCGAACCTCCGCGCTGGCAGTATCGCCGGGTGAATGCTCCCGCCGCCAGTGCACGCGCCGCGCTCCGCACCATCGTCGATTTCGCGCTGCCGCCGCGCTGTCCCGGCTGCGGGCTGATCGTCGAAGAGGAGCATAGTTTCTGCCTCGGCTGCTGGTCGCAGCTCGCGTTCCTGGGGGCGCCCTGCTGCGCGCGCTGCGGGTTGCCGTTCGAGCATGACGGGGGCGGGGCGGAGGCGGAGTGCGGGGCGTGCCTCGCCCATCCGCCGGCTTTCGACCGCGTGCGGGCGGCGGTGGCCTATGGGGAGATACCGCGAAAGGTGGCGCTGAAGCTCAAATATGGCGGGCGGCCTGGCGTCGCCGAGACGATGGCGCGGCTGATGGAGCGGCATCTGGACGGCGGCTCGGACCTGCTGCTCGCGCCGGTGCCGCTGCATCGCTGGCGGATCTGGAAACGGGGCTACAACCAGGCCGCTTTGATCGCCTCGGCGCTGGCGCGGCGGAGCGGCGGCACGGCCTTGCTGGACGCGCTGGAGCGGCGAAAGGCGACGCCGTATCTGCGCGGCATGGGGCCGCGGGAGCGGGCGCTTGCCGTGCGCGGCGCCTTTGCCGTTCCGGAGGGGCGCAAGGCGGCGCTCCGGGGGAGGACGGTGGTGCTGGTCGACGACGTGTTCACCAGCGGCGCGACCGCAAATGCCTGCGCCCGGGCGCTCAACAAAGCGGGCGTCGCCGAAGTGCGGCTTCTTTGCTGGGCGCGGGTGGTGAAAGGCAGCGATAACTGATTGCAGGCGCCTACGTGCTTCGCCACTCTGCGTTTCTCACAGAAAGGCGGAACGCATGGTGCCGAGCATCACGGAGCAGCTTTCGGAGCGGATCCGCGAGGAGCTCGGCCGCCGCCGGCTGACGCGCCAATGGCTCGCCGGCGAAGCGCGCGTGAGCCTGTCCACCCTTGAAAAGGGGCTCGCCGGGCAGCGGCCGTTCACCACCGCGACTTTGGTGCGGATCGAGCAGGCGCTGGGCATCGCGCTCCGCCCCAAGGCCGAGCCGGCGCGGCCGCCCGGCATCGCGCCCGAAGAGCTCGGCGCCTACGCCCATGTCGCGGTGCGCTGGCTGGAAGGGGATTATCTCACCATCCGCCCCGCCTTCGGCAACGAGCCGGGCGTTTATGCCTATCGGACGACCATCGTCTGGGACGAAGCCGTCTCGCATCTCGTGTTTCGCGAAAGCGAGCGGATGGACTCCGCATACACGCAGCGCGGCGACCTCGCTCTGCCGCACCAGTCCGGGCACATCTATCTCGTCACGCGGGAGCAGGGGCAGTTCCGACTCTCCGTGCTCGGCCGGCCCACCATCCGCGGCGCGCTTTACGGGGTGCTGACGACGCTGCAGGCGCCGGGCGGCTCGCGGCTCCTTCCGGTCTCCTGCCCGATCGCCCTGCTGCCGATCGCGGGAGGCGCGCCGGAGCTGTTCGGCGTGCGGCGGCCCGGCGACAACGGCTATGAGACACTCGCCGCGCCGCTGGCGGAGGTGGAGGCGGACGGCTTTGCGCGCCTGATCGCCGCTCCGCACTGCTGAGGGAGCGCCGGTCGCGGCGCTGGCGGTTGACATAGGCGGGGCGCGTGCGCACCTCGAAGGCCTTGCCGGAAGGAGCTTGCACGAACATGGCCCGCGTCGAAATCTACACCAAATTCATGTGCCCTTATTGCGCGCGGGCGAAGAAGCTCCTCGACGACAAGGGCGCCCAATATGAAGAGACCGAGATCAGCGGCGGCGGGCCGAAGCGCGAGGAGATGATCCAGCGCGCGAACGGCCGCACCACCGTGCCGCAGATCTTCATCGACGGCCGCCACATCGGCGGATCGGACGACTTGGCCGAGCTCGACCGCAGCGGCGGGCTCGACCCCTTGCTCCAGGCGGGATGAAGCTCGCCCTCTATCAGGCGCGGACC
>DASVQT010000151.1:0-24434 GCA_036388975.1 Allosphingosinicella sp. | reverse complement strand
CGGGCTTCGACAAGCTCAGCCCTAGCGGTGAGCGGATAGCTCGAACCCGCAACGCCTTCAAAACCGCCAGCCCTGAGCCTGTCGAAGGGCGGATTGCAGCGCGCTGGCTCTCGCGTCCTGCAACCCGGGCTTCGACAAGCTCAGCCCTAGCGGTGAGTGGATCGCTCGATCCCGCAACGGGTTCAAAACCGCCAGCCCTGAGCCTGTCGAAGGGCGGATTGCAGCGCGCCGGCTCCCGCCCTGCAACCCGGGCTTCGACAAGCTCAGCCCTAGCGGTTCCGGAATTCTGCACTCGGCCGGTACGACCACAACCGCCAGCCCTGAGCCTGCCGAAGGGCGGATTGCAGCGCGCTGGCTCCCGCCCTGCAACCCGGGCTTCGACAAGCTCAGCCCTAGCGGTGAGCGGATAGCTCGAACCTCAACCCCACCCACCGCCACCCACGCCGCCAGCCCTGAGCCTGTCGAAGGGCGGGTTGCAGCGCGCGCTATTATTCCTTTGGCGCTTGGCAACGGCGCGGCTTAGTCTCGGCCCATATCCCGCGGAGTCTCCATTCCATGAAGCGCCTTTTCCAGCTCGCCGCCGCCGCCTCCCTCATTGCCGCGCCGGCCGCCGCGGCCGCCCAGAAGCCCGGCGCCGATGCGCCACCCGCGGCGGAAGCGCCGGAGGGGCCCAGCGAGCAGGAGATGCTGGCGGTGCTGCGCGGCGCGGTGACGAGCATGCGCGAGCGGATGTTCGGGCCCGGCCCGGCGGTGGCGGGCTGGAATGTCGGCGGCGCCGATCCGGATTCCGCCGCGCGCGCGGCCGGCACCGATACCCACTGGCTCCACCTTTCCGGCGGCGGCGACGGCTCGTCGGTGGTGATGCTGACCCGGCGCGGCATCGCCGATTTCGCGCCCGCCGCCTGGCGCATCGCGGACAGCTACGGCACAAGCGGCGCCGCCCTCGACAATCCGTTCGTGCAGTTCGGGAGCCTGTCCGCGCGCTACGTCATTGCGATGCGCGCCGGAAGCCGCCGCGTCGGCACGGCGGACTGCAGCGATCCCGTGTCGCACGCCATCCTCTACGAAGTGCCCGGCGCGCCCGCTGGTCCGGACGACGAGGACATGCTTCTTTTCTTCCGCATCGCCATCCTCGCCGGCGAGGATCAGGTGGTCTGCACCCGCTACGACCAGGACGGCGCGGCCTATCGCCTCCGCGCCTTTCTGCCGGACGGCCGCTCGCTTCCCCAGCTCGACGACGACGGCGAGCGCTTGCGGATCGTCCCCGCCGGCCGCCTCGAAACCCTGCTGACGCCGCCGCAGCCCCCCGCCGCCGACCCGAGCTGAGGTCGGGCGGCCGCGCCGGGTCCGCGCGGCCCGGCCTCGCGTCAGGCCGGCGCCCGTTCCCGCCGCCGCATCGGCTGCTTTTCCCAGCGCGCCAGCGAGCGCCACAGCCATTCGAACGGGCCGTATTGGAAGCGCTCCAGCCAGGGCTTCGACCAGAGCAGCATGACCGCCCACATGGCGGCGACCACGATCAGCAGCTCGATCCGGCGCAGGTCGCCGAACAGGCCCAGGCCCCAGCCGTAGAACAAAGCGGTCATGAGGAGGCTGGTGCCGAGATAGTTGGTAAAGGCGGCGCGGCCGGCGGCGGCGATGCGGCCGGTGAGCGCGCCGCCGCGCCGGGTGAGGAGGATGATGAGCGCCGCCCAGGCCGCGACCATCACCGGGCGGAAGAGGGTCGGCGCGGTCATGCCGCAGGCGACGATGGCGAGCGCGGAAAAGCCGCTCCACCAGATGATCGCAGCGAGAACCGCATAGACCGGGATCGTCACCGCGAAGCCGATCGCGGCGACCTTCCGATAACGGGCGTCCTCCCACGCGCCGGTGAGGAAGCCGCTTCGCAAGCCCCACATGCCGAACAGCATGTAGGCCATGGTCTCCCAGCCGTACATGGCGAGGAGGGCAAGCGGATCGAAGCTGCGCTGGGTGAGCTGGTGGCGTGCGAGGCCCATCCAGCTGCCGTCGTGAAGGGCGAGGCTGGCGCTGAGCCCGGCGGCGTCGGGCATGGCGATCTCGCGCTGCAGGTCGGCCCAGCTCTTCAGAACCTCGGCGCTCGCGCCCGGCTGCGACGCCTGCCAGGCAGCGAGGCCGACCCCCAAAGTCATCATGCCGAAGATCAGCGCCTGCACGATCACCAGGGCGATGCCGAGCCGCAGCAGCTCCTCATTGGTCTTCCCCCAGAAGAACCAGGCGATCATGCCGACGACGGCATAGCCGGTGAGGATGTCGCCGTTCCAAACGAAGTAGAAATGGGTGAGCCCGAACAGGAGCAGCCACGCCATGCGCCGGAAATGGACCCTCGCCGACGATTCGTCCTTCGCCTCCGCCCGCTCGATCACCAGCAGCATCGAGGCGCCGAACAGGAAGGAGAAGAGCCCCCGCATCTTGCCGTCGACCAGCACGAAATTGACCGCCCAGGCGACGAGATCCGCCGGCCCTTCATGGCCGTAGGCGAGGGGGTTCATATAGGCTTGCTGCGGCATGGCGAAGTTCGCGATGTTCATCGCTAGGATGCCCATCACCGCGACTCCGCGCAGGATGTCGAGCGTCGCGATGCGCGGCGGCGCGGCTTCGGTGGCGGCGGCGGTCACTCAGGTCCCCTCCCAAGGCAGGGAACGGGATTAGCCCAGTCCCGGCGCACCCGCCAGCGCGGCGGACGCGCGGGTGGAAGAAACGCAAGGCGGGTCAAGACGATGAGCGAGGCGCGCGGAAGCTCTCGCCCTGCAACCCGCACGTCGCCAGGCTCGGAGCCGCCGGTGTTACCGGCGTGTCGGGACGGAGGTTCCCGAACCGGTCGAACCTGTCGAAACTCGGCTTTCTAGGCGCCTGCGCCTGCCGCCCTCAGCCCTCGATCGGGCTCGACTGGAGCTGCACGTAATTGTGGAGCCCCATCCGTTCGATCATGTCGAACTGCCGCTCGATCGTGTCGATATGCTCCTCCTCGCTCTCGAGAATGGAGACGAAGAGCTCGCGGCTGACATAATCCTGCACCGCCTCGCAATGGGCGATCGCGCCCTTGAGCTGGACCACGGCTTCGCGCTCCAGCTCGAGGTCGGCGCGCAGGATCTCCTCCACGGTTTCGCCGATCCGGAGGCGCCCGAGCATCTGGAAATTGGGCAGGCCGCCGAGGAAAAGGATGCGGACCGTAAGCCGGTCGGCATGCTTCATCTCGTCGATCGATTCCTCATACTCATATTTGGCGAGGCGGCTGACGCCCCAATTGTCGAGCATGCGATAATGGAGAAAATACTGGTTGATCGCCGTCAGCTCGTTCTTGAGCGCGTCGTTCAGGTGGCGGATGACGTCGGCGTCGCCCTGCATCGGGACCTCCTCTTGTTGAGGTCCGAATAGTCCTTTGCGGGCCGCTTGGAAACCCGCAAAAATGGCGGAAATCTGCGAGAAACAGCCTGCTCTTGCTAGGCAGTCGCACGCTCGGAGGCGATGATCTGACGTGCGAATGAGAAGCATTGGCCACAGCGCGGGCGGCAGCCCTTGGCGGCGTAGGCACTGGTCGGGCATGTCGCGCCGCAGCGCGCCGCTTCGCGGACGTCCTTTTCGCGTATCGCGTTGCAGATGCAAACGATCATGGTGATCGCTTCTGCCACTGTTGCGACTGCTTCGCAATAGCCTTGTGCGCCTCTCCGCCCTCGTCCGGAACGGCGGCCGGCGGGTCGCGTTGGTGATCGCAAGCGAATCACCCAGGAAGGACTTCCCGCGATGAACGACGATAAAGGCAACGGCCTCACCGGCGGCGCCGGCGGCAATACGGGCGGCACCGGCGGCCCCGGCTTCTCGAGCACGACCGAGGGCGGCGGTGCCGGCGCGACCGGGCAGGACGGCGGCCGCACCGGCGGTTCGGGCGGCGGAGCCGGGCCGCAGGTCGCGGAAGGCGAAGGGCAGGGCGACGATCTCGCGAATCGTCTGGGCGGCGGCGCCGGCGGGCGCAGCGCCGGCACGCCGAACGCGGCCGAAAGCGGCGACATGAGCGCCGGCCGCACCGAAGCCGACGACTCGTCCTCGGCCCCCGCGGCCGGCACCGGCGGCGACCCCGGCGCGCCCGGCGGCATGGGCGGGGTGCGCGGCGGCATGTCCAACCCCGATCACCGCCCCAATGGCGGCGTCAGCCCGATGCAAGGCGAAACCCAGGGCGACTGACGCTTCGTCTTCCCTTCCGCACGCGGCGCGCGCGGAAGGGAGGCGCCTTCACACCAGCAATCCGCTCTGCCGGAAGCTGCGCCAGCCGGTGCGCGCCACGATGATGTGATCGTGCACGACGATGTCGAGCGTCTTCGCCGCGCGCACGATCCGCGACGTCGTCTGGATGTCGCTCTGGCTCGGGTCGGGGCTCCCCGACGGGTGGTTGTGGACCAGGATCAGCGCCGTCGCGCCGAGTTCGAGCGCGCGCTTCATGATCGCGCGCGGGTGGATCGTGACCTCGTTCGGCGTCCCCGACGCCACCGTTTCGTCGCGGAGCAGCCGGTTGCGGCTGTTCAGATACAGCACCCGGAACTCCTCGTCCGCCGTCCAGGCCATGCCGACGTGGAGATAGTCGAGCAATGCGGCGGAGGTCGCAAGCAGCGGCCCTTCCTCGATCTCGCGGCGCAGCGACAGCATTTGCGCGCTCCGGACCGTGGCGAGAAAGGCGGCAATTCCTTCGCTGCCGTCGCCGAGGCAGCGCACCACTCGCGCGGGATCGGCGGCGAGAAGCGCCGGCAGCGAACCGAATTCCTCGATCAGCGTCTCGGCGAGCGCTTCCGCCGTGCCCGGCCAGGCCGTGCAAAGAAGGTCGCCGAGCACCTGGCGGCAGCGGAAGCTGCGGCTGCCGGGCGCGACGGGGCGCTCCAGCTCCTCGCGGCGGATGTCGAGGTGGGCGGAGCGGTCGCCCCCGGCGGCAACCGGCGCAAGCCGTGCGGCAAACGCGCTGCGGCCGCCGACCTCGCGCGCCGGAACCGCGTCCGGCCTCAGCGTCCGGCACGCCGGCGATCTGGTCTCCGTCCCCTCCCCAAGCATTTTACATCACTCCCGGCCGCGCTCTTGCGGCAGGAGCAGGGATCGGCCGCGGCGGGCGTCCGGAACAATGCCCAATGGCTGGTATACCAATCGCCGTACGCACCGTCGGCGGGTGCAACGGCTGCAATCGCTGTCGCGCGATGGCACAAGGCTCAGCTTTACCGCGCGCATCAAAAGGGTAGCGTCGGGCAACCGGATGATGGTAACCCGTTTTCGATCAGGGGCGCGTCAAAGCGAGGGTTCGCGGATCAGCATGGACAAGTTCAACGACGCGGTGACCCCGTTTCAGGTCGATGCCGCCGCTTCCCAGAACCGCACCGCGTCGCTCAGCGAAGTCGCGGAACGGCTGCGCGACTGCCTGGAAGAGCTGGATCGCCTCCAGATCTGGCGAGTCGGTGCCCATGTCAGCCAGGCGATTTCCGATCTCGAAGTGGAAATCTGCAACTCGCTTTAAGCGGCGCGCGTCGGCTGGACTGCATCGGCTCCGCCGTTCCCGCGGCGCTGTCGACGAAAGGCCGGCCCGGCGCAGCCAAGGCCGCGGTCGCCGCCTGCATGACTCCCGAGCGCTCGTTAGGCCGGGCGGGATGTCCCCGCCGTCAGCCGGCGGCGGCCGCCGCGGCTTTTTCCGCCTCCTGGCGGGCCCGCATCTTGTCGGTACGGGCGGCGCGCTCCGCCATGTCCTCCCAGGCGGCCGCGGCGCGGAGGCAGCGCTCGCGCACATTGTCGAGCGTGGCCTTGTCGGCATCGGCGCGCGCATCGGCGGCGCGCGCACGGTAGAAATCGAGCTGGGTGGACATCGGGCAATCCTTTCCTCGCCCCGCCTGGACACGGGACGGACGCCGCGGGGAGGAAAGGAAGACGAATCTTCCTGCGCGGCGGGCGTGACGGCGATTTAGGATGCGGGGCAGGGGATTGCAAATGGGGCGCGGGCCGAGAGCGCCCGCTGCCGAAGCTAGCGCGCGCCGGCGGAAGCGTTGCCGGCAGACGTGTTGCCGGGTGTGGGCGGCGGCGGTGACTGCTGCGTTTGCGTCGCCGGATCCCGTCGTGGCTCTTCTTTGGTGCAGAAAACAGGCGTGGCATTGCCCGCGAGCCAGAACAGCACGATGCCGATGATGACCATGGCGAGCCACGCCTTCGCCGCGGTGACGATCGCGATCAACGCCTTGAGCACCTCGCTCACCGCAGCTGCCGGGGCCATATTGGCCCGCACCGCGTCCGCGCCGCCGCTTGCCGCGACCGCCTTCGCCTCGCGATAAGTCTTGTACGCCTCGAACAGGGCGATCGCGACGCCCATCAGCAGGCCGAGGTAGATGAAAAGCTCCGCGAACCCCAGCGCCTTGCGCGCGTAGTCATTGCAGAAGCCGACGATCCAGGTGGTGTTGTTCATGTCAGCTATCCTTCACCCTTGCTGCGGAATGGTCTTGGAGTGGAGACGGTCCGCACCGCGGGGTTCTCAGCGAAACAGGCTGAAGCTCTTGGACACGAAGATCCCGAAGACCCAACCCTCGTTGAGGTCGTCCTCATCCGGGTCATGGACATAGCGCGCCCGAACGCCCGCGTTCAGTCCGAGGCTGCCGTCGCCGATGAAGTAGAAGGGCACGTCCAGTTGCGAGATGTTCCCGGCCGTGTCGTAGCTGCCGCGGATCGAGAATGCGAAGCTGTCGCCGATCCGCTGCCGGTACTCCCCGGTGAAAACGTTCTGCTCGCGCTCCGTCGGCGGCCCGACCGGGCCAACCGGGCAAACGGTGACCCCTGTTCCTGGTGCCGGGCACACCGCTGCCGTCGTCCCGGCTTTGAAGCTCCTCTGATGGCGGTACTCGAGCGCGAACGAATTACGCAGCTCCAGGAAGCTGATGCCGACGAAGCCGCCGATCGACCAAGGAGTGCGGTTCTGCTCCGCTGCGGCTCCCGTCGTCGCTTCGAGGAACTTGAACTGATCGCGACCGATACGGCCCGTCACGCCCCCGAAGACGACGTTCCTGTTTGGTATAAAAGACAGGTTTCGAAATTGGCCGATGCGAGACGGTGCATTGGCCAGGATGTACTGTTCGTCGCAACCGGTAGTGCCGATAGGAACGCCGCTGGCCCGCGCTACATCTTCACATATCCCGTAGGCCTCGCGGTGGGAATTCCTGCGGCCGGTAAAGCGCGTCAGCGTATAGCGCCCCTCCAGGAATACCCCGTTAGCAAACGGATCGAGAGCGCTGAAGGCGGAGCCGGTGTCCTTGTCGAGCGGAGCGCCCGCGGTCAGGCTCAATCGGTGGAATGACGAGCCGTCCGAAATCTCGGTACCGACGCGAATAGCCGCGTTGCTGCCTTCTTCCCCTGCGTTGACCTCGATCGCATTAAGGAGCGAGAAGGCCGAGTCGAGCGTTGCCCCGCCGACCTGCGTTACCGCCTCCTCTGGCGTATCGATGGGGTCCTCCGGCTGAGCGTTCTGCGCGAACGCGGGCTGAGCGTTCTGCGCGAACGCGGGCGAAGCGCAGACGACGAGTAGCGCTGGAAGCCACTTCATCACTTCACCTCAATTTTCATGACACCCGCGCCTTTGTCCTGGCCCGATGTGATCTTCGTCTCGATCTTGCCAAGCGACGTGTTGCCCGACGTGGCGGAGAGCTTGATGCTGTCGCCCGGCTTCCCCAACATCCACCACGTGATGTAGTGGACGCCCGGTGCAATTTGGACCGTTGCCCGCCCATTTACCAAAGTGACGTCGGTATCGTCGACGGCGACCCAATAGGCCGTTCCCTTTGCCTCGACGCTGATCTTGACCTCTGCCATTTTCAACCCTCCCGTAGGTGCGCTGGTTGCGTTACCGCGATCCGAAAATCATTCCGCGTGACGGCCGTCACGCCCCCGCACATTTCCGCCCGCAACCTTGCCCCCGCGCCCCCGCGCACCCATCTCCTCCATGCCCGCGTTGACGCATCGCGCCCGCGCCTCTAGCTCTAGAACATAATCGGAACACGAACGGCCATGCTGACTCACCTTTCCGTCCGCGGCGCGCGCGAGCACAATTTGAAGAACGTCGACGTGGACATCCCGCGCGAGACGCTGACGGTGATCACCGGCCTGTCGGGCTCCGGCAAATCCTCGCTTGCTTTCGACACCATCTATGCCGAAGGGCAGCGCCGCTACGTCGAGAGCCTGAGCGCCTATGCGCGCCAGTTCCTGGAGATGATGCAGAAGCCGGACGTCGATCATATCGAGGGCCTGTCTCCCGCCATTTCGATCGAGCAGAAGACGACCAGCCGCAACCCGCGCTCCACCGTCGCCACCGTCACCGAAATCTACGATTACATGCGCCTGCTCTGGGCGCGCGTCGGCGTGCCCTACAGCCCCGAGACGGGCCTTCCCATCTCCGCCCAGACCGTCAGCCAGATGGTCGACCGCGTCATGGCGCTTCCCGAAGGCACGCGGCTTTACCTGCTCGCCCCGGTCGTTCGCGGCCGCAAGGGCGAGTATAGGAAGGAGCTGGCCGAGTGGCAGAAGGCCGGCTTCACCCGCGTCCGGATCGACGGCCAGCTTTACGAGATCGACGAAGCCCCAGCCCTCGACAAGAAATACAAGCACGACATCGAAGTTGTCGTCGACCGCATCGCCGTCCGCCCCGGCATCGAGACCCGCCTCGCCGACAGCCTCGAGCAGGCGCTGAAGCTCGCCGAGGGCCTCGTCTACATGGACCCGGCCGATCCTCCCAAAGGCGGCGCAGAGTCTCCAAATGGTAAGTTGGAAGGAACTCCCGCTAGCCCTGAGCCTGTCGAAGGGCGGGACGCAGCGCGCAAGACCCGGGCCTCGACAGGCTCAGCCCTGGCGGCGGAGAAAGCCGTCCTCGGCGACAACGCCCCTCCCGGCCGCATCGTCTTTTCCGAAAAGTTCGCCTGCCCGGTCTCCGGCTTCACCATCGCCGAGATCGAGCCGCGCTTGTTCTCGTTCAACGCCCCCCAGGGCGCCTGCCCGGCCTGCGACGGCCTCGGCGAAAAGCTTCTCTTCGACCCCGAGCTCGTCGTCCCCAACCAGAATCTCAGCATCAAGAAGGGCGCCGTCGTCCCCTGGGCCAAGTCCAACCCGCCCAGCCCTTATTACATGCAGGTCCTGGGCTCCCTCGGCCGCGAGTTCGGCTTCAGCCTCGACATCCCCTGGAACGAGCTCCTCGAGGAAGAGCGCGACATCATCCTCCACGGCACCAAGGGCCGGCCGGTCACGCTGACCTTCATCGACGGCCGCAAGAGCTACGACGTCAAGAAGCCGTTCGAAGGCGTGATCGGCAACCTCAATCGCCGCATGCTCCAGACGGAAAGCGCCTGGATGCGCGAGGAGCTGTCCAAGTACCAGTCCGCCGCCCCTTGCGAGACCTGCAAGGGCGCCCGCCTCCGCCCCGAGCCGCTCGCCGTCAAGATCGCCGGCGAGGACATTTCCATGTCCACCCGCCGCAGCGTCCGCCACGCGCTGGAATGGTTCTCCACCCTCGAGGAGAAGCTTTCGCCCCAGCAGCGCGAGATCGCCCGCGCGATCCTCAAGGAAATCAACGAGCGCCTCGGCTTCCTCAACAATGTCGGCCTCGATTACCTGAACCTCGACCGCACCTCGGGCACCCTCTCCGGCGGCGAGAGCCAGCGCATCCGCCTCGCCAGCCAGATCGGCTCCGGCCTGTCGGGCGTCCTCTACGTCCTCGACGAGCCCTCGATCGGCCTCCACCAGCGCGACAACGACCGCCTGCTCGTCACCCTCAAGCGCCTGCGCGATCTCGGCAACACCGTGATCGTCGTCGAGCATGACGAGGACGCGATCCGCACCGCCGATTACGTCATCGACATGGGCCCCGGCGCCGGCGCGCATGGCGGCGAAGTCGTCGCGAGAGGCACGCTCGACGAAGTGCTCGCCAACGAAAAAAGCCTCACCGCCGATTACCTCACCGGCCGCCGCGCCGTCGCCGTGCCCGCGCAGCGACGCAAGGGCAACGGCCGCAAACTCACCGTCAACGGCGCCCGCGCCAACAATCTCAAGAACGTCAGCGCCTCGATCCCGCTCGGCACCTTCACCTGCATTACCGGCGTCTCCGGCTCCGGCACATCGAGCTTCACCATCGACACGCTCTACGCCGGCGCCGCCCGCGCGCTGAACGGCGCCCGCGTCGTCTGCGGCCCGTGCGAGGGGATCGAGGGCCTGCAGAGCCTCGACAAGGTGATCGACATCGATCAATCCCCGATCGGCCGCACCCCGCGCTCCAACCCCGCCACCTATACCGGCGCCTTCACCCAGATCCGCGACTGGTTCGCCGGCCTCCCCGAAAGCCAGGCCCGCGGCTACAAGCCGGGCCGCTTCTCGTTCAACGTCAAGGGCGGCCGCTGCGAGGCGTGCAGCGGCGACGGTTTGATCAAGATCGAGATGCACTTCCTCCCCGACGTCTACGTCACCTGCGACGTCTGCCACGGCCACCGCTACAACCGCGAAACCCTGGAAGTGAAGTTCAAGGGCAAGAGCATCGCGGACGTCCTCGACATGACCGTCGAGGACGCCGTCGAATTCTTCAAGGCCGTCCCCCCCATCCGCGAAAAGATGGCGATGCTCGCCGAAGTCGGCCTCGGCTACATCAAGGTCGGCCAGCAGGCGACGACGCTGAGCGGCGGCGAAGCCCAGCGCGTAAAGCTCGCCAAGGAGCTGTCGCGGCGGGCGACGGGTCAGACGCTCTACATCCTGGACGAGCCGACGACGGGCCTGCATTTCGAGGACGTGAGGAAGCTTCTCGAGGTGCTCCACGCGCTGGTGGATCAAGGGAACACGGTGGTAGTGATCGAGCATAACCTGGAGGTCATCAAGACGGCGGACTGGGTGCTGGATTTGGGGCCTGAGGGCGGGGACAAGGGCGGGGAGGTGGTGGCGCAAGGGACGCCGGAGCAGGTGGCGGAGGAGCCGCGGAGCTATACGGGCTCCTATCTCAAGGAGCTGCTCTCGAAATCGGAGCCGGTGGAATCTGCATTGAAGTCGTCACGGAAGAAGCGTCGAACGTCGGTTTCAATGCGCGGCCAGCAAGCAGCGGAGTAGCTATAGTGGATACTTCAATACGACATTCAGTACCAGATCCTGCGCAAATTCGACCGCTTTGTTGCGGGTGATGGTTATGCCTGAGGGGTGGGCGGCTGAGTTCCTGGTGCCGAGTTTCTCTAGAAGTATGCGTTTTACGTCAGGTGAAATTGTGTTTGACGTTTTGCACAGGTCTAAGAACATGTCCTCACCTAGGAGCGTGAATTGATCGCGCTGGGTGATCGTGCCGACCTTCTTGGCAGACCGCTGGTCCGGATGCGCTGCAAGCGCTGCATTGAACGCAACGAGCTTGTGCTTTAGGATGTATTGAAAGAGGTGATCCAGCGCATATAGCCAGACCATCATCAAGGTGGCGCGATATGCTTCTACTCCGAAGCAGTCTATACTCTCTTTGAGCCATTCGCGTCCGCTCCCGGGGGGAACCTGTCCTTCCAGCTGCCGCAATTCGACAGGGATCTGGACCTTATGGGTTTCGGCGCCCAACCGGTCGGCCAGTCCATCACGCATGTGTTTTTCGAGCCGATAGCCAACAGACGCTTTGAGATAGCGCCTTGGCTTTGATTTCGTACCCTTCGACAGGTGTTGTGCGATGAAGCTCGGAACGGCCAAAAAGCAGTCTTCGAAGCACCTACGTAGGTCGGCCAACGTGAAGCTAGCCTGGCCCATTTCCTGGGTCAGGAAATACGCAAAGAAGTCGATGCGTTCAGACTGGGTCAGCTTCTCTGCATCGGCAATAGAGTTGTAGAAACGGACCGCAGCTTCCGTCACGTCTCAGTTCCTGCCTGAGGTAAGTCGTGAAGGAAACGGTTTTCGCCAATGTGGGTGATGCTAATGTGCGTAGGTGATTGGTAGTCGACTAAATCTTTCTTCTTACTAGCATCCCGAATCGCCTGAAGGAATGCGCCAGGCGTCCTCTCGCCGACGAACCGGTAAGCCGTGTAAAGATGGTCGGCCGAGAAGGGGTGGATCCCCATCTGGTCCCGCAAGTACATGCCAAACGCTAAAATCTTGTCTGCGTGGCCATTGAGGGTGTACGGCGCGATAAACTCTTTAAGGCCTTTCAGATCCAAGTCTCTGATTACCGTCGGCGCGTACTGCGTGGGACGCACTGCTCCCTCCGCTGTTGCCGTCTTCGCGCGTCGCGATGACCCCTTCCTGCGCTTGGGAGCGGCCTGCGGTTCCGAGTCGGCGGCTCCATTCGTCCCGTCGGAGGCGGCTTCTTGCCTGAGCAGAGGCTCCGGCTTCGTTAGCGGCCTCGCCTGCTGAGGAGCGTACGATCGGAAAGCCTCATGGATTTCGCGAACGAAATCCTCAGGCCCTTCGACCTCGAGGACGCCGGCGGACAGATCAACTTTCAGTTTCGCCACCATATCGCTACCCTTGGTTAGCCTACATGTGGTAGGCAATGATTATCAATACCGGCACCGCACTCACACGCACACGCTTTTTCATCGTTTGTCTGTTCGGAGAATTGCGCCGGAAAGTAGAGCATAATCGCTCTCGCCGTCTCTGCTGATGGTCTTTCGTAAGGTCTCAAGTTCTGCTTGGCCCAGGCGGGAGAGAACCTTAACGAGCAGCGGGCCAGCCGCCTTCCTCGACTTGATTCCTGCCACAGGTTCATCGCAAGAGTCCAAAAATCGACTGACGGATTTAAGCGTTGGAAATAGGGCGCCATTCTCGAACGCGACAATCAGCGGGCGCAAGAGAGCAAGGCGTTCCGGCGCGTCGCCAACTTTGTCCACCAATGCTTCGGTAAGCGTTTTTCTCTCCGGGCGACTCGCCTTTATCAACCTCCTCGCGCGCAGCTGTGCGATTTTCTCCCCGAGTTCTTCAGTGGAGCAAGCCTCGATGTCAGCCAAAGCCGACAGGACCTTTTGGCGGCCGTAGCGACACAGCAGCAACTCAACGTCTAGCCGAAGGAACTCGTCTTTCATGCTGGCACCGTGACGAGGCCGATGCGATCGAACACCTCGTCCGCGAACCTGCTGAAGCCCTGGATGACATCCCAGCGCGCGTAGCTCGTCTGAGAGAGGGAGGCGCCCTCCCGCGCTGACTTCGCGTATGAGGCCGAGTAGCGCACCTGATTCTCGAAGATGTGCCAGCCGTGCTGTGCCGCTTCGCGTGTCACTTCGTTGATTGACTGCATCCCTTCCGGGCCGGAAGAGTAGGTGGCCGAGTGGTTGAAGGCTATACCAGCAATTTCTATGGTATGATCTTCATTCTCAAGCTGGAAATCTGTTAAGGATCTGGCGAGAAGCGGCAACCCAATCGTCGCCATAAACTCTGGCTTGATTGGAACAACTACATACCGGCTTGCGAAGTACGCGGCATCCGTAAGAATGGACTCGGTAGGAGCGCAGTCGATAAGCACCAAGTCATACGACTCCGATATTTTGGCGAGCGACTTTGCTAGCCGTCTTTCTTTGCCGGCAGGATTCTTCAACGTCCGCGACAATTCAAGGCGGCTAGGAATAAGATCCAATAGGCCTTTTTTCTTGTAGCCGACACCTTGGACAATCACGTCCTCTACATTCAAGAGCTTGGGAGACGCGGCGATGGGACCGGACGGGACATACTCGTCGAAAATCTGGACTACAGTGGGTAGATTCGCGCCGATGTGCTGCACGTAATTCCGAGGGGTCATCATTGCCTGGCTCAGGTTCGACTGGGGGTCGAGGTCCACGGCTAAAGTCCTAAACCCGCGCGAGGCAGCGCTGTGAGCAAGCTGCATCGTTAGCGTGCTTTTGCCGACGCCACCTTTCATGTTGATTAGGCTAACTACCCTACTCATCGGCGACTTTCCTTCTTCTGATCGTTCATCCCACGTTCTGAGCCAGCGGTCGTACTGCCTCTCTATTTGTCGCGTTATGGTTGAGAGTCTTGCCTCTTTCGCGAGTCTCATCAACTCTACTGGATCGGCTGCGAGCGCCTCTGCCAGTTGGAGCGTTAAATCGGGGCTGGGCACCTCTCCTTGAACTTCGATTTTCGCGAGATAGGCCGGGCTCTTGCCTACCTCGTTAGCCAACGCGCGGACGCTCATGTCCCGTTCCGTCCGGAGCTGCTTCACTCGACGAGCAAATTCCGTCAACCTCATGTGTCAACCCTTGTAGGTGTGCGGCGCAGCCGTGTCAACCTTTTCCGGTTGATTTGTGGGCTTCGTTCGCCATCGTTCATTTGAGCTCGAGGCCCCTCTCAATCAGGCGCCGAATGGCCTCCGATCGAGAGGGCTTAGGCTCCGGCTGATGCTTGATCCAAGCGTCGATCTTCGCCTCCAGCTCCGGAGGCATGCGGACGGCGCGGGCAGGGTGGACGCCCGTCCGGGGCCTGCCGCGGGGTCTTTTTTGTTCGACGGCTATTGACTGGCCCCTATTTTTAGTCGAACTAGAAAACAGAAGCCGCAGCGAGTCTCGCCTCGCTTCGGCTCCGACCAGCAACCGCCCCGAAAGAGGAGGCGAATGATGGTTGATGGGCAGCTTAAACTGTCGCGCCGGGCGCTGCTAGGCGTTGCGTGCGCCTCCGCGCCGGTCCTTGCGGCCGCCTCCCCCTCCTCGTCATTCCCGCGAAAGCGGGAATCCAGTGCGGCCCTGTACGCGGCAGAGCGGGTGGGGCTGGATCCCCGCTTTCGCGGGGATGACGGCAGAAGGTGGCAACGCGCCCTCGCCCTCTTCACCCGCGCCGATGCCGCCGTGGCGGCGCTCGAAGGCACGTCCGACGACGACGCCTTCAACGCCGCCGCCGACGCGCACGACCGCGCCCTCGAACGCCTTCTCCTCGCCCCCGCGCCGGACCTCGCCGCTCTCGCCCGCAAGCTCCGCCTCGCCCGCCGCGACCAGGCTTGGGAGCTCCCCTCCGGCGACGCCCTCATGGACGCACTCGAGCAGGACGCGCATCGCCTGTCCATCGAAGCGCCGGGCATGGCGACTGTGGCATTCCGCACAGACGGGAGGCCGCTCCGGGAGTAGTGTTGAGATGGAGCGGATGCATCATCGTGGCCGCGCATCCGCCCATCATCGATCGGGAAGCCAAAGGGGACCAACAATGCGCCTGACCTCCGTGCTGATCGCAGCCTCATTTGCCGCCTGCGCGCTGTCGATGATCGCACCCGCCGCGGCTGCGCAGACCGGCCCGCCATGCTGTGCCGGGGAAGCGGAGCGCCGCGGGCAAGGGGACATCGCCGTCGAGCTTCGGGGTGCCGATGGCACGAGCTCGCGGTTCGTTGTTCTCGCCAACGGCGACGCCGCGCTGTATGGCCCGCTGCTAACCATAGGCCGCATCCGCGGGCAGCGGTTCATGGCGGCCAGGCACAACGGCCGCTGGGTGACGGCACCGCCGGAAACTTGGTTCAGGGCGGCAGAGGGAACCCGCTTCTCCGTTGCCGCTATGCGGCGGCGTATCTCCTTCATGTTTGAACAGCCCATCGAGCGAACCGGAGCGACCCGGGTTGTCGCGGGCGTCGCCGGAGACGTGTATCGCGTCCCCAGCCTTCGCGGCGGTACGACCGAGGCTGTATTCACGCGCGACCCGAGCCTTGAGCGTGCTGCCGAGGCTTATTACGATGTCATGGATCTGGTGCCGGCGACCGGGGCTGCGGCGCACATGGCGGCTGCCGCTCGCAACGCAGGGTTTCCCCTGATGGGCGAGCTCGCGGCGGCAACTCGGATCCGCCACTTTCCCGCCGGGACTGAAACCATCCGGTTCCCCAGCAGCTTCAGCAGCTTGAGAGAACTTCGGCGGGTGGTTCGCGAATAGTCGATGTCATGCCCTCCTGCCGCGGTCCGGTCCACGCCGCGCGGCGTTCGCTCGCGCCGGCTGATCGGGATCGGTCGCCCGCCGGCCCGGACTCCGCCCCGCTTCAAACCCTCCAAACCACCGCCAGCGGATACAGCGCGATCAGCAGCACGATCGCGCCGAGGACGATGCGCCGGTCGTCGGCGACGATCGCCGCGGCGGTGAGCGGGAAGAAGGACCAGGTGATGAGGATCGTGCGCAGCGACAGCCAGCCGGGGCCGAAGCCGGTGAGGGCGATGGCGGCGCCGATCAGCATCGCGTTGGCGACGAACATGCCGGCGAGGACGGTCCGCCGGTGCCGCGCGAAATGGCCTTCAAGATCCTCCCATTCGTCCGGATCGTCCGGAAAGGCGAGCGAGGCCGCGACGTAGTAGATGGCGGTGACGACGAAGCCGAAGAACAGCACTGGAAAGGTCGCCGGCACATGGGCGCGGATGCTCCACGCATAGCCCCAGAAGGTGACGAGGTCGCAGGACAGGAGAAGGGCGAGGAGCGAGGTCGACCAGCCGATCCGCACCCGGTGCCGGGACTTCAAAGCCCGCGCCAGCCCGCCCAGCCCCGCGGCGAGCCCGAGGCCGAGCAGCAGCCCGAACAGCGAAAAGACGAATTCGAAGTCGCTCATGCCCGTCCGCTCCCAGAGGCGACCAGACTATGCACCGCGCCGAAAGGCAAGCGCCGCCGCGCCCCTCACGCCGCCGAAGCCGCCGCGTCCGCCAGGTTGAGCGCGATCAGCGCGCACAGGAAGGCGGCGTTCACCCGCCGCCGCTTGACCGCGATCAGCGCCACCAGCAGCGGCAGCGGCAACAGCCCCGCCGCCGCCCGCAACAAGGTCGGCCACCCGGGCCCGCCGCTCGCGCCCGAGCCCGCGCGCCCGTTCAGCAGTTCCGCGCCTTCGCCGCTTGCCGTCACCGCGCCCGCCGCCACCGCCGCCGCCAGGGCGATCAGCGCAAGCTGCGCGGCGAGCATGCCGCCCAGCACGATCCGGTTGTGCTTGTCGTAATGGAGGTCGAAGTCCGGCCATTCTTCCGGATCGTCCGGGAAGATCAGGGTCGAGACGACATAATAAGTGCCGACGATGGCGAGCACCGCGACCAGAGTGAGGTAGTTTGCCGGGATCGCCGCCCGCACGTTCCAGGCGATCAGCCAGAAGCGGGTGAGGTCGAGCAGGACGAACAAGGCGAGCAGCGGCGTCAGCGCGCCGATCCGCACCTTGGCCCGCTCGCAGCGCCTGAGCTTCAGCACCCGCGCGAAGCCGCCCAGCACCTCCGCGATCGCGAGCCCCAGCACCAGGCCGAACGCCGCGAACACCAGCTCGAACGCCGTCATCCCCATTCCTCCCCGTTCTCGCGCGGAGAAAAGAACGCCCGCGCGCCGCTGGCAAGACCCCATTGCATTGTAGGTTGTCCTCGCTTTCAACAGCGGAACGAAAGACGAACGAACGGCAATGCCGCCGCCGGCTTCCGCAACTGCCGAGGAGACGATCATGACGCTCTTTTCCCCATTCGCCCGCCGCGCGCTGCCGGCTCTTGCCGCCGCGGCGGCGCTCGCCTCCGCCTGCCAGTCCGTCGCGCCCGTATCTGACGCCGAGGTCGCCGCAGCCGCCGCCGAAAGCCGGCGCGACGCGCTCGCGCTCGCCGCCCAAGCGGAGGAGGGCCGCTTCGGGGTGCCCGCAAGCTTCGCGGAGGCGGCGCCCGTCTACGCCGCCGCCGACGCGCGCCTCGCCGCCGCCGCCGCCCGCACCGCCGCCGCCGCCGGGACCGGCGCCCGCGCCCGTCTCCTCCTGGTCCAGATCGAGGGCTGCCGGACGGAACTCGCCGCGCTTGCCCGCATGCACGCGCGCACCGGGCTCGCCCCGCGCGCGGGCCTCACCGCCCAGGCCGCCGCCGCCTGCGACCTCGCCGCGCGTGCCGCCGGCGCCCGTCCGGAAACGGGAGACTCGAAATGACCGCCGCCCGCCAGGACGAGCTCGCAGCCGCCGACGCGCTCTTCCGCGCCATTCTCGCGCAGGCCGAAGCATCGGCCGGACGCCCGCTCGCCGACGCCGGAGCCTTGGCCGATCATCTTCGCAGCCTCGCCCGCGCCAGCCTCGAAACCGCCGCAGCCCTGGCCGAAGGCCGGGTCGGCGTCGACACCGCTCGCGAGGCGTTCGAAGCGCGGCGCCGGGTCCTCGTCCAGATGCGCGCCTTTGCCGAACTCGCCGTGCTGAACGGGGCCGGCGCGGCCGCCGACGCGATCTTCCGCCTGCTGGCCCGCGCCGTCCGCGAGCGCACCGGAATCGATCTCGCACCGGGCCCTTTGCAGGCGGGATAAGCGGGCGCGGTCACGGCTCCCGCCCCGCCGCGAGCCTTTCCGACGAGTTCGTGTCCGGCGCGCCCCCTCTCGCGCTGGGCGCGATCCCGTGCCAAGGGAGGCCAGCAACAGGACCCGCTCATGACCGTCACCAGCCTCGAACAGATCCCGGAACTCATCGAAGAGCTCTGCACCGCTTACGACGAGTCGGTCGCGGCGCTGCGAAGCGCGCTCGCCCGCTACTTGAGCAAGAACGAACGCCCCGATCCGGCCGAACGCGCCCGCGGCCTGTTCGCTTATCCCGAGCTGCGCATCGATTACCGGGACGACAAGCCGGTCAAGTTCCCCGCGCGCGCCTTCGGCCGGCTCAACCAGCCCGGCACCTACGCCATCTCGATCGCGCGCCCGCGCCAGTTCCGCAAATATCTCTCCGAACAGCTCCATTATCTCGTGCGCGACTATGAAGTGGACGTGTCCGTCGGCCGCTCGGCCAGCGAAATTCCTTACCCTTACGTGCTCGACGGCACGGACGACCTGCGCCTCGACGAAGTCAGCGCCGCCGAGCTGTCGCGCTGGTTCCCGACCACCGAGCTCGAGCATATCGGCGACGAGATCGCAGACGGCGCCTGGCGCTACGATGTCCGCCCGGAGCGCCCGCTCGCCTTGTTCGACGGCCCCCGCGTCGATTTCAGCCTCGCCCGTCTTCGCCACTATACCGGCACGCCCGTCGAGCATACGCAGCGCTACCTCCTGTTCACCAACTACGTCCGCTACGTCGACGAGTTCGTGCGCTGGGCGGTGGACGAGCTTCACGCCGAGGACAGCCAATATGAGGCCTTGTCCGTGCCGGGCGGCGTTTACGTCACGCGCGACACGGTCGATCCGATGGCCCAGGTCGCGGAAGGCAGCGGCTGGCGCAAATATCAGATGCCGGCCTACCATCTGATCGGCGCCAATGGCGGCGGCATCACGCTCGTCAACATCGGCGTCGGCCCGTCCAACGCCAAGACGATCTGCGACCACCTCGCCGTGCTCCGGCCGGAAGCGTGGCTGATGATCGGCCATTGCGGCGGCCTTCGCCCCAGCCAGACGATCGGCGACTATGTCCTCGCCCACGCCTATCTGCGCGACGATCATGTGCTCGACGACGTGCTGCCGACCGAAATCCCGGTCCCGCCGATCGCCGAAATCCAGCAGGCCTTGTACGACGCCGCCGCCCGGGTGACGGGGGAAGAACCGGCCGAGCTCAAGCAGCGCCTCCGCACCGGCACGGTGGTCACCACCGACGACCGCAATTGGGAGCTTCGCTATCAAAGCTCCGCGCTTCGCTTCAACCAGTCGCGCGCCGTCGCCATCGACATGGAATCGGCCACCGTGGCGGCCCAGGGCTTCCGCTTCCGCGTGCCCTACGGGACGCTCCTTTGTGTGTCCGACAAGCCACTCCACGGAGAAATCAAGCTGCCCGGCCAGGCCAATGCCTTCTATGAGCGCGCGATCAGCCAGCATCTGCGTATAGGCATAGAAACATTGAGGATTTTGAAGAAGGAAGGGGGCCAGCTGCACAGCCGCAAGCTGCGCAGCTTTGACGAACCCCCCTTCCGGTAAGCGCCCTTTTGGGCTACGGGCGCGGGACACGAGATTCGCGGGTGGGGTTCCAGAACAGTTGGTCGTTTCGGCCCGGCGCAAGCCGGTTCGGGAGCGACGCCGAACTGTAACACCGCCCGCTTAGGTGCAGCTTCGATCCGCCGGTGGGGCGGTTAATCGATTCGATTTTTCAAATCGGGTGGGGAAGAAAAATGAACAAGTTCGGACTGTTTAGCGCGGTTGCGGCCGCGGCCATCGTCGCACCGGTTGCGGCGCACGCCCAGGAGACGACCTCCGAAATCCGCGGCAGCGTGAGCATCTCGGGCGCGCCGGTCGCCGACGCCGAAGTCGTCGTCACCCACGTCCCGTCGGGCACCACCCGCACCTCGTCGACCGACTCGTCGGGCAGCTTCAGCGCTTCGGGCCTTCGCGTCGGCGGTCCCTACACCGTTTCCGTCACCGCGCCGGGCCAGCCCACGCAGGAGATCACCGGGATCAACCTCCAGGCGGGCGAGCCCTTCCGCCTGCCGATCGAACTCACCACCGCCCCCGCTGGCGGCGAGAGCACCGAAATCGTCGTGACCGGCGTCCGCGGCGCCCGCCAGACCTCCAACGGCCCGATCACGGCGCTGAACCGCGAGGATATCGAAGGCGTCGCTTCGATCAACCGCGACATCCGCGATCTCGCCCGCCGCGATCCGTTCGCCAACATCGATCTCACCAACAGCCGCACGATCGAAGTCGCCGGCCAGAACGGCCGCCTCAACCGCTTCTCGGTGGACGGCGTCACCTTCTCGGACGATTTCGGCCTCAACAATGGCGGCCTGCCGACCTCGCGCGGCCCGGTGCCGTTCGACGCCATCGAGCAGTTCGCGGTGCGCGTCGCTCCGTTCGACGTCAGCGAGGGCGAGTTCCAGGGCGGCGCGATCAACGTCGTGCTGCGTTCGGGCACCAACCAGTTCCACGGTTCGGCCTTCGCCACCCATTCGGACGACAGCCTGACCGGCTCCGAAACCGGCCGCGGTCAGCAGATCGACCTCGAATTCCGCTCGCGCCAATATGGCGCCCTGCTCGCCGGTCCGATCATTCCGGATCGCCTGTTCTTCATGGTCGCTTATGAGCGCACCAATGAAACCGATCCGTTCGACGACGGCGTCGGCCCGGGCTTCGCGAACCAGGTTCCGGGGATCACCACGGCGCAGATCGACCAGATCAGCCAGATCGCCCAGACCAACTTCAGCTACGACACGCTCGGGATCATCCAGAACGCCGTCGAGCAGGACGACAAGTACATCGCCAAGCTCGATCTCAACATCACGGACGATCACCGCGCCTCGTTCACCTACATCCGCAACGTCGGCACCCAGCAGTTCCAGCAGAACACGACCCTGACCGGGTCGCCGTCGCTGGGCCTCCAGTCGAACGGCTACGAGCTCGCCGAAGAAATCAATTCGGGCGTGTTCCAGCTCAACTCGACCTGGACGGACAATTTCTCGACCGAGCTGCGCGCCTCCTACCGCGACTATAATCGCGATCAGACGCCGTTCGGCGGCCGCGACTTCGCCAACGTCGAGGTTTGCCTCGATCCGACGTCGGTCAACTCCGGCACCAACACGCTCACCTCGTGCGGCACCAACTCGCGCATCGTGTTCGGCCCGGACGTCAGCCGCCAGTCGAACGATCTCAACACCGAGAACACTTCGGTCGATTTCCAGGCGCGCTACACGGTCGGCGCCCACACGCTGAGGGGCATCCTCGGCTACACCAATGTCGACGTGTTCAACCTGTTCCTGCAGCGTTCGCTCGGCGACTTCTACTTCGACTCGATCCAGGACTTCCAGAACCGCCGCGCCAGCCGCTTCCGGCTCGGCGGCGCCGTGCCGTCGCTCGATCCGAACGACGCCGCCGCCCAGTTCGAGACCGAGACCTACACGATCGGCATCCAGGACGATTGGGATGTCAGCGACACGCTCCAGCTGACGCTGGGCGTCCGCTACGACCTCATCAACAATCCGACGTCGCCGCCGCTCAACGCCAACTTCCTGGCGCGCACGGGCATTCCCAACAATGCCACGTTCGACGGCAAGGACGCTATCCAGCCGCGCTTCGGCTTCAACTGGAACCCGACGGATCGTCTGATCATCCGCGGCGGCGTCGGCGTCTTCGCCGGCGGCACCCCGGACGTGTTCGTTTCGAACAGCTTCTCGAATACGGGCCAGCTCACCAACGCGATCGACATCCAGCGCAACACCACCGCGGCGGGCTGCAACAGCTTCCCGGCCGGCCTCACGGCGGCCCAGCAGCTGGCCTTCTGCAACGCGGCCCTGCTCAACGTGAACGGCCGGACCTTCGATCAGCAGGTGGAGAATTTCCTCGCCACCAACACCGGCTCGCTGGCGCTCGCGCCGGTGAACGCGATCGATCCGGACATCGAGATTGCGAGCCAGCTGCGCGCGACCCTGTCGGTCAACTACGAGGCCGATCTCGGCGCGCTGGGCGACGGCTGGCTGCTCGGGTTCGACCTGCTCTACGGCAACGTCCTGAACGCCTACCAGTTCACGGACCTTCGCTCGGTGCAGATCGGCACGCTGCCGGACGGCCGTCCGCGTTACGGTCCGGTCGGCGGCGTCGCCTCGACCAACCAGGACCTGCTGATGACGAATTCGAGCCGCGGGCGCTCGTATATCGGCGTCGTGCGCGTCGCGAAGAACTGGGACAACGGCCTCGGCATCGACTTCAGCTACACCCGTTCGGACGTCAAGGACACGAACGCGATCACGTCGGCCACGGCGGGCTCGCTCTACAACAACAACGCCTTCGTCGATCCGAACCGCGCCGCCTACGGCCGCTCGATCTACGAGATCCGTGACCACTTCAAACTGCGTCTCGATTACAACCACGCCTTCTTCGGCGACTACCGCACCCGCTTCTCGCTCTTCGCCGAGCATCGGTCGGGCCGTCCGTACAGCATCACCAGCTTCGATCCGACGAGCGGCCGTCTCGCGGTGACCGGCACGGTCGGCACTGCGGCGCGCAACCTGCTCTACATCCCGGTCGCGGGCAACGATCCGATCGTCGAGTTCGGCTCGGGCACGGTCGGGGGCGTGGCCCAGTCGGCCACGGAAGCGCAGGATCGCTTCAACAACCTCGTCGACGTCCTCGGCCTGCAGCGTTACCGCGGCCGGATCGTGCCGAAGAACAGCCAGCGTTCGCCGGACGTGTTCCGCGTCGATCTGCACCTGTCGCAGGAGCTTCCGGCTCCGGGGCTCGACCGGATCCTGCCGCGCGCGCGGTTCCAGGTGTTCGCGGACGTCGAGAACCTGCTCAACATCATCGACTCGAGCTACGGTTCGCTTCGTCAGGTCGCCTTCCCGCAGACGGCGACGATCGTGAACATCCAGTGCCTGACCGCTGGCGGCGTGGTGAACACGGTTCCGACTCAGCAGTGCGCGCGCTACCGCTACTCGAACGTTCAGGCTCCGCAGGAAACTCTGGTCGGCCGCCAGTCGCTCTACCAGATCCGCATCGGCGCCCGCCTGGAATTCTAAGCGGCCGGCGTTTGAAGGAACGGGCATAAAAAAAAGGGCCGCGGCGGAAACGCCGCGGCCCTTTGTTTTTCTGCAGCCGAAGCTCGCCTCGGCTCTAGCGCGGCGTTCGGTTGGCGATCCGGTTCGGGGCCGGCGGCGTCAGCGGGCTTGTTCCGGCGATGTAGCGTTCGAGCGCTTCCAGGTCCGGCGGGCCGCCGACCTGGTTGGTGCCTTCCCGGAACATTGTGAAATTGTCGCCGCCGGCCGCGAGGAAGCTGTTCATCGCGACCCGGTAGGTGGCGCCGTCCTCGATGGCGCGGCCGTTGAGGCGCAGGTCGAGGATGCGCTGCCCTTGCGGCCTCGACAGGTCGTAGCCGTAGCTGAGGCCGCGCGACGGCATCAGCATGTTGGGCCGCTCCACGCTGTTCCAGCCGCTCGCGAACTGCTGCTCGAGCAGCATTCGGATCTGGCGGCCGGTGAAGCTCTTCACGACCAGATTGTTGCCGAACGGCTGGGCGGCATAGATGTGCCCATAGGTCACGCTGCCGTCGGCGAGCGGCACGATGTCGGCGCGGACGCCCGATCCGTTCATGAAGGCGATCTGCGCCCCGCCCGCCGCCGGCGCGCTGGTCGCGGCGAGCTGGGCGTCGGCGATGAGGTCGCCGGCCGCGGTCTCGCCCGCCGGGCTGGTGTCGCGCGTCGCCGGACCGGTGAACCGTCCCACGACCCGCGCGGCGAGCGGCGCCGCCGCGGCCGCGTAGCGGGCGACGAGGGCGGCCACGGCCGGATCGCTCGGGTAAACGTCGTAAGCCCCGCTCAGCGCCACCTCGCCCGAGGAGCCGCGATAGGCTTCGCCCTGGACGATGAAATTGCCCGCCCGGCGCGCGGTGACTCCGCGTTCGGGATCGATCGACAGGTCGATCCCGGTCACGAGCGTGCCGTAGCGCCCTGCACTGGTGACGAGGAACGGCCGCGCCGGATCGACGCTCGCATAATCGCAGATATAAGCGTTGTGCGTGTGGCCGGAGACGACGAGGTCCACCTCCGGATCGAGCCGCGCGAGGATCGGCATCAGGTCGCCCTCCATGCCTTCGCAGCGCCCGGCTTCCGGCACCGATCCGCCGCGCTCCACATATTGGGCGCCGGGCA
>DASVQT010000150.1:0-13732 GCA_036388975.1 Allosphingosinicella sp. | reverse complement strand
GGTTTCGCCATTTCAATGCCGCGCGCTGCAAACCGTCCTTCGACGGGCTCAGGACTGGCGGGTGTGGGTTGCTGTCGCGCATCCTCAAACCGCTAGGGCTGAGCCTGTCGAAGCCCGGCTCGCCTCCCCGGTTTCGCCATTTCAATGCCGCGCGCTGCAAACCGTCCTTCGACAGGCTCAGGACTAGCGGGTGTGGGTTGCTGTCGCGCATCCTCAAGCCGCTAGGGCTGAGCCTGTCGAAGCCCGATTCGGCTCACCGGCGACCGGCGGTTCAGGGTTCGGCGGGCGTTGCGCCGTCCTCGCCTTCTTCCGAAATCTGCTGGAGCGCGGCCTTGACCATGGCGACGATCGGGTCGGCGAGGGCGAGGCCGAGGATCCCGAACAGGGCGCCGAAGAGGAGCTGGGTGCCGAGCACCGTCGCGGGCGCGAGGTCCACCGTCTTCCGGGCCACGTACGGCACGATCAGATAGCCATCGACGATCTGGACGATGACGTAGACGGCGATCGCCCACAGGCCCGCGTCGAAGCCGGCCGAGAAGCCCACGAGGACGATCAGCACACCCGAGATGATCGCGCCGATGTTCGGCAGAAAGGCGAGGATGCCGGTCAGGAGCCCGAGCAGGGCCGCCATCGGCACGCCGCCCGCCCACAGGAGCACCCAGGTGCCGACGCCTTCGACGGCCATGCCGAGGAGGCGGCCGGCCATCAGGCGGCGCAGGGTGAAGCCCATGCGGCTCGACGTCCGGTAGAAGCTGTCGCGGCTGCGCAGCGGCAGCATCCAGCCGATGCCGCGCTCGTAGAGGCGCGGCTCGACGGCGATGAAGATGCCGATCACCATGATCATGACCAGGCTGGTGATCGCGCCGATCGCGGTGGAAACGGCGGAGGTCAGCCGGCCGAGGCCGCCCATCAGCTGCTGGGACAATTGATCGATCTGGATTTCGCCGGGCGTGAAGCCGTGCGTGCCCGCCCAGGCGAGGATTCGGTTCGCCTGGCCGGTCACCGTGGCGGTGAAGGTCGACGCCTGGGCGCTGAGTTGGACGCCGGTCATCCAGACGGTGCCGACGATGAAGGCGACGGCGAGCAGGCTGACGATTGCGAGGCGCCATCCGCGCCCGATCGGCAGGACTCGCCCGAGGAGGCGGGTGCCGCCGTCGAGCATGGAGGCGAAGACGATGCCGCCGAGGATCAGGAGCAATGGCTGGGCCAGGATCCAGATCAGCAGCACCGAAAGGGCAAGGCCGATCCAGACGGCGGCGCGCTTCAGCTCGGTGCGGACGATGGGGTCGCGAAGCTCGGTCGGCCCCGCTTCCTCGACGTGAACTTCGCTCGCCATATGTTCGCCCCCTTGTCTTGCCTAACGCGCCGGCGCCGTTTCCTCCGGATGCAGCGACGTCCCCGCCCGTCCGCCGCGAAGCGCGGTGAACCAGCTCACCGGATTGAGATAGCCCGAAGAGCCGTCCAGCGAGAAGGTGATGAATTCGGCCCGGCCGCCGATATTTTCCCAGGGCACGGGGCCGCCCAAGCCGCCCAGGCCGAGCTCGACCCGGCTGTCGGCGCTGTGATCGCGATTGTCGCCCATCAGCCAAAGGTGGCCCGGCGGAACCACCTCGGGCGCGAAGTCGCTGCCCGCTTCGGTGGTTTCGGCGACGTCGTAGCTGCGGCCGTTGGGAAGCGTTTCACGGAAGATCGGCATCCGGCAGTAGCGGCGGCCGTCGCGGCCGGTCTCCGCCCGCGCACCGGCGCCGAACCTGCAATGGACGTTGGGGTCCATCGGGATCATCGCGTCCGGCCGGCTTTCGCGGCGCACGCGCTGACCGTTGATGAACAAGGTGCCGGCGATCATCTGGATGCGGTCGCCCGGCAGGCCGATGACGCGCTTGATGTAATCGGACCGCTGTCCTGGCGGCGTGACGATGACGATGTCGCCGCGCTCGGGAAGGCTTCCGAACAGGCGCCCCTGCATTTGCGGAAGGATGTGGAAGCTCGGCGACACCCAGGACCAGCCATAGGGATATTTGGACACGACGAGGCGGTCGCCCTTGAGCAGGGCCGGCATCATCGATTCGGACGGGATGTAGAAGGGCTTGGCGATGAAGCTGTGAAAGGCGAGCACGGCGAGGATCAGCCAGAAGATCGCCTTGACCTCGCCCCACCAGTCGGTGCCTTCGCTGGCGCCCGTCGCAGCCGCGGTCTTGGCAACGATGCCGGCGCTCATCGCGGCGAGCGCGGCTTCGCCTCGCGCCTGATCCTCGTCGCCCGGCGCCGGGGCGACGGGCTCGGGGCCAATGGGCTCAGGGGCGGGATCGCCGGATGCGACGGGACGGTCGCTGTCGGTCAAGCTTTCGGCTCCTCGGGCACGGCGGAGATGACGACGAACGCCATGGCGAAGGGATGATCGTCGGTCATGGTCAGGTGGATCACGGCCGCGTGGCCTTCGGGGATCATGGCGTCAAGCCTCTCCTTGGCGCCTCCCGTCAGGTGCAGCGTCGGTTCGCCCGACGCTTTGTTGACGACGCCTATATCGCGCATGAACACGCCGCGGCGAAAGCCGGTGCCGACCGCCTTGGAAAAGGCCTCCTTGGCGGCGAAGCGCTTGGCATAGGTGCCGGCGCGGGTGAACGGCCGCTTCTCCGCCTTGGCCCGCTCCGCATCGGTGAAGACGCGGCGCTCGAAGCGCTCGCCGAAGCGGTTGAGCGAATTCTGGATACGCTCGATGTTGCACAGGTCGGAGCCGATGCCGATGATCATCCCCGCGCCGCGTCCATCAGGGCGCGCATGCGGCGCACGGTGGCTTCGAAGCCGGTGAAGATCGCCTCGCCGACCAGGAAATGGCCGATGTTGAGCTCGCGAATATGTGGAATGGCGGCAATCGGCGCGACGTTGTCGAAGGTCAGGCCGTGGCCGGCATGGGTCTCGATGCCGTTCTTGGAGGCGAGCGCGGCTGCATCGGCGATGCGGCGGAGCTCCGCGGCGCGCTCGCCCGCATCTTCTGGGCCGTCCAGGTGCGCGTAGCGGCCGGTGTGGAACTCGACCACGGGCGCGCCGAGGCGGACGGCGGCGGCGACCTGGCGGGCGTCGGGCTCGATGAACAGGCTGACGCGGATGCCCGCATCGCCGAGCCGCGCCACGAAGGGCAGGAGGTGATTGTCCTGCCCCGCCGCATCGAGACCGCCTTCGGTGGTCCGCTCCTCCCGCCGCTCGGGAACGATGCAGGCGGCGTGCGGCCGGTGGCGCAGCGCGATCTCCAGCATCTCCTCGGTCGCCGCCATCTCGAGGTTGAGCGGGATGGTGAGCCTCTCCATCAGCCGGGAAATGTCGTCGTCGCGTATGTGGCGACGGTCTTCGCGCAGGTGGGCGGTGATGCCGTCGGCGCCGGCGGCCGCGGCGGCGAAGGCGGCGCGGACGGGATCGGGATGGTCGCCGCCGCGCGCGTTGCGGATGGTCGCGACATGGTCGATGTTGACGCCGAGGCGGAGGTGCTCGCTCATGCCCCCTCGGCTCCGCTCGGGACAGGGGCCTTCCTGCTGCCGGGCTTCTGCACGGGCATTTCGGCGAGATCCGGCGGGAGGTTCTCCGGCTCGTAGACGGGGACGTCGATCCGGATCAGCGGAATGAAGGGGACGCCGAGATCGGCAATACCGTTGGAGCGGTCGACGAGCGCCGCGGCGGCGACGACCTCGCCGCCCGCGGCTTCCACCGCCTTGATCGCCTCGCGGGAACTGAGGCCCGTGGTCACCACATCCTCGACGAGCAGCACCTTCTGCCCCGGCTCCAGCCGGAAGCCGCGGCGAAGCTCGAACGTGCCGCTGGGCCGTTCGAGGAAGACCGCCTCGAGGCCCATGGAGCGGCCGACCTCGTGGCCGATGATGATCCCGCCCATCGCGGGCGAGACGATGATGGAAAGCTGCTTCTTGATCTCGAGCGGGAAGCTCCGGACCAAAGCGGAGGCGAGCTTGGAGGCGCGGGCGGGGTCCATCAGAACGCGCGCGCATTGCAAATAGCGGGAGCTGTGAAGGCCCGAGGACAGGACGAAATGGCCCTCCAAAAGGGCGTCCGCGGCCACGAACTCGGCGAGGATCTCGTCTTCGGTCATGCCCGCTCCTCCCGGCCCTGGTGCGGGCGGGAGATAGGCGAGCGCGCCCCGGGCATCAAGCAAAGCCTCATGGGCCTCTGCAAAGCGCAATCTTTTCAGATACTTGCGGATGATCATCAAGCGCACCATCTGCGCGCTTGAGAGCGGTGCCGGTCCTGCCTATAAGGCGCCCGCACCGCCCCCCGGGCGTCTCGAATCCATTCCCGCGCGCTCGGGCGGGTCCAACGGGGTTTAGATGAAGACTCTTTTCAAGATTATCGCAGCGGCCGCGGCATTCGGCCTCGCGCCTGCCGCCGCGTTCGGCCAGGCCGCGCCCGCCCCCGCGCCGGCCGCAACCAAGGCCGCGCCGGCGCCCGCCGCGACCGCGGCGACGCCCGCTCCGGGTGCGACCCAGGCCGTTCCGCCGGTCGGCGGCACCGTGCCCTCTTCGCAGGCCGTCGGCGGCGCGCAGCCGCAGGATGTGGCCGGCCCGAACGACGGCGGCGAGCGCCCGAGCGACGCGGCCGTCGCCCGCAGCACCGCCGCCAGCGCGGCGACGCCGAACCCCGGCATCGGCCAGCCCGACGAACGCCTCGGTCTCCAGGATCAGTTCACGCCGATCGGCCGCGAAGCCGCCTGGTTCCACGACTGGATCCTGATGCCGGCCATCACCATCATCACGATCTTCGTCCTGATCCTCATGCTCTGGGTGATCGTCCGCTTCCGGCGCAGCGCCAGCCCGACGCCGTCGCGCACCACCCACAACACCTTGCTCGAAGTGGTCTGGACGCTCGTCCCGGTCCTGATCCTGATCGTGATCGCGCTGCCGTCGATCAAGCTCCTGTCGCGCCAGTACAGCCCGCCGGCGGCCGATCTGACCATCAAGGTGATCGGCAACCAATGGTATTGGGAATATGAATATCCCGACCACAATGTGCAGCTCGTCTCCAACCTCCTCACCGAGGAGCAGGCGCGCGCCACCAACCAGCCGCGTCTCCTGGCCGTCGACAACCGCATGGTGGTTCCGGTCAACGCGACGGTGAAGCTGCTCGTCACGTCCAACGACGTCATCCACAGCTGGGGCGTTCCCGCTTTCTGGGTGAAGATGGACGCGGTTCCGGGCCGGGTGAACGAGACCTGGTTCCGCGCCGAGCGGCCGGGCCTTTATTACGGTGTCTGCTACGAGCTTTGCGGCGCCCGCCACGCCTACATGCCGATCGCCGTCGAAGTGGTCTCGCCGCAGCAATTCGCCGCCTGGGTGGGTTCGCGCGGCGGCCAGATGCCGGGCGCGCGCCCGGCCGCGGCGGCCGCTCCGGCTGCCGGCGCCCAGCCTGCCGCCGGCGCCAATCCCCGCCAGGAAGGCGTGACGGCCGGCCAGGCGACCGAAACGAGCCCGGCACCGGCGGGCGTCAATCCCGGCACCAGCACGCCCCAGGTTTCGACCCAGGGCGCCACGAACACCCGCGAGGGCGACAGCAACTGACATGACCGACACCACCGCAAATGCGAGCCACTATGCGTCGGCTCATGATCACGCCCACGACCACGATGCGGACCACAAGCCGGGCTTCTTCGCCCGCTGGTTCATGTCGACCAACCACAAGGACATCGGGACGCTGTACCTGATCTTCGCGATCATCGCGGGGATCATCGGCGGCGCGATTTCGGGCCTGATGCGGGCCGAGCTCGCCCATCCGGGCGTGCAATATCTGCAGGCCTGGGCTTCCGCCTTTGCGGGCACCCAGGCGACGTTCGACGAAGCGCTCCACTTCTGGAACGTGCTCATCACCGCCCACGGCCTCATCATGGTCTTCTTCATGGTGATGCCGGCGATGATCGGCGGCTTCGGCAACTGGTTCGTTCCGATCATGATCGGCGCGCCGGACATGGCCTTTCCGCGGATGAACAACATCAGCTTCTGGCTGCTTCCGCCCGCCTTCATCCTGCTTCTGGGCTCCGCCTTCGTGTCGGGCGGCGTCGGCAACGGCGCGGGTGTCGGCTGGACGGTCTATCCGACCTTGTCCTCGACGGGCTCCACCGGGCCCGCCGTCGACATGGCGATCTTTTCGCTCCACCTCGCGGGCGCCTCGTCGATCCTCGGCGCCATCAACTTCATCACCACCATCTTCAACATGCGCGCGCCGGGCATGACGCTGCACAAGATGCCGCTCTTCGTCTGGTCCGTGCTGGTGACGGCCTTTCTGCTGCTGCTCGCGCTCCCGGTCCTCGCCGGCGCGATCACCATGCTGCTCACCGACCGCAATTTTGGGACGCACTTCTTCAATCCCGCCGGCGGCGGCGATCCGCTCCTTTACCAGCACCTTTTCTGGTTCTTCGGACACCCGGAAGTGTACATCATGATCCTGCCGGGCTTCGGCATGATCAGCCACATCGTCGCGACGTTCAGCCGCAAGCCGGTCTTCGGCTATCTCGGCATGGCCTATGCCATGGTCGCGATCGGCGTCATCGGCTTCGTCGTCTGGGCGCACCACATGTTCGCGGTCGGTCTCGACGTGAACACCAAGATGTACTTCACGGCGGCGACCATGGTGATCGCGGTGCCCACCGGCATCAAGATCTTCTCCTGGATCGCGACCATGTGGGGCGGCTCGATCAGCTTCCCGACGCCGATGCTCTGGGCGCTTGGCTTCATCTTCATGTTCACCGTGGGCGGCGTCACCGGCGTCGTGCTGGCGAACGGCGGCGTCGACACCTATTTCCACGACACTTATTATGTGGTGGCGCACTTCCACTACGTGCTGTCGCTGGGCGCGGTGTTCTCGCTGTTCGCGGGCTTCTATTACTGGTTCGCGAAGATGTCGGGCCGGATGTACAGCGAGCTCCTCGGCCAGCTGCACTTCTGGGTGTTCTTCATCGGCGTGAACGTGCTCTTCTTCCCGATGCACTTCCTCGGAATGACCGGCATGCAGCGCCGCGTGAACGATTATGCGGACGCCTATGGCTGGTGGAACGAGGTCGCGAGCTGGGGCTATGTGATCATGGCGATCGGCATGGTGTTCTTCTTCGTGAACATCATCTGGTCGCTGATCGCCGGCAAGAAGGCTCCGGACAATCCCTGGGGCGAAGGCGCGACGACGCTTGAATGGACCCTTTCGAGCCCGCCGCCCTTCCACCAGTTCGAGACCCTGCCGAAGGTGGATTGAGTGGGAACGTGAGGGTTGCGGGAACCGCTAGGGCTGAGCTTGTCGAAGCCCGGGTCGGAGTGCTGCAACCCGCCCTTTGACAGGCTCAGGGCTAGCGGGGGGAGCGTTCTTCGGAGCGCTCCCCCAGTTCTGAACCGGATCATCCCCGAACCCTCCCGCAACCGGGAGGGGAGGACTATATGACCAGCGTGACCGCAACCGCATACGACACCAGCCTCCCCGCCGACTGGCGCGATTTCGTCGCGCTTACGAAGCCGCGGGTGATGAGCCTCGTCGTTTTCACTGGCCTGTGCGGCATGCTGGTCGCGCCCGTGTCGCTGCACCCCGTGCTCGCCTTCACCGCCATCCTGTGCATCGCGCTCGGCGCCGGCGCCGCGGCGGCGCTCAACATGTGGTACGAGGCCGATCTCGACGCCAAGATGAAGCGCACCGCCGGGCGTCCGCTCCCGGCGGGCCGGATGGACCGGCAGTCGGCGCTCCATTTCGGCGTGGGCCTTTCCTTTTTCTCGGTGATCCTGATGGGCGTCGCGACCAACTGGTTCGCGTCCGCCGTCCTCGCCGGCTCGATCCTCTTCTACGTCCTCATCTACACGGTGTGGCTGAAGCGCCGCACGCCTCAGAACATCGTCATCGGCGGCGCGGCCGGCGCCTTTCCGCCGCTGATCGGCTGGGCGGCTGCGACTGGCGACGCGAGCGCGCTCCCCGTCCTGCTCTTTGCCCTGATCTTTCTTTGGACCCCGCCACACTTCTGGGCGCTGTCGCTGTTCGTCCGTTCCGATTATGCCGCGGCCGGCGTGCCGATGCTTCCGGTCGTCGCCGGCGCCAGGGCGACGCGCCGCCAGATCCTGCTCTACAGCCTGCCCATGGCGGCGGCGGCGGTCGCGCCCTGGCCGCTCGGCCTCGCCGGCCCGCTTTACGGCGCGGCGGCGGCTGCGCTCAGCCTCGTCTTCCTCGCCATGGCGGCGCAGGTGAACGCCAACAAGGCGGCCGAGCCCGAAGGCATGGCGCCGGAGAAGCGCCTGTTCGCTTTCTCGATCCTGTATCTTTTCGCGCTGTTCGGCGCCCTCGTCGCAGACAAGTGGATCATTGCATGACGACTCCCGAAGAGCTCCAGCACGCCCGCGACGTCCGCGCCCGCCAGCGCAGCCGCTCGGTCGTCATGGCCTTCGCGCTGCTCGCCTTCGCGGCGCTCATGTTCTTCATCACCATCGCCCGGATGTCCGGGGGATGAGCGACGCCGCTCTTCCCGCCGGCGCCGCCGCGATTGCGCGCCGCAACGGCCGCACCGGCGTCATCGCCGCTTTCGTCGCGCTCGCCATGGTCGGCCTCGCCTTCGCCAGCGTGCCGCTTTACCGCCTGTTCTGCCAGGTGACGGGATTTGCGGGCACCACCCAGATGGCCGTCGGCGGCCGGGCGCCGGGCGCGGTCGGCCAGCGCATGTCGGTGCGCTTCGACGCCACCGTATCGAACGCGCTCCCCTGGCGCTTCGAGCCGGAGCAGCCGACCCACAATGTCGCGATCGGCGAGCGCTCCATCGCTTTCTACACGGCGCGCAACCTCTCTGCGCGGCCGGTCACCGGCACGGCGACGTTCAACGTCACGCCCGCTTCGGCCGGCCAGTATTTCACCAAGATACAGTGCTTCTGCTTCACCGAGCAGACGCTCCAGCCCGGCGAGGAAATGCGCATGCCGGTCGTCTTCTACGTCGATCCGCGCATCCTCCAGGATCCGGACGCGCGCCGGATCAGCGAGATCACGCTCAGCTACACCTTTTACCCGGTGGATTCGGCGCGAGAGGGAAGCTAGAGGGTCGCCAACAGCCCGCCGCCGGGCGTCCGTCCGGCGCATCCGAGGAACATAAGGAAAGCCCCGATGGCCGGAGCCAAGAACCATCCCTATCACATCCTGCCGCCGAGCATCTGGCCGTTCGTCGGCTCCATGTCGGCCCTGCTGCTGACAGGCGGCGCGGTTCTTTGGATGCACGACAATTCGGCGGGCGTGTACCTGACCGTGCTCGGCTTCGTCGGCGTGCTCGTCACCATGTTCAGCTGGTGGGCGGACGTGATCCGGGAAGCCCATGCGGGCGATCACACGCCGGTGGTGCAGCTTCACCTGCGCTACGGCATGATCCTCTTCATCGCCTCCGAAGTGATGTTCTTCGTCGCCTGGTTCTGGGCCTATTTCAACGCCGCGCTCTTTCCTTCGGCGGTCGAATCGGTCGGCGGGCATTGGCCGCCCGAAGGCATGGAAGTGCTCGATCCGTTCAGCTGGCCGCTGATCAACACGCTCATCCTGCTCTGCTCCGGCACGACGATCACCTGGGCGCACCATTCGCTGATCCACGGCGACCGCAAGGGCCTGATCAACGGCCTGTGGCTCACCATCGGCCTCGGCATCGTGTTCACGTGCATCCAGGCTTACGAATATATGCACGCGCCCTTCATGTTCGTCGGCGAAGTGGAGGACGGCGCCAACATCTACGGCTCGACCTTCATGATGGCGACGGGCTTCCACGGCGCCCACGTGCTCATCGGCACGATCTTCCTGATCGTCTGCCTGGTGCGCGCTTACAAGGGCCACTTCACCGCCCGCCAGCATTTCGGCTTCGAAGCCGCGGCCTGGTACTGGCATTTCGTCGACGTCGTCTGGCTGTTCCTCTTCCTCGCCATCTACGTCTGGGGCGGCTGGGGCGCGGCGGTTCACTAAGGGCGTCCACTCGGCTGGTCTCTCGAAACGCCGTTTCGACAGGCAGTCTACCCTGAGCGCCTGCCTTGGCAGGCAGTCGAACGGGCTCCTCAGGATGAGCGGTAAAGGAGGCAACCTTTCCGCTCATCCCGAGTAGGGACTGAGCCTGGCGAAGGCCGTATCGAAGGACCCCGCGTGGAAGGCACCGAACCCACCCCCGTCCAAGTCTCCCTCGGAGGCCTTTGCCCGCGCTGCGGCGCCAAGACTTTGTTCGCCGGCTTCGCGCGCTTCGCCGCCTCCTGCCGTGCCTGCGGGCTGGATTTCACCGCCTTCAACGTCGGCGACGGGCCGGCCGCCTTTCTGACGCTGGGCATCGGCGCTTTGGTCACCGGCCTCGCCATCGCGCTCGAGCTGATCTCGACGCCGCCCTGGTGGGTGCACGTCCTCATCTGGCTGCCGCTCACCGTCGCCATGGTCATGGGCTCGCTGCGCTATTCCAAGGGCGCCTTGCTCGCGCTGGAATATCGCCACCGTGCCCGCGAAGGCCAGATCGTGCGCGGGGACGAGCCGTGAAGCTTCCGCTCATCCCCACGATCGTGGTCGCCGCGGCGATCGCGACCATGATCGGCCTCGGCATCTGGCAGCTCGGCCGCGCCGGCGAAAAGGACGCGCTGATCGCCAGCTACCGCGCCGCCGCCAATCAGCCCCCCGTCGCCTGGCCCGCCGGCCCGGGCGACCGCGCGGCCTTGCTCTACCGCCGCGCGACCGGCTTCTGCGTCGAAGTCAGCGGCTGGCGCGCCATTGCGGGGCGCAACCGGCAGGGGCAGACTGGGTGGAGCCACATCGCCGCCTGCCGCACCGGCGGCATGGAAGGGCCGGGCATGCAGGTCGACATGGGCTGGGGCCGCGACCATCGCCCGCCGCAGGGCTGGCGGGGCGGCGCCGTTTCCGGCGTGATCGCGCCGGACCGCGAGAACGCCATCCGCCTCGTCTCCGACGCCGCCGCCCAGGGGCTGCAGCCGAGCGCAGCGCCCAATCCCGAGGACCTGCCCAACAACCACATGATGTATGCCTGGCAATGGTTCTTCTTCGCCGTGACGGCGGGCCTCATCTACTTCCTCGCGCTGAAGCGGCGGCAGCAGCCCGCGCCTGACGCAGCGAACGGTCAGTCCGGCTCAACCGGCCAATAGGCCTGGAGAATCGCGCAGCGGGCGCTGGGGAGGATGAAGCCGCCATCCTCCAGATGATGCCAGGACGCGTGGAGATCGCCCTCGTCGCAGGCCACCCGCCCCCAACGCGGCGCGAGCTTTGCCAAGGCCGCCGCGAACGCGCCGCCCGCATCCGCGGCTTCGAAGTCGAGGTCGATCTTGAACCACTCCTCGATCTTCCAATAACGCTCCGCCCGGCACGTGCGCACCGCGACGTCCGGCGCCAGCGCGGCGATCAGGCGGGCCGCCTCGGCCAGCGCTTCGGAAAGGCTTGCCACCTCGACCCAGACGGCCGCGCCGGCGTGCCTGTCCGGCGGCGCGATCTGCTTGTCCTCGTCCGGCTCCATTCGCAAAGGCTAGCGGGCGCCGCGCCGGGCCGCCACCGCCCTTCGGTTGCCGCCGCCGCTTCGCGCCACTAGATCGGGCGCGGATGAAGACGCTCACCACCTTGTCGAACGGCCTCCGGGTCGCCAGCCGCGCGATGCCGGGCGTCGAGACCGCGGCCGTAGGCCTTTATGCCGATGCGGGCTCGCGCCACGAGCCGGCGGCCTTGAACGGCATCGCCCACCTTTACGAGCATATGGTGTTCAAGGGCGCGGGCGGCCGCTCCGCGCGGGAGATCAGCGAAGCGATCGAGGATGTCGGCGGCGAGCTCAATGCCAGCACCGACCGCGACGGCACCAGCTTCACCGCGACGGTGATGGCCGAGCATGTGCCTTTGGGCGTCGAGCTCGTCGCCGACATGATCCGCCGCCCGCACTTCAAGGCGGACGAGCTGGAGCGCGAAAAGGACGTCGTCCTCCAGGAGCTGGGCGAAGCGCGCGACACGCCCAACGACATCATCTTCGACGAGCTCTGGGAAGCCGCCTTCGCGGATCAGCCGCTCGGCCGCTCCATCCTCGGCGACGAAGCGAGCGTCGGCCGCGTGACCGTCGACGATCTCCACGCCTGGCGCATGGAGCGCTACCGCGCCGGCAGCCTGATCCTGGTCGGCGCCGGCAAGATCGAGCACGACGCGCTCGTCGCCCTTGCCGAGCGTCACTTCGAGGGCCTTCCCGAAGGCGAGATCGACGATCACGAGCCGGCCGTCTACACCGGCGGCGCCCGCGTCGGCCGCCTCAAGTCCGAACAAGCGCACCTCGCCCTCGCCATGCCCGCGCCGGCGCAAAAGGCGCCCGATTATCATGCCGCGCGGCTGTTCTCGGACATCGTCGGCGGCGGCGCCTCGTCGCGCCTTTTTCAGCAGATCCGCGAGGATCGCGGCCTCGCTTATTCCATCTATTCGCACCTCCAGCCTTATTCCGACGCCGGCCTGTTCTACGTTTATGCGGCAACGGCGCGGCGCGAATCGGCGGCGGCCGCGGCTTTGATCGAGGAGGTGATCGCCGCGGCGGCCGAGGACGCGACTCAGCGCGAGCTCGAGCGCGTGCGTACCCAGGCCCGCGCCTCGCTCCTCATGTCGCTCGAAACCTCATGGGGGCAGGCCCATTATCTGGCGCGCCAGCTCGCCGTTCACGGCCGGCTGGTCGAGCCTTCGGAAGTGGTCGAGGCGCTCGCCGCGATCACCCTCGATCAGGTGCGGGCCGCCGGCGCGAAGATGCTCGCCGGCCCGCGCGCCCGCGCGACCATCGGCGTCCCCGCCGTTCGCGCCGCGTGAGCCTCCTCACCCTCGTCGCCGAGCCCTGGGCCGATTACGGGCTGATCGACTCGGGCCATGGCCGCAAGCTCGAGCGATACGGCCGCTACCGCTTCGTCCGCCCCGAGCCGCAGGCCATGTGGGCGCCGTCGCTCGGAAGCTGGGACGCCGACGCCGAGTTCCTCCCCGGCTCGGACGAGGAAGGCGGCGGCCGCTGGGTCTTCGAACGCGACGTGCCGCGCGACGGCTGGCCGCTCGGCTGGGAGGAGGTGCGCTTCCGCGCTCAGACGACGCCCTTCCGCCATCTCGCCTTCTTCCCGGACATGTCGCCGCAATGGGCCTGGATGCGGGAGCGGCTGGGGGAGGGGACCGAAGCGCTGAACCTGTTCGGCTATACCGGCGTCGGCACGCTTGCCATGGCGGGCGCGGGGGCGAAGCTCGTCCATGTCGATGCGTCCAAGAAGTCGGTCGAGGCCGGCAAGGAGAATGCGGCTTTGTCCGGAATGTCGGATCGCCCGATCCGCTGGCTGGTCGAGGATGCGGGCAAGTTCGCCGCGCGCGAGGTGAGGCGCGGCCGCCGCTATGACGGCATCATCCTCGATCCTCCGAAATATGGCCGCGGGCCGCAGGGCGAGATCTGGAAGCTGGAGGAAGGCCTCCCCGCCCTTATCGCCGATTGCCGCAAGCTCCTCGACGCCGACAGCCGCTTCCTGGTGCTCACCGTCTATGCGGTGCGCATGTCGGCGCTGGCGATCGGCGAACTCCTCCGGCAAGCCATGGCCGACCTCGGCGGCCGGGTCGAATGCGGAGACATGGCGGTCCGCGAAGAATCGCGCGGCCTCCTCCTCCCCACCGCCATCTTCGCGAGGTGGAGCCGCTAAATCCTCCCCATCTCCGATGGAGAGGAACCTAGTCTCGCGCCGCCCTCAAGGCTGCGCCCGCCGCGAACGGCGCCATGGCGAGG
>DASVQT010000149.1:0-11560 GCA_036388975.1 Allosphingosinicella sp. | reverse complement strand
GCCTGTGGAAGACGGATTGCAGGACACCGGCTGCGCTCACGGTTGCGCAGGCACAAAAGAAAAGGCGGCGGAGCCCTGAAGCTCCGCCGCCGCCGCTGTTTCTAGGATCGAGCCTGGATCAGCGGGTGCTGTTGCCGGTCGGCGGTGCGGCGCCTTCCGCGCCGCGGCCGCGGCCGCGCTCGGCGCCGCCCGGAGGCGCACCGGCGCCGCCCGGCGCCGCGCCCGCGCCGCCCGGTGCCGCGCCCTCGCCGCCCGGAGCGCCGCCCGGAGGCGCGCCGGCGCCACCGGCGCCGCCCTGCTGCTGCATCATCTGCATCATCTGCATCTGCTGGATCTGCTCGGGGGTGAGCGCACGGAAATCGACAAGGGTGACGTCGAATTCGAGAGTCGCGTTGGGCGGGATCACGCCGCCGCCGGCGCCAGCCGCGCCGTAGCCGAGGTTCGGCGGAATGCGCAGGCGATAGGTCGCGCCCTTGCTCATCAGCTGGAGCGCTTCCGAAAAGCCCTCGATCGATCCGTTGACGGGAAGCGGCACCGGCTGGCCGCCTTCGTTCGAATCGAACACGGTGCCGTCCTGAAGACGGCCCGTATAGTTGATGAGGGCAAGGTCGGTCGCAGCCGGATGCGGCCCCTCGCCTTCCTCGATCACGCGATATTCGAGGCCCGACGCCGTCTTCGTGAAGTGCAGGCGGCCGGTGGTGTACCAGGCGGCCGCCGCGGCCAGAGCGACGAGGACGACGATGCCGAGCCAGAGCTTCAAGACCGAGCCCTTCTTCAGCGGACGGATCGGAACGGCGGTGACGGACATCGTGCCCCCTTAAGCGTGGATGTGAGGCCTTTCGGACCCGGAAACGGCAAGGGCGGCGAATCTATCGCCGCCCCCGCACGAAGCAAGCGCCGCCTTTTCGGCCCCGCTGGGGACCGGGCGGAGCGCCGTGATGCTTAGCGGGCGCCGCCGCCGTCGCGCTCGGCGCGCTTGCGCTCGAGCTTGCGGGCGCGCCGGATCGCCGCCGCGCGCTCGCGGGCGCGCTTCTCGGACGGCTTTTCATAGTGACGGCGCAGCTTCATCTCGCGGTAGACGCCTTCGCGCTGGAGCTTCTTCTTGAGCGCTCGCAGCGCCTGGTCGACATTGTTGTCGCGAACGAGAATCTGCATAAAAGCCTGTCACTCTCCGGTCAAAAAGCGGTGCGCGGCAGTGTCTTTCGATCCTGCCGGAAGCGCACGCCGATAGCATAAAAATCGGGTCGTCGCGAGAACAGTTCCCGCGCCGTCGCTGGCGCCGATAGCAAAGGGGTCGCCGCGTTTCAAGCGCTTGTGGGCGCCGCCCCTCTCTTATCCGACCGTGTCAGAGCAGCAATATGGTCGACAGGCCGAGGAAGATGCCCATGCTGGCGATGTCGGTGGCGGTGGTGAGGAAGATGCTGGACGCGGTCGCCGGATCGGCCCCGAAGCGCTTCAAGGTGAGCGGGATGAGCGCGCCGGACAGGCCGCTGATCACGCAGGAGCAGGTCATCGCCACCGTCACCACCATGCCCATCAGCCAGGGCTGCGCCTCGCCCTGCATGCTGGCGTAGAAGACCATGCCGAGGCCCGCCATGGTGCCGACGAGGAGGCCGTTGCAGAGGCCGAGCACGCCTTCCTTCATCACCAGCTTGCGCTCGCTCCCCGCCTGCACTTCGCCCAGCGTCATGCCGCGCAGCGTCACCGCAAGCGCCTGGCAGCCCGTATTGCCGGACTGGCCGGCGAGCACGGGAAGGAAGACGGCGAGAATGACGAGCTGGCCGAGCGTATGCTCGAACATGCCCACCACCGCGGCGGCGAGGAAGGCGGTGAGCAGGTTGATCTGCAGCCAGGGGTGGCGAAGGAGGAGGCTGCGCTTCAGCGGCGTGGTCAGCCTTTCCTCCTTCTCGACGCCGACCATGGCGCCCGCCTGGGCGCTGATCTCGATCGCCTGTTCGGCGAACAGGGCCTCACCGCGGACGAGGCCGACGAGGATGCCGCCGTCGTCGACCACCGGATAGACCGGGAAATGCTTGGACAGCGCGGCCTTCAGCGCATCGGCGAGCGGCAGGTCGTTCTCCAGCGCGAAGACGTCGGTGAGCATGATCTCGCCGAGCGTCGCTTCCGGCCGGGCGAGGAGCATGTCGCGCATCACCACCACGCCTTCGAGCCGCCCCGATTCGTCGGTGACGTAGCAATAGGTGATGAAGGCGGCCTGCGTCAGGACGCGCAGCTGCTCGATCGTCTCGGCGACGGTGGCGTCGCGGCGGAAGACGCCGATGGCGGGGGACATGAGCTCGCCCACCGTCGTCGCCTTGGAGCGCGAGGTGGCCTTGAGCAGCGGACCGGTTTGCTTGTTCATGACGCCAAGCTTACCGATTGCGCGTCGGTTCACAAGCGCAACGATCAGTCCGAAAGCGGACCGAATTCCGGCGTCGTCTTGGTCAGCCGCGCCGCGACCGCCGCATGGAGGTCCGCGCTCACCAAAGTCGCCGAATTCCAGAGCGCCACATGCCGCAGCCCCTCCTCCACCGGCCGCCCGCGGCTGTAGTTGAGGCTGAGCTTGGCGCCGGCGACGGCGAGGGGCGACTTGGCCGCGATGGTGCCGGCAAGCTCCAGCCCCGTCGCGATCGCCTCCTCCCTGGTGCCCGAAACCGCGTTGACGAGGCCGTAGCGCGCCGCTTCCTCGGCGCCCATGCGGCGGCCCGTATAGGTGAGCTCGCGCAGGATGCCGTGCGGGATGAGGTGCCCGAGCCGCTGCAGCGTGCCGAGATCGGCGGTGATGGCGACGTCCACTTCGGCGACCTGGAAAAAGGCCTCGGCGGAGGCGACTCGAAGGTCGCACGCGCTGGCGAGGTCGACGCCCGCGCCGATGCAGCCGCCGTGCACCGCCGCCACCACCGGCGCCCGCGCCGATTCGACGGCGCTGAACGCGTCCTGCAGCCAATGGATGTGGCGCAGGCGTGATTCGGCGGCGCGGCCGGGATCGTCGGAGGGCGGGAACTGGCTGCCGGCATATTCGAGATCGAGCCCGGCGGAAAAATGCCGCCCGCGCCCGGAAAGCAGGATGCAGCGGACGCGATGGTCGGTGCCGAGGCTTCGAAAGGCCTCGCCGATGGCGGCGAACATCTCGCCGTCCATGGCGTTGAGCTTCTCCTCGCGGGCGAGCTCGATATGGGCGACATGGCCCTCCAGCGACACTGCAATCCTGGTTTCCGACACCTTCGCTCTCCTCCTCGCGGGGCTGCCTCTTCCTTAGCCGCGCTTTCGGGCGTGTCTTGTAGGAAATGCTGCGCTACGCTCCCGATTCGCTATCGAGAGGGGGGATTCGATGCCGAACTATCGCCAGGAGCTCATTGCGCTCATTCGTCCGGAGCTGAAGGGCCCGATCACCGCCGAATTCGTCGCGCGCTTCGACGCCATTCTTGACCGCTGCGGCGTGCCGCGGGACGGGGAAGATGCGGCGCCCAAGGTTGTCGTCATTCCGGACATGCCGACCGCTCCCAAGCCGGCGCCCGCGCCGGCGGCGCCGGCCGGCCGGTTCGACGTCGCGACGCTGCGGATCCGGCTCAGCCTGCCGCCGGAGGGCGGCTTCGACGCGGCGGCGCGCGCCGCGCTCCTCGCCCGCCTGTCGAACAAGGCGGCGCCCGCGCTCAAGCCCGCCGATTTCGAGCGGGTCGCGGCCGAGCTCGGCGTGTCGCCCAAGCTCATCATGGCGGTCCGCAAGGTGGAAGCGCCGCGCGGCCCCTTCGACGACGCGGGCCGCCCGTCCATCCTTTATGAAAAGCACGTGTTCAGCCGCGCCACCGGGCACCGCTTCGACAAGAGCCACCCGATCCTGTCCGCGCCCAAATGGCAGCCCGGCACCTACGGCCCCTTTTCGGCGCAATACGGCAAGCTCGCCGACGCCTGCGCGCTCGATCCGGACGCGGCCTTCCAGGCCTGCTCCTGGGGCGCCTTCCAGGTGCTGGGCGAGAATGCCAAGTCGCTGGGCTATGCGTCGGCCTTCGACATGGCCCTGGCGCTGACCGAAAGCGAGGAAGCGCATCTCGAATGCTTCATCCGCTTCGTGCGCACCAAGAAGCTGCTCGACGCCCTGCGCGCCGCGAAACCCGGCAATCCGGAAAGCTGCGTCGCCTTCGTCAAAGGCTATAACGGGGCGGGTTATGCCGCGAACCATTACCATGTGAAGCTGGCCCAAGCGGCGCTCTGAGCCGCGGCGGGGATTCCCATCGCCGGGCGCGCGCCTTAAGACGGCCGCCATGACCAGCTTCACCGTCAACGGTCAGGCCGTCCGCTACCGGCTCGATCCCGAAACGCCCCTCCTCTGGGCGCTGCGCGACGCGTCCAACCTGACCGGCACCAAATATGGCTGCGGCACCGGCCATTGCGGCGCCTGCACCGTGCATGTCGACGGCCGGGCCGTGCTGAGCTGCACCGTGCCGATCGGCGCGCTGGAAGGAAGCCTCGTCACCACCATCGAAGGCCTGTCGGGCGACCGCTCGCATCCGGTGCAGCAGGCCTGGGCCGCCGAGCAGGTGTCGCAATGCGGCTTCTGCCAGCCCGGCATGATCATGGCCGCCGCCGCCCTGATCGAGCGCGCCGACAGCCCCACCGACGCCGAAGTGGATGCGGCGCTCGGCAACCTGTGTCGCTGCGGCACCTATCCCCGGATCCGCGAAGCGCTGCGCCGCGCCATCCGCGCCCGCAGCGGCCAGGAGCAGGTTGCCGGCGCCCCGCCGCCCGGCATCGCGCCCGAAGACGCCGCGCGCGCCACGCCGGCGCTGCGGCCCGCCCGTCCCCGTCCCCGCGCGCAGCGCTGACACAGGCGCCGCGATTCCTGTCGCGCGGCTGCCGGCCCAGTTCAGCTACCGCTCATCCTCATTGATGCACTTGTGGCCGCATCGAAGGGCGGGTTTGCCGCCCGCGTGAGGAGTAAGAGAATGCGAAGGGCATTGATCGGTATTTTGCTGGCGGCCGCGGCGACCACGCCCGCTTTCGCTCAGGACAGCCGGCAGCAGCGCTGGCAGCAGCGCTTCGAGCAGAACCAGGCGCGCAACCAGGCGCGTTCGGAAGCGCGCACCCAGCGGCAGGAAGTCCGCACGGAATCGCGTCAGGAGGTCCGCGAGGTCAGCCCGCAGCAGCGCCAGGCGCGGCAGGCGGCGCGCGCCGAGCGTCAGCAGCAGCGCCAGGCCCGCCAGGATGGCGGCGGCGGCTTCCTCGAGCAGACCCGCGTCCGCGCCGAACAGCGGCAGCAGTGGGAGGCCCAGCAGCAGCAGGCGGCCGCCGCCGCCGCGGCTCAGCGGGGCCCCGGCCGCGCCGACCGGCTGGAGCGCCGCGAAGACCGGCTCGAGCGCCGCGAAGACCGCATCGAGCGCCGGCAGGACCGGGTCGACAACCGCCAGGAGCGCGTGCAGCGCTATCCCGACGGCTGGAACAATGTCGATCCGAACGACGCCCGCGCCGTTCGCGCCCGCGACCGTTATCTGCAGCGCGAGCGGGAGAATCGCCGGGAAGCGCGCGAGGATCGCAGGGACGACCGGCGCGACTGGCGCCAGGATCGCCGTTACGACCGCGCCGAGCGCCGCTGGGACCGCCAGCGCTGGCGCAGCGACCGCCGCTACGATTGGTACAGCTATCGCAACAGCTACCGCGATCTGTTCCGCGTCGGCCGTTATTACGACCCGTACGGCTACGGCTATAACCGCTTCTCGATCGGCATCCGGATCGGCGCGCCTTTCTATTCGAGCCGCTACCACATCACCGATCCGTGGCGGTACCGCCTGCCGGACGCCGGCCCCGGCTACACCTGGGTCCGTTATTACAACGACGTGCTGCTCGTAGACACGTGGAGCGGCGAAGTCGTCGATGTGATCTACGACTTCTTCTGGTAAGCCCCGGCTTCCGGTTGAACACTGCAAGGGCCCGGATCTCCCCAGCGGAGGTCCGGGCTTTTTGCGTGCTCTAAAACCGCCAGCCCTGAGCCTGTCGAAGGGCGGGTTGCAGCGCGCAGACGCCCGCGAGGCGAAACCGGGCTTCGACACGCTCAGCCCTGGCGGACTAGGATAGATAGGACGGGCCGCCGCGTAACGACACCGCCAGCCCTGAGCCTGTCGAAGGGCGGGTTGCAGCGCGCAGACGCCCGCGAGGCGAAACCGGGCTTCGACACGCTCAGCCCTGGCGGGGTGGGGAACCGGGACGGGCAGGCGCAAGCAAACCGCCAGCCCTGAGCCTGTCGAAGGGCGGGTTGCAGCGCGCAGCCCTCAACCATCGCTCCACCCGCGAAAACCCGCAAAAACCGTTCTTGCAAGAGGCGGCGCGCGTGGCGCATGGCTGGCGCGTCCTTGCCATGAGGTTTGCCGCATGATCGCCCGCCTCTTTCTCCTGTTCCTCGGCGTGTTCGCCGCCGCCTCGCCGGCCGCCGCCGAGACCGTCGTCATCCACGCGGGCCGCCTCATCGCCGACCCCGCCCAGCGCCCGCGCGGCCCGTCCACCATCACGATCGTCGACGGCCGGATCACGGCGATCGCGGACGGCCACCAGCCGGCCCCCGCCGGCGCCCGCCTGATCGACCAGAGCGCGCGCACCGTGATGCCGGGCCTGATCGACACCCATGTCCACATTTCCGGCGATCCCGGCGGCGATTTCTGGCGCGAAGCGGTCGATTCGAACGAATATGCGACCCTGATCGGCGTCAAGAACGCCCGGGTCACCGCCCGCGCCGGCTTTACCACCGTGCGCGACCTCGGCTCCGCGCCGGGCGTCGGCTACGCCCTCGCCCGCGCCACCGCCGAAGGGCTGATCGCGGGCCCCCGCATTATCGCTTCGGGCCCGCCCATTTCGATCATCGGCGGCCACGGCGACGTCAACGGCTTCCGCCCCGAAGTCATCGAGGTCCTGTCCGCCAACAACACCTGCACCGGCGCGCAGGAATGCGCCGCCCGCGTCCGCCAGCTCGCCCAGGCCGGCGCGCAGGTGATCAAGTTCACCGCGACGGGCGGCGTCCTGTCGCAGCAGGGCCGCGGCCTCGAAGCGCATTTCTCGGACGAGGAGATGCGCGCCATCGTCACCACCGCCCATTCGCTCGGCCTTCGCGTCGCCGCCCACGCCCACGGCGCGCGCGGCATCGAGGCCGCGGCGCGGGCGGGCGTCGACTCGATCGAGCACGGCACGTTTGCCGACGCCCGCGCCCTCCAGGCGATGCGCACGTCGGGCAGCGTCATGGTGCCGACCATGATGGCGTTGGTCGGGGTGCGCGAAGGCCTCGGGCGCGGCATCTACACGCCGACGGTGGAGACCAAGATCCGCGAAACCGTCGCCCATCTCGGCCGCGCCGGACGCGCCGCGCGCCAGGCCGGCGTGTCCGTCGTTTTCGGCACGGACGCCGGCGTCTTCGCGCACGGCCGCAACGCCCAGGAGCTCCACATGATGGTGGAGATGCTGGGCATGAGCCCCGCCGAAGCCCTGACTTCGGCCACCACCGCCGCCGCCCGCCTGCTCGATCTCGAAAACGAGACCGGCCGGATCGCGACCGGCCTGTCCGCCGACCTGATCGCCGTGGACGGCGATCCGCTGCAGGACGTCCGCCGGCTCGAACAGGTCGCCTTCGTCATGGTGCGCGGCCGCGTCATCGAATGAGGACCCAATGACTCCCCAGGAATATCGCGCCGCCGTCGGCGATTACGTCCGCAACCGTCTGTCGCGCACGCCCAACGCCTTTCGCCTTCCCGTGCAGCAGGCCGATCTGTTCGTCGTCCGGGATTTCCTCAGCCGCGAGGAATGCGAAGGCGTGATCGCCCGCATCGATGCCAACCGCTTTCCCTCGGGCGTGCTCAGCGACAATCCGGATTACAGCTACCGCACCAGCGAAAGCTCGAACCTCGACAAGGCCGATCCGCTGATCGCCGCGATCGAGGACAAGATCTCGACCGTGATGGGCATCCAGCCGGAGCTCGGCGAAACGGTGCAGGGCCAGCGCTACGCGGTCGGCCAGGAGTTCAAGCCGCACCACGATTTCTTCTACACCGACCAGAAATATTATCTGAAGGAAGCCCAGACCGGCGGCCAGCGAACCTGGACGGCGATGATCTTCCTGAACGAGCCCGAAGCCGGCGGCCAGACCGCCTTTCCCGAGCTCGACCTCAAGATCACGCCGCGGACCGGCAACCTGTTCGCCTGGAACAACATGGACACGCTGGGCGAGCCCAACAAATTCACCCTGCACCAGGGCTGCCCGGTGGTCGCGGGCGTCAAATACATCATCACCAAATGGTATCGCGAGCGTCCGTGGGTCACGGCGCCGGACATCGTCGTCGACGCGCCGCAGGGCGCCGGCTCCTGACATCTTCCCGTTCAAAGGATCGCCCGTGAACTCCAAAGCCCTGCTGCTCGCCGCCGCCTCCGCCTCCGCTCTCCTTCTTTCCGCCTGCGCGGCCGGCGGCGCCGCCGAGGCGCCGGCCCCGGCTTCGGCCGCCGCGCCCGCCGCCCCTGCCGGGGCCGCCGCCCAGCCCACCTCCGAGCGCCTCCGCGCCCTGTTCGCGCGCAGCGACGAGGAGCTTCTGCGCCGCGTGCCGATCGCCGCCCTTTACCGCGGCGACATGCGCTACGCTTCGCAATATGGCGACTATCTTTCCGCCGCCTTTTTCGATCGGGAGCGGACCGCGCAGCAAGCCGAACTCGACGCCCTGCTCGCCATCGATCGCGCGTCGCTCAACGCCACCGACCAGCTCGCCTACGACGTCTTCCGCCGCGACAAGGAAATGGCGCTGCGCGGCCTCGCCCCGGCGATGCTGGCGCTGACCGCCGTTCGCCCGATCGACCATTTCAGCGGCTTCCACACCGGCTTCGCCGATCTCTCCTCCGGCCGCGGCGCGGCGCCCTTCCGCACCGTCGAGGATTATGAAAACAGCCTTCGTCGGACGACCGGCTTCGTGTCCCAGATCGACGCCGCCATCGGCCGCTTCCGCGAAGGCATGGCGAGCGGCGTCACGCAGCCGAAGCTGGTCGTCAACAACGTGATCGGCCAGCTCGACACCTTGCTGGAACAGGGCGTCGAAGGCTCCACCTTCTACCTTCCCGTGCAGAACTTCCCGGACACCGTTCCCGAAGGCGAGCGCGAGCGCCTGCGCACCGCTTATCGCGCGGCGATCACCGGCGAGATCCGCCCGGCCTTCACCCGCCTGCGCGATTTCCTGCGCAACGAATATCTTCCGGTGGCCCGCGACACGGTCGGCATTTCGCAAATGCCCGGCGGCGAGCGCCTTTACGCGCACCTGATCGAGGAATCGACGACCCTTCCGCTGACCGCGCAGTACGTCCACGAGCTCGGCCTTCGCGAAGTCGCCCGCATCCGCGGCGAGATGGACGCGATCCGCCGCGAAGTCGGCTTCTCCGGCGATCTCGCCGCTTTCTTCGAGCACATCCGCACCGATCCGCGCTTCAAGCCGGCGTCGGCCGCGGCGCTGACCGAAGGCTATCAGGCGATCGGCCGCCGCGTCGACCAGCGCATCGCCAGCCTGTTCCGCACCCTGCCGCGCACGCCGCTGGAAGTCCGCCCGGTTCCCGCCTTCCTGGAGCGCAACCAGGCCGGGGCTTATTACCAGCAGGGCACGCCCGACGGCACGCGGCCCGGGGTGTTCTACTTCAACACCTACGACCTTCCCTCGCGCACCACGCCGGGCATGGAAACGCTCTACCTCCACGAAGCGGCGCCCGGGCACCATTTCCAGATCAGCCTCGCCCAGGAAAACGAAGCGCTTCCCAACTTCATGCGCTTCGGGGGCAACACCGCCTTCGTCGAAGGTTGGGCGCTCTATGCCGAGAAACTGGGGCCGGAGCTCGGCCTCTTCACGGACCCATACCAGCGCTACGGCCATCTCGACGACGAGATGCTGCGCGCCATGCGCCTCGTGGTCGATTCGGGCATCCACGCCATGGGCTGGAGCCGCGACCGCGCCATCCAGTACATGCTGTCGAACAGCGCCATGGGCCGCACCGACGCCACGTCCGAAGTGGAGCGCTACATCGCCATTCCCGGCCAGGCGCTCGCCTACAAGATCGGCCAGCTGAAGATCCTGGAGCTGCGCGCCCGCGCCCGCGAAGCGCTTGGGCCCCGCTTCGACATTCGCGACTTCCACGAGCAGGTCCTCGCCACCGGCGCCCTCCCGCTCACCGTGCTCGAACGCAAGATCGACCAGTGGATCGCGAGCCGGCGCGCCGGCTGAACCTACTCGAAAGGACCGCCATGACCGCACGCGCCCTGCTGCTTTCCGCCGCCGCCGTCGCCCTGCTCGGCGCCTGCGCCACCCGCAATGCCGAGCCCGCTCTGGCGGCGCCGCAAGCCGCCGCCGCGCCGTCGCCCGCGCCGGCTCCCGCCGCGCCGCAGGAAACGGCCGGCGAGCGCCTCCGCCGCCTGTTCCACGAAAGCGACGAGGCGAGCCTGCGCCGCAATCCGCTGTCCGGAATCTTCCGCGGCGATTACCGCTACGCGGACCGGCTCGGCGACTTCCTCTCCGACGAATCCTTCGCGGCCGACCGCGAGGCGGCGCAGCGGGAGCTCGCGGCGCTGGCGGCGATCGACCGCAATGCGCTGAACCCGACCGACCGCATCGCCTACGATGTCTTCAAATATCAGCGGGAGGAGGATCTCGAAGGCGTTTCGCCCGAAATGCTGGCGCTGACCGCCGTCCGCCCGATCAACCACTTCACGGGCTTCCACACCTTCTACCCGACCTTCGCGTCCGGCCGGAACGCGGCCCCGTTCCGCAACGTCGAGGATTATGAGAACAATCTGAAGCGCCACCGCGATTACGTGCGCGCGCTCGACAGGGCCGTCGCCCGCTCGCGCGAGGGCCTCGCCTCGGGCGTCGTCGAAACCAAGCTCACCATCCGCAACGTGATCGGCCAGCTCGACACCCAGCTCGCCGCCGCGCCGGAAGACTCGCCCTTCTTCGGTCCCGTCCAGACCTTCCCCGAAGCGGTGCCCGAATCCGAGCGCGCGCGCCTGCGCGCCGCCCATCTCGCCGCCATCCGCGACGACATCTATCCCGCCTATCGCCGGATGCGCGACTTCCTGCAGAGCGAATATCTGCCCCGCGCCCGCGAAGGCGCCGGCCTCGTCCACATGCGCGGCGGCGAGACGCTCTACCGCGCCCTCATCCGCCAGAACACGACGCTGCCGCTGTCCGCCGACGAGGTCCACAATATCGGCCTTTCCGAAGTGGCCCGCATCCGCACCGAGATGGAGGCCATCCGCCAGCGCGTCGGCTTCCGCGGCACGCTGGCCCAGTTCCTCCAGCACCTGCGCACCGACCGGCGCTTCGAGCCGGCCAGCCGCGACGCGCTTCGCGAAGGCTATTACGAGATCGGCCGCCGCGTCGACCGGCGGATCGGCGAGCTTTTCGAGCGCTCCCCTCGCGGCCGTCTCGAAATCCGCGAAGTGGAGGCGTTTCGCGAGCGTAATGCGTCGCAGGGTTCCTACCAGCAGGGGACGCCCGACGGCGCCCGCCCCGGCATCTTCTATTACAGCGCCTACGATCTCCCCTCGCGCCGCACCTACGGC
>DASVQT010000148.1:0-5892 GCA_036388975.1 Allosphingosinicella sp. | reverse complement strand
GTCTGCGCCGCCTTCAACGCCGACTTCGACGGCGACCAGATGGCCGTGCACGTCCCGCTGAGCCTCGAGGCCCAGCTCGAAGCGCGCGTCCTGATGATGTCGACCAACAACATCCTCTCGCCCGCCAACGGCAAGCCGATCATCGTTCCGTCGCAGGACATGGTCCTCGGCCTCTACTATCTCTCCCTCGAGCGTGAGGGCGAGCCGGGCGAAGGCATGCTGATTTCCGACATGTCGGAAGTGCACCAGGCGCTGAACGCCGGCGCGGTGACGCTGCACTCGAAGATCGTCAGCCGCGTCCCGCAGACGGACGAGCAGGGCAATCAGTATATGAAGCGCTTCGAGACGACGCCGGGCCGCATGCTGCTCGGCGAAACGCTCCCGAAGAGCCACCGCGTGCCGTTCGAGACCGTCAACCGCCTCCTCACCAAGAAGGAGATCGGCGACGTCATCGATACCGTCTATCGCCACACGGGCCAGAAGGAGACCGTTCTGTTCGCCGACGCGATCATGGGCTTGGGCTTCCGTCACGCCTTCCGCGCCGGCATTTCATTCGGCAAGGACGACATGATCATCCCGCACGAAAAGGTCGGTATGGTCGACGAGACCCGCGCCCTCGTGAAGGATTACGAGCAGCAATATCAGGACGGCCTGATCACGCAGCAGGAGAAGTACAACAAGGTGATCGACGCCTGGAGCCGCTGCGGCGACCAGGTGGCCAACGCCATGATGGAAAAGATCAAGGCGCAGCCGAAGGACGAGAACGGCCGCATGGCGCCGATCAACTCCATCTACATGATGGCCCATTCCGGCGCCCGCGGTTCGCAGGCCCAGATGAAGCAGCTCGCCGGTATGCGCGGCCTCATGGCCAAGCCGTCGGGCGAGATCATCGAAACGCCGATCATCTCGAACTTCAAGGAAGGTTTGACCGTCCTTGAATATTTCAACTCCACCCACGGCGCCCGCAAGGGTCTCGCGGACACGGCGCTCAAGACGGCGAACTCGGGATACCTCACCCGCCGTCTGGTCGACGTTTCGCAGGATTGCGTCGTCGTCGAGCTCGATTGCGGCACCGAGAACAATCTCGAAATGCGCGCCATCGTGCAGGGCGGCGCAGTCATCGCGTCGCTCGGCGATCGCATCCTCGGCCGTACTCCGGCCGAAGACATCGTCGACGAGAAGACCGGCGAGCTGCTGGCCAAGGAAGGCGAGCTGATCGAGGAAGCCGCGGCGCTTCGCATCGACGAGATGGGCATCCAGGCGGTGCGCATCCGCTCGCCGCTCGTTTGCGACAGCGAGCGCGGCGTGTGCGGCAAGTGCTACGGGCGCGATCTCGCCCGCGGTACGCCCGTCAACATCGGCGAAGCCGTCGGCGTCATTGCGGCGCAGTCGATCGGCGAGCCGGGCACCCAGCTGACGATGCGGACCTTCCACATCGGCGGCGCGGCCCAGCTCAACGAAATCTCGAGCCTGGAAGCCCCCGTGGACGGCCGGGTCGAGCTTCGCGACCTGCCGACCATCGTCGACACGCGCGGCCGCCGCGTCGCCATGGCGAGGAACGGCGAAATCGCCATTCTCGACATGGACGGGCGCGAGCGTTCGACGCACCGAATCCCGTACGGCGCCCACCTCAACATCGAGGGCGGCGCGATCGTCAGCCGCGGCGATCGTCTCGCCGAGTGGGATCCGTTCATGATGCCGGTGATCACCGAGACCGGCGGTATCGTGAAGTTCCAGGACCTGACCGAAGGCAAGACCCTGGTCGAACAGATGGACGAAGCCACCGGCATCGCCCAGCGCGTCGTCACGGACTATCGTGCCTCGGGCCGCACCAAGGAGGATCTGCGTCCGCGCATCACCCTCTTGAACGACGAAAGCGGAGAGGCCGCGCGCTACATGCTGGCGCCGGGCGCGATGCTTTCGGTCGAGGACGGCCAGAAGGTCGAGGGCGGCACGGTGCTGGCCCGCGTCTCCCGCGAAGCCGCCAAGACTCGCGACATCACCGGCGGTCTCCCGCGGGTGGCGGAGCTGTTCGAAGCGAGGAAGCCCAAGGAGAATGCGATCATCGCCAAGGTCTCCGGCCGCGTTCAGTTCGGCAAGGACTACAAGGCGAAGCGCAAGATCGCGATCGTTCCCGAGGAGGGGGGCGATCCGGTCGAGTATCTCGTGCCCAAGTCCAAGGTGATCGACGTCCAGGAAGGCGACTTCGTGAAGCGCGGCGACAACTTGATCGCCGGCTCGCCCGATCCGCACGACATCCTGGAAGTCCTCGGCGTGAAAGCGCTGGCCGAATATCTCGTGGCGGAAATCCAGGAGGTCTATCGACTGCAGGGCGTGAAGATCAACGACAAGCACATCGAGGTGATCGTCCGTCAGATGCTGCAGAAGGTCGAGATCACCGACAGCGGGGACACCACCCTGCTCGTCGGCGAGCAGGTCGACCGGCAGGAGATGAACGACATGAACGTCAAGGCGAAGTCGGAGAAGAAGCGGCCTGCCGAAGGCAAGCCGGTCCTCCTCGGCATCACCAAGGCGTCGCTCCAGACCCGGAGCTTCATCTCGGCCGCCTCGTTCCAGGAGACGACTCGTGTGCTCACCGAAGCTTCGGTGCAGGGCAAGATCGACACGCTGGACGGCCTCAAGGAAAACGTCATCGTCGGCCGGCTCATCCCGGCGGGCACCGGCGCCGGCATGCACCGCATGCGCGTCGCCGCGACGAGCCGCGACGCGGCCCTTCGCGCCGCCCACCGCAAGGTGCAGGAGAGCCTCATCGCCGCGAACAGCGCCGAAGAGGAGCATGCCGCCGAGCTCGCCCAGGGCCCGGAAGCCGCCATCCAGGCCGATCCGCTCGCCGCGGTGACGCCCAGCGGCCACGGCACCGACGCCGACGCCGGCGAGTATCTGCAGGACTAAGCGTTTCCGCTTAGCCCCAGCGCCACTAACGAAGCGCCCCGCTGGAGACGATCCGGCGGGGCGTTTTCGTTTCAGCGAACGGCGAGGCCCCCGAGGCGCAGAGACTCCTCATATTCCGCCCGCGTCGCGATGCGCCCGTGGACGCCGGCGATGCTCCCCACTTCGAGCCCGAGCGCCGCGATCCGGTCGCGCAGATCCGCCACCACCGGGAAAGCCGGCGGCGGGCCGCCGCGCGCGGGGAGGTAGAAGAGGTCGCCCTGGAACAGCATGCGCGGCGCCGGGAGGTGGGCGATGAGGTGCGCCTCGGCATGGCTGCTCGCAAAGGCGTGCGCGTCGAGCCGGCCGCCGGCGAAGCTGCGCCGCCCCGTCACCTCCTCGATCCGGGCGGTGCCGGCAAAGCCCCGTGCCCGAAGCTGCCGCTCGATCGCCCCCCGCGCGCCGGCCGGGACGACGATCGTCGCCCCCGCCTCCGCCCAGGCCGAGAGCCCGCCGACATGGTCGCCGTGATGATGGGTGACGAGCACGAAGCGGACCGCCTTGCCCGGACGCACGGCTTCGAGGATGCGGCGCTGCGCGGCGGCATAAGCGGGGCTGAGCGGCGCTTCGACGAGCACCATGTGATCGCCCGCATCGACGGCGAGGCTGTGATAATCGCCCGGCATGTTCTCGAAGAACAAGACGCCCGGCGCGATCTCACGCGCGCCCGCTTCGCCCGGCGCGGGCGGCGGCGAATAGCTGCTGGGCGGCGCAAGTGCGGCGACTGCGAGCGGCGAGACCCGGGTGGCGCCCAGGCGCAAATCCTCCTGAACCCGTCCGGCGATCAGCAACCGCACGCGGACCGGCATCATCACCCCGTGGCGGCGTATATAGTCGCCATATTCCATCTCGATCCGCGGCGTATTGCCCGCCGCGGCCTGAACCGCCCGCAGCGGACGGGCGGTAACGGCATCGAGCCACAGCTCGATCTCCGCGCCCGCCGCGTCGCGGAAGCGCAGGCTTCCCCCCGCCGTCGCCGCCGCGCCCGCCGCCTCCGCCTGCGCCACCAGCAGATGCGGGAAGAAGCGCTCCCATTGCAGCCGCGTCGCCAGCGCGTCGGCCGCCACGACCGGAACCAGATCGCTCCCGGTCCGCCAGCCGATCAGATCTACGATCCAGCCCCCCTCCCCGCCGAGCGCGGTGCGGCTGTGAAAGGTGACGCCGCCCGGATAGACCTGACGCGCATCGCGGATCAGACGCCCCGCATCGTAGCGCCAGCGAAAGGCGCGGCCCGCCGCCACGAACGGCGAGACCGCACGGCGCGCCTGCTCCACCGCATAATAAGTGCCGCTCTGCTCGGCTTCGAGCCGCGAGGCCGCGGCCCGGTCGCGCGCCGTACCGAGCGAGGCCGCCGCGGCGGCGAGCAGGTCCGCCCTTCGCTCGGCCGGCGCGGGCTGGGCCGGTGCGCCCGCCTGCGCCCCACCGGAAAGCGCCAGCGCCGCCGCCAATTGCCAGACTCTCTCGCCCACCGTTACACTCCCCTCGTCATGACCTTGCCGTTTCCCCCTCGCTGCCGCCGCGCTGCGCCCGCCGCCAGCCCGATTGTCGCGAAATGACCGCCGCCGTCGCGAGCGGCGCCGTGCCCTCCGAGCTTCGCACCGCCGCGCGTCTTGCGGCGCTCGCCGCTTTGTTCGCTGCCTTTCTCGCCACCACCGGCGCGCTCGACACGGAAGCCGCGCCCCAGCTTCCCCGCCTCGCTTACTGGCTGTTCATCGCCCTGGTCAGCGCCGGCGCGCTCGAACTCGCCCACCGCCGCTTCGACCGCCCCGGCGCGGACCCGGCCGCGCGCTGGCGGCTCCGCGCACTCGGTCTCGCCGCCTTGGTCCTGCCGCTCACCCTCCTCTCCGTCCTCACCTGCAAGCTCCTCTTCGGCGGACGGCCGAGCACCGGCGGCTTTCTGCTGCTGCTCCCCGGCATGACGAGCATCCTGGCCGCTTTGCAGCTCGTCCTCGCCCTCTTCATGCCCGCGCCGGCTGAGCCCGCGGCCGTGGCGGCGCCGCCCGCCGCCGACGGCGCCGCGCTGCGCCTTCTCCTCCCCCTTCCGCTTCGCGCCGCCCGCATCGAAGCGCTGGAGGCGGAAGACCATTATGTCCGAGTCCACACCGATGCAGGCGCCGCCCTGCTCCGGATGCGCCTTCGCGATGCCGTGGACGCGCTGGGCGAAGCCGGGGGCCTCCGCCCGCACCGCAGCTGGTGGGTGGCCGCGGACGCCGTCGCGGCGCTCGGCCGGACGAGCCTCACCCTCGCCTGCGGCGCCGAAGTCCCGAACAGCCGCCGCGCCCGCCCTGCCCTCGGCCCCTCCTTCCGCGGCACCTCCGCCGCGCGCTGAAAGCGGCTTGCCGCTGCGCCGCGCCCGACCGATAAGCGTCCAATCCCGCAGCGGAGAGAGAACGAACCATGGCAAGACTGCACATCGCCGCCCTCCTCTGCTGCGCCGCCGCGGCCTTGCCGCTCGCGCCCGCCTCCGCGCAACCGCCCTCCGCAGCACCGGCGCCCGCGCCCGAAGTGCCCTGCACCGCCCCCGCCGATCCCCAGGAGATCGTCGTCTGCGGGCGGAGCGACGATGCGCGCTACCGCCTTCCCGTGCCCGGCGGCGGCTTCGATCCGCGCGGCGTGGTCGACAGCGTTTCGCGCGAGCGCAACCGCCTCCTCGAAGTGGGCGCCGCCGGTATCCACTCCTGTTCCACCGTCGGCCCTGGCGGCTGGACGGGCTGCGACCTCCGGCGCTGGCGCGAAGCCCATCAGCAGCGCGCCGGCATCAGCCAGGAACAGCCCCATGCGCTGACCGTCGGCCCCGTCTCGGTCGGCGTCATCAAGCGCTGAAAAGCCCGCCTGCCCGATGCTCAAGATCAAGATCGCCCTGGCCCTGATGCTCGTCGCCCTGATGGTGTTCCCCGCCATCATGGTCATCAAGGCGCGCCTGGGCCGCGGCCGCGCCGACCG
>DASVQT010000147.1:0-6278 GCA_036388975.1 Allosphingosinicella sp. | reverse complement strand
AAGGATTGGTTTCCGCGCCGCCGCCGTTCGTCGGCTACTCCGCGGCCACCGCCGCCACTTCGGCGCTCGCTTCGATCTCGGCGGCCTTGGCTTCGACGAGGCGGACGATGTGATCGACCATGTCCTCGTCCCGGACAAGGTGATCGGTGACGCCCGACAGATATACCATGTGCTTGCCGTTGCCGCCGCCGGTGATGCCGATGTCGGTCTCGCGCGCCTCGCCGGGGCCGTTGACGACGCAGCCTAGGACCGAAAGGGACATGGGCGTCCTTATATGCGACAGCCGCTCTTCCAGAGCCTGAACCGTGCGGATGACGTCGAAGCCCTGGCGCGCGCAGGACGGGCAGGACACGACGCGCACGCCGCGGTTGCGGATGCCGAGCGACTTCAGGATCTCGAAGCCGACGCGGACCTCTTCCTCGGGCTCCGCCGAAAGCGAGACCCGGATCGTGTCGCCGATTCCGAACCAGAGCAGGGAGCCGATGCCGATCGCCGACTTGACCGTGCCGCCGCGCAGGCCGCCGGCTTCGGTGATGCCGAGATGGAGCGGGCAATCCACTGCGTCGGCGAGCTGCTGGTAGGCGGCAACGGCGAGGAACAGGTCCGAAGCCTTGACCGCCACCTTGTAGTTGCGGAAGTCGTGATCCTCGAGGATGCGGATATGGTCGAGCGCGCTTTCGACCAGGGCCTCCGGACAGGGCTCGCCATATTTTTCGAGCAGATCCTTTTCGAGGCTGCCGGCATTGACCCCGATGCGGATCGCGCAGCCGTTCGCCTTGGCGGCGTTCACCACTTCGCGGACCCGCTCGGCCGAGCCGATATTGCCCGGATTGATCCGGAGGCAGGCCGCGCCCGCATCGGCGGCTTCGAGCGCGCGCTTGTAGTGGAAGTGGATGTCCGCGACGATCGGCACGCGCGCGGCACGGACGATCTGGCGCAGCGCGGCGGTGGATTCGACGTCCGGGCAGGAGACCCGGATGATGTCCGCGCCCGCTTCCTCGCAGCGGCGGATCTGGTCGATCGTGGCGCGCGCGTCGGACGTCGGCGTGTTGGTCATGGTCTGGACGGTGACCGGCGCGTCGCCGCCGACGGGCACGTTGCCGACCATGATCTGGCGCGAAGGGCGGCGCGCGATATCGCGCCAGGGGCGGATGGACATTGGCGGGATATAGGCGCTCCAAACGCGCGGGGAAAGCCACGCGCTGGCGTTCAGATGAGCACGTCCTCCAGATGGGCGAACCAGCGCGTCTGCCGGGTCGACTCCAGGCTGCCGTGCGAGTCGAAGCGCTTCAAGCTGCCGAAATCGAGGCCCGTCTGCTCCTCCACCGTGGCGATCGTCGTCTGGATCTTTCGAGAGCGTAGCTCGTCGAGCGAATAAGGCTTGAGGCCGGAAAAGACCTTTGCTTCGTACAATGCGCGGACATATTCCGTCTGGCCGATCAGAAAAGCGGCGGCCGCTATCCTGCTTTCGGTTTTCTGAAGCACCGCGATCTTCCAGAAGCTGAGCGGTATGCGCCAGGGCCCGCCCTTGCGGTTGCGGCCGTAAACCGGATCCTCGTCCCGGTACACCGGGCCGGTGAATACGGTGAGCCGGCGCTCGCTCGTCTGGGCCTTGTCGAGAACGTAGTCTTCGAGGTTGCCCCAGTCCTGGTCGTTGTAGGACTGGACCTGCGGAGCCGCGTTGGTGAAGTGGAACGTGTCCTGCATGCCCCGCTCGGCGTCCAGTTTCCTCTGCGCCTCCGTGTCGGCGTCGCTCCAGCAGGGATCGAGCAGCCGAACCAGATGGCCGCGACTGAAGTAGACCTTCTCGGCGGCTTTCGTCCGCACGTAGAATTCGTCGTCCGGCTGATGTTCGTCCGCGATCCGGGCGTCCCGCCGCCACGTGTCCTTTCGCTCGCCGGGATGGACGAGCTTCCGGCCGTCGATGTTGACGACGGTGAAGAGCGGGAAGTTCCTCTCCTTGTGAAGCACCGAGGAATAATGAAAATATTTGAGTTCGTGGCCTGAGCCGTCGGAAAGCTGCGCAACTTTGCCGGCCCGCGCCAAGTCGCGGTAGATCGGCTCGAGCGGGATCGGCTCCGAAAGAAAATTCTCCGCATAGCCGAGCCCTTCGTCGGCCCAGCGGGCCGGCTTGTAGGGGCTGAAGCGCTCACCGCCGATGGCCATGGCCGCCGGCATCACCGGCTCTGCAAGAGGGGGAAAGCCGATCGCGCGGCCCACCCTGTCGAGAGCGCGGCGGGCATTTTCGTCTTCGAAGCGGTTGTGCTCGAGCACGCTGAAGATCGCCGAAACCCGCACGCCTTCGTTCGCGAGCCACTCCGGCCCTCCGGCGCGCCGCTGCGAAGCCGGCGCCGGCACCGCCTTGTGGTGAAGCGCGACAACCTGCCACTGGTCGTTCAGGACCGGTGCGCCGGACGAACCGGGCTCGGTGTCGGTCGAATAATGGATGAAATAATCCACCCGCACGTCCACGGTTTTCGCATCCAGCTTCATGATCTGGCTGGCGTGGATGGCGATCTGTTTCGCCTGCCCGCTGGGATGCTGGATGATCGAGACCCATTCGCCATCGAGCACCTTGCCCGTGACCGGCACCAAGGGCAGCCAGCCGTAACGCTCCAGCGGCACGCCGCTATCGGAGATCGGCGCAACCGCGACGAGGGTGACGTCCAATTCCGTCGAGGTGAAGAAGATCTGGTGCGGATCGAGATTGAACCGGACGGGCTCCTTGAGCACGCCGTCAATGTCGTGCTCATAGCCGAACTCGGCCTCCGCCTGGGCCGCCTCTGCCGTGCTCGCGAGCACATGATTGTTGGTCATGAGGAGGCGCGGCCCGACCAGGAAGCCTGTGCCATAGGCATGCCCGCCGTCCATCGGCAGCTTGATGCGGCAGACCGCGTCGGCCGAACGCCGCCCCCGGTCGAGAAAGTTGATCGAGACGAGATCGCTTTCGCCGATCACGCGCTCGAAGCCGTTCGGATCGCTGTGGCGATCCTCGATCATGTTCAGGCGGGCACTGAAGACCGGATCCGCTTCGGCGCGGCGCCTGCGATCCTGCCGCTGGTTCGGCGGCACGGTGGTCCTGCGTTTCTGGATCACCTTGGCGACGGCCGCGCTCAGCGAAGCATCGTCGGTGGAGATGGGCGCGCTCTTGGCGCCTCTAATCGCGTCTTCGTCGAACCGCGCCATGCCTGTCGTTCCTCCGCTCCCCGTTCATCGTAGATCCTGCGAAGCGCCGCCGCAAATGGTGCAGCGGCGCTCCGCGATGCGCCTGAGAGAAGGGTGCCAAGCCTAAAGGACGAAGTCCGTTGCGATCGGCGCTATCACGCCGGCGAGGACAACCTCGAAATCGGCGACGCTGTCGCCGTTGATGTCGCCGAGCACGTATGTGTTGGTGCCGTCGTCATAGTAACGCAGCTCGCCGGCGGCGCCGGAAAAGGCCGCGGTGCCGACGAAGGTGAAGGCCTGGTCGCCGCCGACCGAGGTGTTCGCGTCCCAGCCGCTGAGGTCGATCTTGTCCGTGCCGCCGGCGAAATCGGCGATCGTGTCCGCGGCAGTGAAAGTGCCGCTTTCATAATAGCCGATCCGGAACGTGTCCGCGCCGGCGCCGCCGGTCATGGTGTCTGCGCCCGGGCCGCCGACCAGCAGGTCGTCGCCGTTTCCGCCGAGAAGAATGTCGTCGCCGCCCTGGCCGCGCAAAGTGTCGGCGCCGTCGCCGCCGTCGATGGTGTCGCCGCTGCCGCCGCCCCAAATCGCATTGTCGAGCGCATTGCCGGTGCCGGTGAAGACGCCGGACGCGTTCCAGGTGAGGTTCTCGACATTGGCGCCGAGCGAATAAGTGGACACGTGGGTGTAGACATGGTCGATGCCTTCGCCCGCCGCTTCCACGACGCTGTCGAGTGCCGAATCGACGATGTAGACGTCGTCGCCCGTGCCGCCGTCCATATAATCGTCGCCCGCCCCGCCGTAGAGGACGTCGCCGTCCGCGCCGCCGTAAAGCGTGTCGTTGCCGACGCCGCCGTAGAGCTGATCCCAGCCGTCGCCGCCCGAGAGGGTGTCGTCGGAGGCGCCGCCCCAGATCTCGTTGTTGAGGTCGTTGCCCGTGCCGGTGAAATTGCCGGTGCCGGTGAACCTGAGCTTTTCGACATTGGCGGTGAGCGCATAAGCCGCGAGCGTGGTGCGGACCTCGTCATTGCCCTCGCCCGAATTCTCGAAGACCGAATCGCCCGCGTCGTCGACGAAGTAGATGTCGCTCCCGGTGCCGCCGGACATGGTGTCGGCGCCGGTGCCGCCGTTCAGCTGATCGTTGCCGCCGCCGCCCGAAAGCGTGTCGTTGCCGTCGAGGCCGAAAATCTGGTCGGACGTGGACGTGCCGGTGAGCGTGTCGTCGCTGGACGTGCCGTTGATGATTGCCATGGTGCCTTGCCCTTTTGCAGTGCCCGGGCGCGCCCCGCCGGCGCGTCTCCACGGGCCGGCAGGATCATCCGCCGAAACGATCATGTTCGCCAGCGAAATGATATTCGGTTTTGCGCGGTGTAGAGAGGTTCGAGTCTACGATTCCGTGCAAAAATGGGCGCGGCGTTCGTGCTTTATAGCCTCGCAACCAAGCCAGAATAGCGCCGGATTCGGACCTATGTTGCAGGAAAGGGCCTTTCTATTCGCCCGCGAGTCGCGGCCGGAGAGAAAGCACCCTCATTCTTCCTTCGCCGGTCTTCCCCTCTTCCTCTGCTCGGGCGGCGCGACCTTGACGCCGCGGCGGGCGAGGGCGTCGCGCAGCAGCACTTCGATCTCGGCGTTGATGCTCCGGAAGTCGGCCGCCGCCGCCCGTTCGAGCGCGTCCCAGAGGGACGGCTCGATGCGAAGCGGGAATGCCTTCTTGGGCGGCGGCGTGTCGGGCACGTGTCGGCGCGCTTATTGGTAAAGCGTGCCGGTGTTGACGACGGGCTGGGTGTCCCGTTCCGAGCAGAGCACGACCATCAGGTTCGAGACCATCGCCGCGCGCCGCTCGTCGTCCAGCTCCACCACCTGCTTTTCCGAAAGCATCTGGAGCGCGCTTTCGACCATGGTGACGGCGCCCGTGACCAGCTTCTGCCTGGCGGCGATGACCGCTTCGGCCTGCTGGCGGCGAAGCATCGCCTGGGCGATCTCCTGGGCGTAAGCGAGGTGGGTGAGCCGGCATTCGTCGACGGTGATGCCGGCGACCGCCACCCGGTCCTGAAGCTCGACCCTCAGTTCCTCGCTCACCACCTCGGCGTCGCCGCGAAGCGTCGTTTCCTGATGCTCGATATCGTCATAGGGGTAGCGGGCGCCGATGGCGCGGACGGCGCTCTCGATCTGGATTTCGAGGAATTCGAGGTAATTGTCGACGTCGTAGAGCGCCTGCGCGCTGTCGGTGACGCGCCAAACGACGTTGGCGGCGATCTCGATCGGGTTGCCGCGCAGGTCGTTTACCTTGAGCCTCTCGGAGGTGATGTTGTGGACGCGGGTCGAAATCTTCGTCCCCGTCAGCCACGGCCAGCGCCAGCGAAGCCCGTTGGTCCGGTCGGTGCCGCGATAGTCGCCGAAGAGCAGGATCGCCGCCGCCTGGTTCGGCTGCAGCAGATAGAAGCCGCAGGACACGAACAGGAAGACGAGAAGGCCCACGACGGCAAAGGGGATGCCGTAAACCGGCTTCGTCGTCGCGCCCAGCGCGAAGCCGCCGGCGGCCACCGCCGCGGACAGGACGAGGATGACCAGCACCGGATATCCGTTGAAGGTCGAAGCCGGCCGTTCGCGCGACAGCCGAAGGGCGTTCACGTCCGTATTGATGTCGATCGCATTCATAACTGCCTCCCGTTTATTGCGATATCATATTTATATCGAGGCGATTCGCGCAAGCGAAATCGAACGGGCGGCGAAACGACACCGCGCCGGAGCTGCGGCATCCGTTCGTCGGCGCGGGTGGCGAGGGCCGCGCCTTGCCGCTAAGGCGCGGGGCGAAGAGAGCGAGGACGCGATGCAGGACGCTGAACCCACGCCAGGCTGGAAACTGCTCGTCCACGGCGGCGCGGGCGTGATCGAGCGCGAGATCATCACGCCCGAGGCCGACCGGGCGATTCGCGCGGCGCTCGATCATGCGCTGGCGACCGGCGCGAAGATCCTGGCGGACGGCGGCAGCGCGCTCGACGCGGTCGAAGCGGCCGCGCGGGAGCTGGAGGACGATCCCCATTTCAACGCCGGCCGCGGCGCCGTCTTCACCAATCAGGCGACCAACGACATGGACGCCGCGATCATCGACGGCG
>DASVQT010000146.1:0-19334 GCA_036388975.1 Allosphingosinicella sp. | reverse complement strand
GCCGGAGGCAGACTGGGAGACCCTCCAACACCGCCAGGGCTGAGCGTGTCGGATCCCGGCCTGCAGTGCGCGGTGTCGGAGGCAGCCTGGGGAGGCCCTCCAACACCGCCAGGTCTGAGCGTGTCGGATCCCGGCCTGCAGTGGGCGGGGTCGGAGGCAGCCTCGGGACACCTTCCAACACCGCCAGGGCTGAGCTTGTCGAAGCCCGGCTTTCGGTGCGCGGCAGCCCGCCATTCGACAGGCTCAGGGCTGGCGGTTCTCGACTGATGCAGCCGCGTCGCTGTAGGAGGAACAGGGAACCGGGCTGCGGAGCTTCCCACAAGCGCCAGGCTGAGCTTGTCGAAGCCCGGCTTTCAGTGCGCGGCAGCCCGCCCTTCGACAGCGTCAGGGCCGGCGGTTGTCGATCAATGCAGCCGCATCAAGCCCGGATCGGCCCGTGGTTCAGCCGATCCTTGATCCTGAGCTTCAGCTTCTTGAGCCTCAGCAAGCGGAGCCAGTCGGGCGTGCGCCGGCGCATCTCGGCGCGGATTTCCTCGTCGAGCTTCCTGTGCGTCTGCGTCAGGCGGTAAAGCAGGGAAGACATAGCCACTCTCCATCGATGGGGTTCATCGATCGGGCGGCTCGAATGCGCAGGGCGGCAGGGGATCTGGCCATGTCCGTCGCATCGAGCTCGCCCGATGCGGTCCGACATCACGGTCGTCCAGGAGACGGCCGCCAGAGGGGCCCGGTCCGCAAACGCCAATCTACAACGGGCGCGGCGCGCTTTCAAGAGCCGCGCGCAAGGCCGCGCCGTTTCGGCACAGCGCCTCGGCAAGCTGCGCCGGCGAGGAGGGCGCCTCTCCGCTTAGCCATGCCGCAAGCGGGCCCAGCGCGGCTTCGGAAAGCGTGCGGGCGGCGAGCCGGGGCGGGAGGGCGAGGGCGGCGCCTTCGAGCCGCGCCTCCACCAGGTCGGCGAACACACCCCCGATTCGCGGACGCAGGCGCCCGGAAAGCGATTCGCGCGCATGGCGCCGCTGCTCCCAGAAGTGAACAAGCAGCGGCTCCAGCGCGGCCGGGTCGCCGCGCCCGGCCGCCGCTTCGGCAAGCGCGCCGAGCGGGCGCTTCAGCGCTTCGAGGTAAAGCGCATCGGCATTGCCGAAATGGTCGTAAAAGGTGGATCGGCCGACATCGGCCTCAGCCGCGATTTCGGCGGCGGCCGCGGGACGGCGCCGCTGCGACAGGAACAGCCGGTCGAAGGCGCCGACGAGAGAAGCGCGGGTGCGCGCCGCGCGCGGGTCCTGCTTCGACTTTCCGGACAATCCGCCCTCCTGGTCCGGCACCCGCGCTTTGCCTCTTCCGCCCGCGCCGCCGCCGCGCCAGCTTCGGCGCGCCGCGGAGGCTTGTCCAGAGGAGGGACGCGTGAACGAAGAGGGTGGAGACAAGGCGGCGGGGATCGCATTGCTGGCGGCCGCGGCGGGGATCGTCTTCGGCATGGCGCATCATCCGACGCGCCTTGCGGAGGCTCAGCTCGCGATCGTTCTTCACGCCTTCATGATCGTCATGGTGTGGGCGATGCTGTTCGGCTTCACCCATTTTGCGCGACGGCGCGGCCTCGGCCGGCCGTTCGTCCTCGCGGGTCTGACGGCCTATGCGATCGGCGCGGCGGCGAATATCGGCGCGGCGACGGTGAACGGCCTCGTCACGCCGGCTCTTGTCCAGAACGGGGTCCGCAGCGTCGGTCCGGACGTCTTCGCCTTCGCCTGGGCGCTGAACCAGGCGCTGGACGCGATCGGCGTCATCGCCACCGCCGGCGCCTATCTGTTCTGGTCCTTCGACCTGCTGCGCGACCGCACGGTTTCTGCGCGGATCGCCGCGGCGCTCGGCATCGTGGCGGCCGCGGCGACCGCCGGCCTGCTCGCCACCGGTGCGATCCGGATGAACGTGACGGGCGCGTTCATCGTCTACGCCGCGCAGGTCGGCTGGGCGGCGCTGATCGGCCTCTTCATCCTGCGCGGGGGGCTCGCCCGCGGAGGCACGGGCGACTAAGGAAGCGGCGTGAACGCGCCTTCCTCCCTTCAAAACCTCGTGGCCTCCGAGCTGGCCGAGCCCGTCGACCCGCGGGTGACGGCGATGGCCGAAGCGGTGGCGCGGGAGCACCCGGCGGCCGCGCGCGCCGTCCTCTTCTACGGTTCGTGCCTCCGCGAAAAGCAGCTCGAAGGGCTGATGCTCGATTTCTACCTGATCGTGTCCGATTATCGCGAAGCTTATGGCAAGCGCTGGCTGGCAACGGCCAACCGGCTCGTCCCGCCCAACGTATTTCCCTTCGCCCATGAAGGGCTTTCCGCCAAATATGCCGTGCTGAGCGAAGCGGATCTGGCCCGCGAATGCTCGCCTGACGCGCGCTCGGTCTCCGTCTGGGCGCGGTTCGCGCAGCCGGCGCGGCTGGTCTGGGCGTCGGACGACGCGGCGCGGGAGCGCACCGCCGCCGCGGTGGCAGAGGCCGCGCCGACCTTGTTCGCGCTCACCCGGCCGGTCCTGGCCCAGACCGAACGCGACGACCCGCTCGCCGTCTTCCGAGAAGGCTTCCGCCTCACCTACGGCGCCGAAATCCGCGCCGAGCGCAAGACCAAGGCCGGCTCGATCGTCGATGCCGATGCCGTGCGCTACCGCCGCGTCGGCGCCGCCGTGCTCGCCGACCCGCCGGCCGACCGTCCCGGCTCGTGGAAGGCGCGGCAAAGAAAAGGCAAGGCGCTCACCGTCGCCCGTCTCGCCAAGGCGAGCTTCACCTTCGCCGGCGGCGTCGATTACCTCGCCTGGAAGATCAGCCGCCATTCCGGCGTGCCGATCGAAGTGACGCCCTGGCAGCGGCGCTGGCCGCTGCTTGCCGCCGTCACTCTGCTGCCGCGGCTTCTGCGTCGGGGCGCGATCCGCTGAGATCGCCGCTCGTCCCGTGCCCCAGCGCACCGGCGACGGCATTGGCGAGCGCGGCGACCGTGAAGGGCTTGCGCAGAATGTCGTAGCCGGAAAGGTCCTCGGCCTCGCCCGCCTCGCCGACATAGCCGGTGACGAACAGCACGCCGATATGCGGGTAAAGCCGCGCCATTTCGCGGATCAGCTCCGGCCCCGTCATTTCCGGCATCATCACGTCGGTGACGACAAGGTCGATCGTGTCGTTCCGGCCGAGGATCTCCAAGGCCTCGCGCCCGCCCGAGCAGGCGATCGGCAGGTAGCCGAGCTCTTCCAGCGCGGCGACGGTGGACCGGCTGACGCGCGGATCGTCCTCCACGACCAGGATCACGCCGCCGTCCGCCGAATGCACCGGCGCGTCGATCCGCGGCCCTTCCTGCCGCGAGCGCTCGCCGGCCTGCAACGCCGCCTGGTGCGAACGCGGGAGATAGATGGCAACGGTGGTGCCGCGGCCCACTTCGGACTTGATCTCGATGTCGCCGCCCGATTGGCGCGCGAAGCCGAAAATCTGGCTGAGGCCGAGGCCCGTCCCCTTGCCCACGGGCTTGGTCGTGAAAAAGGGCTCGAGCACGCGGTCGAGATGCTCGGGCGCGATTCCGGAGCCGGTGTCGGTGACGGCGATCCGGACATAGTCTCCGGCCTCGAGCTGCGCTGCCTCGCCCTCGGCCAGCGTCAGATTCTCGACCGTAATGCTGAGCTCGCCCGATCCGTCCATCGCATCGCGGGCGTTGACGCAAAGGTTCACGATGGCGTTCTCGAGCTGGTTGGCGTCGGCCCAGACGTGCCACGGTTCTTCGGGGAAGCGGGTGTGGACCTGGATGCGCTCGCCGATCGTGCGGTCGATGAGATCGAGCATGTTCTGGACGAGCCCGGCCGGGGCGATCCCCTCCGGCAGGAGCGGTTCGGCGCGGGCGAACGCGAGGAGGCGCCGGGTCAGCGCCGCCGCGCGGGTCGCGCCTTCCAGCGCATTGTCGAGGTGGAATTCGACGTCGCGCCGCGGCCCGCGCAGCTTCATGCGCGCAAGGTCGAGGCCGCCGACCACCACCGCCAGCATGTTGTTGAAGTCGTGCGCGATGCCGCCGGTCAGCTGCCCCACCGCTTCCATCTTCTGGACCTGGCGGAGCTGCGCTTCGGCGGCGGCGCGCTCATGGGCTTCGGCGCGAAGCCGTTCGTTCGCCTCACGCAGCTCGCGCGTGCGCTCCTCGACCGCCTGTTCCAGGAAAGACGCACGGCTGGCCTCGCTCTCGGCCTCGCGGCGCGCCAGGATTCGTTCGGTGATCGCGCGCCAGGCGAACAGGCCAAGGAGCACGGCGCCGAGCGCGATGAAGACGGCGAGCCAGCCGAGCCATCCGGTCAGCCGGTCGGCCTGGCTGGTGAAGTCGCGAGTCTCGGCCATGCGCTGCTGGAGCTGGGTGCGCTCGGCCGCGCCGATCCGGTCCAGCCGCTGGCGAAGCGCGGGAAGCGTCGGCGAGCGGCCGGCCTGGTAGAACCACGCGACGCTTTCGGAGCCCGTGCGGCGCGCCGCGGCGGACGCGGCAAGGGCGAGCTCGGAGCCGCGCTGGGCGTAGAGCTGGCGCAGCTCGCGGATTCGCGCCGCCTGCTCGGGGTCGTCCGCGGCCTGGCGCTGGAGCTCGTCGATCTGCCGCCCGGCCCGCCGCCATTCCGTATAATAAACCGTGCCGGTCGACTGTTCTTCGTCGAGCACGAAGCGGCCGAGGGCGGCTTCCGCGCGGGCGATGGTCGCGTCCACGGTGCGCGTGAGAAGCATCACGTCATAGGCATGGCGCTCGACCTCCAGCGCCCCGTCGCGCGCGCGGTTGGACAAAGTCACCATGGCGATCAGGCCGACGAGCAGGATGGCGGCAAGAAGCGCGCCCGCGCCCGCCCATCCTCGCTGCCAGGAGCCGCCGTCTGTTTCGACGGCCGCATCCGTCCCTTCGTCGGCCATAGGCTCGAACGCTAGAACAAGGCGGGCGAGATGGAAAGGCTTGGGAAAGCAGGGGGAAGGGCGTGGCGGCGCTTCGGCGCTTCACATTGTCGCCCTGCCGCAGCCGCGATCGGGAATGGGGCTCGCACTGGCGCCGCGCCCGCGCTCTGCTAAACCCGGGCCATGAACCAGGCCGCGAGGATCACGCCCGTCATTCTCTCCGGCGGCTCGGGGACGCGCCTTTGGCCGCTGTCCCGCGCCGACCGGCTGAAGCAGTTCCTGACGCTGTCGGGCGAGCACAGCCTCATCCAGCAGACGGCGCTGCGCGTCGCGGACCCGGCGCTGTTCGCAGCCCCGATGGTCGTCGCCGGCGCGGCGCAAGGCCCTGAGATCGAGGCGCAGCTCGCCGCCGCCGGCGTGGCGCACGCCCGCCTGGTCCTGGAGCCGGCCGCCCGCAACACCGCGCCCGCCATTGCGCTTGCCGCCTTCGCCGCCGCGCCCGACGACCTCCTTCTCGTCCTCCCGTCCGATCATTTCATCGCGGATCCCGTTGGCTTTTGCGCCCATGTCGCGGCGGCGCGCCCCGCGGCCGAGGAGGGCTGGCTGGTCACCTTCGGCATGACTCCGGACCGGCCGGAAACCGGCTACGGCTACATCCGGCCCGGCGATCCGATCGGCGGCGGCCTCAGCCGGGTCGAGGCCTTCGTCGAAAAGCCGGATCGCGCCGCCGCCGAAGCCTGGCTGGCGGCGGGGAGCCACCTTTGGAACAGCGGCATCTTCCTGTTCCGCGCGTCCGCCTTTCTCGACGCGCTCGCCGCCCATGCGCCGGACATCCATGCCGCCGCTTCTGCCGGCGACGCGGTTTCCTTCGCCGCGGCTCCGAAGCTGTCGATCGACGTCGCCGTGATGGAGAAGCACGGCCGCGTCGCGGTTCGCCCCGCCGCCTTCGGCTGGTCGGACGTCGGCTCCTGGGAGTCGCTGCACGCCATCCTGCCCCACGATGCGGCGGGCAACGCTGTCGCCGGCGACGTCGTGACCCTCGACGTCTCCAACTGCCTCATCCGCTCGGACGGTCCGGTCATCGCCGCGATCGGAGTGTCGGACCTCGTGATCGTCGCGACGGAACGCGCAATACTGATCGTGCCGCGCGATCAGAGCCAGCGCGCCCAGGAGGCGATCGCCGCTCTGACCGCAAGGGAGCGGCCGGCGTGATCGCGATCGTCGGCGGCGTGATGCTGGCCGGCGCGGGGACCAACCTCGTCCTGATGCTCGTCCTCCAGCAAACGATCACCGGCGAGGGCGCCGGGCCAGACGTCCCTCGCGAGGAGGATCCCACCCGCTTCGAGCGCAATTTCTTCGTCACCGCCTTCATCGCCGCGGCCGGCGCCATCCTGCTTCTGATCGGCACGACCTGACACGAAAAAGGCCGCCCCCTCGCGGGAGCGGCCTCGTTTCTTTCGAGCGCAGGGCGAGAAGCGATCAGGCCGCTTCGTCGAAGCCCTCGTCCTCGTCGCCGCCCTGGACCGGGCCCGAATCCTGGCCCTTGGCCGAAACGTCGCGGTCGATCAGCTCGATGATCGCCATCGGCGCCGCGTCCGACGCCCGGATGCCGGCCTTGACGACGCGGGTGTAGCCGCCGGCGCGCTCGGCATAGCGCGGCGCGATCACGTCGAAGAGCTTCACGAGCTGCGTTTCGTCGAGAAGGCGCGCATGGGCGAGGCGGCGGTTGGAAAGGCCGCCCTTCTTGGCCAGCGTGATCAGCTTCTCGACATAAGGGCGAAGCTCCTTCGCCTTGGCGAGGGTGGTCGTGATCTGCTCATGCTTGATGAGCGAAGCCGACATGTTGCGGAAAAGCGCGGCGCGGTGCGAGGAAGTGCGCTGCAGCTTGCGGCCGCTGTTGCGGTGACGCATGGTTTCAGTCCTTTCGTTCGTCCGGAGCCCGTATGAGGCAACTCCGGCCAGGCGGCGAAAACGGGGCGCCGCCCATGCCCCAAATGAAAGACGCGGCGAAATCCGCCGCGCTTCGCCCGCCCCTCAACCCGAAATCGCCCGCAAAGTCAAGGCGGGGGGAGGGGCCGGAGCCGCCCGTCAAAGCCGCCGCACCCGCGGCTCCGCCCGCCGCGCCCTGACGAGAAGCTCCGTCATCGCCCAGACCATCGCGTCCGCCCGGTCCGGGCTCCGCCCCGGCCCTTCATAGCCCCCGCCATAGACCAGCCCGGCAAGCTCGTCCTCCAGCTCCGGAAACGCCCCCGCAAACTTCGCCTCGCCTTTTTCGAACCGCAGGGCCACCGGCTCCGCCCGCGCCGACTTCCCTTCGGCCGCATGGACCAACGTCACCGGCAGCCCGGCGCCCGCGCCCCTGAGCACGCTTTCCACCATCGCCCCGCCCTGGTTCTTTTCGGCCACCACCCGGTCCGCGCTCCATTCCGCCGCCGCCGCGCACACCCGTCGCGCCCACCCGTCCGGCGACGCCCCGCTCAGGCTCATGTCCGCCAGCACATAAGCGACGTCGTCCGCCCCGAGCCCGCACACCACGATCCCGCATCGCCCTTCGGCGCTGGCCGGCGGATCGACGCCGACCACGATCCGCTTCATCCATTCCGCCGGCACCGGCGCCCGTTCCCGCGCCTTTTCGATCGTGTCGCGAGTCCAGAGCGCCCCCTCGACGTCCGCGATCAGCACGCCCTCGAGCTCCTGCCGCCCGAAGCGCGTGCCGCGATGCTCGGCGACGAACTCCGCCACCGCCGCGTCCGGCAGATGCGGGTTCGCCCAGGTCGCGCCGCCCGTTTCCTTGGTCCCGGGCGCCGCGAGAATGGCGGTAAGCGCCTTCACCCCGCGCGGCGTCGTCGTGACCAGCGCCCGCGGCCGCGCGCCGAGCCGGAGCCCGAGCCGCAGATTCGCCCAGGTTTCCGCCGCTTTCGGCCATTTGGCGAGCTCGTCGCACCAGGCGGCGTGATGCTGCGGCCCGCGCAGCCCGTCCGGGCTCGCCCCCGAATAAAGAAAGGCCTCCGCCCCGCTCGCGAAGACCAGCCGCTTCCGGCTCGGCTCGAAGCGCATCGCCGCCCGCTCCCGCGCCCGCGCCGCCGCGAGCAGCCCGCTGCGCCCTTCCACCATCACCGCGCGCGCCTCCTCCGCCGTCGCCGCGACCAGGCGATCGCCGCGCCCGGATTGGCCCGCGCAAAGGCCGACACCCATTCCGCCCCCGCCCGGGTCTTCCCGAAGCCGCGCCCCGCCTTCATCACCCATGTCGACCAGTCGCCTTCGGGCGCTTCCTGCCCGTCATGGGCCCAGGTCGGCCAGTCTTCGGCCAGCGTGCGAAGCGCCTGCTCCGGCAAGGCGAGCAGCACCCGCCTCTGCTGCTCCTCCGAAAGCCCCGCCGCCCCTTCGATCAGGTCCCGCCTCACGCCGCCCCCGGCGCCTGCGGATCTTGCGGCGGCCCTTCCGGCGAACCGTCCGGCGCGCGCCCGCCGCGCGCCTCGTGCCGCCGGATCGCCGCGAACCGGCGCATCACGTCCTCCACCACCGCCTCGACCGGCACCGCCGGTGCTGCCGCCGCCGCCCGCCCCCGCGCGCCGCCGCCCCGCCTCTTCTCCTCCCGCCATTTCAGGAACCGAAGCGCGAACTCCCGATCGAACGGCCGGGGATGGTCGCCCGCGACCGTCCCGCTGCCCGCCTCGGCCTCGTTCGTCCCGAGCGAAGTCGAGGGGCGCTGCCCCGAGTCGGACCCCGCCCCCTCGAACGGCCCCGCAAACCCGCCCGCATCGAGCGCGCAGCGAAACTCGATCATGAGCTCCGCCTCGTCCAGCGCCTCCTGGATGCGCCGCTCGAACGCCGGCCAAGCCTTGCGCCGCTGGTGGACGCAGCTCATGCTGAACCCCACCGCCCGCGCCGCCGCCGCCAGGCACCCGCAGGTTTCGAGCGCCGCGACGAACCGGTCCTCCACCGCCTTGTTCCACCTCTTCGGCCCCGAAGCGGCGAGCTGCAGCCGCCCTCCGCGCCCCCGCTTCACCACGTCGAGCTTCGCGCCGGAAGGGCAGTCGAACGGCCCGTCCGCCCCGGAAAGCCGCCGATGCGCCATCTCCAGCGCCGCCCGCCAGTCCCGGTCGAGCAGTGGATCGTAAGCCCTGCGCTGGTCCATCGACCGCGCCTCGATCCCCACCGCCTCCGCCGCCGCCTTCCGGTTCCCCGTCTGCGAAAGCACCTCCAGGAACCGCCCCTTCTCCTCCCGGGAAAGCCGAACATAAGCCCCCCGCCCGCTACGCTCCTGCGTCATCGCCGCTCCCCACACACAAATCGTCACGGCGGAGACAGAACCAGAACAATTCCTACAATGCAAGCGATCGAACCAGACAGGTGAAACTGTTTCAATCAAGACGTCGGTGATCTTTGTTGACTTTCCGGAAAAGACGGATTATCCAGCACTGTCGCTTAAAGGGGATTACACCTGAACGGGCGGCCGACTGGACTGCCACGGTCAGCTCGCCTGAAACCGGCGAGGGGCCAGTCGAGGTAACGAAGCATGACGGAACCGGCGATAACGGTGTCGGCCAGGGAGGCTGCGAGCAAGTTCGGCTATTACACCGATGAGGCGATGCTTCACCCGGTGGGTATCCAGCGTCACGGCACCACGCGCGTCGTGATGATCTCGCTCAAGGAATATCAGCGCCTCCTGCGCCGCGATCGCCAGGTTCTTCTTGTGAAGGATCTCGACGATGAAACCCTCGACGCCATCCGGAACGCCGAAATTCCCGACGAAGCCCGGGCGCTCGACCACCTCATGGACGATCCCGAAGCCGACTGACGTTCTCTCCTACGTTTACCTCTGGTCCCACGAAGCCGCCGAGGGCCGGGACGAGGGCACGAAGGAGCGGCCCGTCGTTGTTGTTCTCGCCGTCCAGCAGCGCGATCACGGCACCGAGATCATCGTTGCGCCGGTCACCACGAAACCTCCTCGTCAGCGCGGCATCGCCGTGGAAATTCCCGCTCGCGTGCGCGAGCATCTCCGTCTCGGCGCCGAGCCCTGCTGGATCGTCTGCGACGAGTTGAATCGCTTCACCTGGCCCGGGCCGGACGTCCGCCTGGTGCAGGGGAGGGGCGAGCTCACGCCCTTCCACGGGAAGATACCGGGCAGGCTGCTCGAGCAGGTGCGGGATGCGATGCGGATCGCAGTCGACGCCGACAGGCTGAAGCTGACGAAGCGGACGGAGTGATTCGATGGCTGAGAACAGCCGAAGACTTCCTTTCCTCGGTTGGTCGTGGCGCGCTGATGGTAAGCCGCACCGCGTACGGCTGTGGCTACGGCCCTCGCGGCAGCCGTCAGCCGGCGCGGACGATCCGAAATCCGGCAGCCTTTAGTCCTCCCAGCGCGGCTTGCGCGAGGAAGGCAGCGTCTTCTTTCGCAACCCAGATGCGGTCATGCTGAGTGCCGTCACCCGCGTCAGGATAGTTGATGCGGGCGGCGTGAATCGCATCGATCATCGCGCGCAGTATCCGATCTTGATCTTCGATGTGGTCGTCCGGTTCCAACGTTAGCTCCTGTCGGCGCCGCGCCCTCGCACCGCTTGCTCGATGATCCTGCGAATCGCTTCCGGGCGACTCGGCAGGTCCGGCTGTTCGCGGCGCCACTCGTCGAGCAGCTTCAGCAGTTCGGGCTGCATGCGGGTGCCTATCATCTCGCCGGTCTGCGGCGGGCGCTTCTTTCGTGTATTCACGTATACACCAGTTGAGTTTGCCTTCAGCCTGTGCTACGCCTTGAAGCGAGCCAAGAGGAAGCGCCAACTTCCCCCCGGCTCAGACCGCTACCACCTTCCGTAGAGGTGATCATGGCTGACCGTGCGCTTAGCACCAGCCGCCGCGCGCTCCTAGGCGCGGCGGCCGCTCTCCCTGTCGTCGCTCTAGCCAACCCCGCCAGGGCTGAGCCTGTCGAAGCCCGGTTCCCAGCCGCCGCCCAGAACCTTTGGCGCGAACGGCTGCAGCGCTACCGCCGCCTCGCCGCCCGCACCCGCGAAGCCGCCGAGACCGGCTTCTTCCGCGCCGCAAACGACTGCTACACACGGGAGCGTGCCGCCCTCAAATCCCGCTACAAAAGCTGGGAAGCCGCCGCCGCAACCCCCGAAGGCCGCGCCCACCGCCGCGCCATCTTCGCCCCGTCACCGCCGCCGAGGAAGCCTTCTACGAAGCCTGCACCCGCACGGTGCAGCAAGTCGCAGCCGCGCTCGCGCTGACACCAGCGCCGGACCTTGCGGAGCTGCTGGTGAAGATCCGCGTCATGCAGGCGTTGGAGCTGGATGAACTCGAAATCCTCGAGCGGCCGGTGCTGGAAGTGCTGGCGGATGACGTGGAGCGGTTCGGCACAGGCCGCAATGATATGGTCGGGACAGTGGCTACTGGCAGCCCCAGGTAACTCGCGGCCAAATCACTGCCCCTGCGGCTTCATGCGTTTGCGACCTCAAGGCTGCCACTGTATGAGCGCGCCATGGGGAAATTGACTCGTTATGAGATCGGCCTTGTCAAAGCGATGCTCGCTGCAGGCGGGAAGGCCGATCAGGATATCTTAGCTTATTTCACATGGCCGACTCGCTCAGTGAACCACCGAGAAGTGGCTCAGATACGAACTGGAGAGAGGCATACGGACGTTCCTGCCGCACAAGCATCCGAGCTTGCGGATTTCATTGCAGAATGGCCGGAAGTCGACCCCGACAGCGGGTTGAGCTTGAACACAGACCAATTGCTGGTGAAGGCGCGCGAAGCGATGGTCGCTGCCGTGCACAGTTTCAACGGCGCGGGGCTAACGTTCCGATCAGAACTCTTCATCGTAACTGCGGTAATCGGCTGGACCTACCTGATGCACGCATGGTTTCTACGCGAGGGCATCGACGTTCGCTATTACGAGGGAGCGGGTGCAGAGAGGCGCGTCAAGCGCACGCCCGGCGGGGCTGAAAAGTACTGGGAGCTATCTCACTGCCTGAGACATGCGCGTTGCCCTCTCTCGCTCGGTGGTCGGAACAACCTGTCCTATCTTCTCGAGCTGAGGCATGAGATTGAACATCGATCAACCAATCGGCAGCTCGACGATGCGCTGAGCGCAAAGCTGCAGGCGTGCTGTATCAATTTCAACGATGCACTCGTGGAATGGTTTGGGTCCCGCTTTGCACTTGATCGTCGGCTTTCGCTCGCACTCCAGTTTCGATCGCTGGACCCGGAGCAAACTGCACAACTCAGGCGCGCGAACTTGCCGCAGAATATCTCCACAGTGATGGATGCGTTTGAGGCGCAGCTTACGCCCGAGCAATATGCCGATCCACGCTACGCATATCGCGTTGCACTCGTACCCCGCTCGGCAAACAGGGCGTCATCGGCTGACCACGTCGTAGAGTTTGTACGTGGCGATACGGAAGCCGCTGAAGAGATAAATCGGGTGCTCCTGCGCGAGGTGGAGCGACGAAAGTACCGCCCAGGAGAGGTCGTCATGGCAATGAGGGCGGAAGGATATCGCGCCTTCAACATGCACCAGCACACTCAGCTGTGGCGTCGGCTAGACGGGAAGAACCCCGCTCATGCGTTCGGAACGCTCGTAGCGGGAACGTGGTATTGGTACGAGGCATGGCTGCGGCGTGTTAGGGAGGAATGTGCGGCTAACCCTGGCCTGTACGGGTTCGAAGGTGCAGCAGTAGCGTAAAGCTGCCACGTTCGGCTCGCAGGGTGGGCTTGGTTGCCCCACACTACCGCCGCCTCACGTTACCTCCTCGCCTACTAGGGGAAAGGAGCCTCCATCAACAGCATGTGGAACGCGCTCGGATCTTGAAAGTCTTCCAAGGTCACTCACCACTTGCTGGTAATCATCGCCCTGTTCCATCTCCTGTAGGCATAGGTTGGCATGTAGCAATCGTCCGAGGCCCGTCAGCCGCATGAGCCCAGGATTGACGTCGTCAGGTCCTAGGACTGCAATGACGCTTCTCGGGGACGAGGATTCCGAAAGCACCAGCAAACCTGAATGGATCAACTCGTAAATTTCGAGTTCGAGACCTTGCAGATCGTCTGGCAGTCCGGACCCTGGCGCAGCCTGTTCGTGACGGTTTCCGAACTCAAATTGGTCTATTTTGCTGGCGATGTTTAAAAGGACGAATGATCTGAATGAGAGGCGTTCCGCCTGGTTGATAAGGAGATGAGCAGTCTGAGAGCTGATGCTGGCATCTGTCGCCACGTTGGCAAGCAACGATGCTATAAAATCCACCTTCCGCTCTTCCGCTGAACTCATCGCCGCTAACAATGTAGCTTCAGTCACCTCGTCCCCACATGAGCGTCCCCCGCTGGAAGTCGAGAAAAAACCGTCATCCCGGAGGAGGCGCCCAGATTGCTCGAAAGCCTTTAGCTTTCCATATGCAATGGCGATTGCCCGGCCGACTCGTAATTGCTGACGCGCAGATAAATTACGTTCGATAACGTCTTTACCGATCGTTTCTAACGTGTGCGCGAGTGATGCACCTACGACGGCACCTAGGACGGGGTTGACGGTGATTAGCGCCGTCCCGCCACCCACGAGGCCTCCCACAACCTTGGAGGCGAGACCTTGTGCGTATTTGATAATCTCAAGTTGTTTAGCTTCGACTTCTATCTTCATCTCTTCCCCGTGCACTCTCAATAATGGATCGCCCTTCCATAAGCATCCAGCACGCTCTCGTGCATCATCTCGCTCAGCGTCGGGTGCGGGAAGATCGTGTGCATGAGATCTTCCTCGGTGGTCTCGAGCTGGCGGGCGATCGCATAGCCCTGGATGAGCTCGGTGACTTCCGCGCCGACCATGTGGGCGCCGAGCAGCTCGCCCGTCTTCGCGTCGAAGACCGTCTTTACGAAGCCTTCCGCTTCGCCGAGCGCGATCGCCTTGCCGTTGCCGATGAAGGGGAATTTGCCGACCTTGACCTCGTGGCCGAGCTCCTTCGCCTTGGCTTCCGTATAGCCGACCGAGGCGACCTGGGGGCGGGAATAGGTGCAGCCCGGGATGTTGCCGGTCTCCATCGGGTGGACGCCCTTCAAGCCGGCCAGCGCTTCGACGCAGACGACGCCTTCGTGGCTGGCCTTGTGGGCGAGCCAGGGCGGGCCGGTCACGTCGCCGATCGCGTAGACGCCCTCGACGTTCGTCCGCCCGTAGCCGTCGGTGACGATGTGGCCGCGCTCGGTCTTCACGCCAAGCGCCTCGAGGCCGATATTCTCCGTGTTGGGGACGATGCCGATGGCGACGATGGCGTGCGAGAATTCCTCCACGGCGCCGCCTTTCAGCGTCGCGCGGACGCCGTTGGGTCCAGCTTGGAGCTGGTCGACGCCCGAGCTGGTGTGGATCTTCATGCCCTGCTTGGTCAGCGCCTTGTGGACGAAGGCGGAAATGTCCGGGTCCTCGACGGGGAGGATGCGGTCGAGCATTTCGACGATGGTGACCTCGGCGCCCATGTCCGAATAGAAGCTGGCGAATTCGACGCCGATCGCGCCCGATCCGATGACCAGCAATTTGGTCGGCATGACCTTGGGCACCATGGCGTGGCGGTAGGTCCAGATCCGCTCGCCGTCGGCCTGTGCGAAGGGGAGGTCGCGGGCGCGGGCGCCGGTGGCGACGATGATGTGCCTGGCCTGGAGCGTCTTGTCGCCGACCTGCAGCACGCCCTTGCCGGCGAGGCGGCCTTCGCCCTCGACCACCGTCACCTTGTTCTTCTTCATCAGGCCCTTGACGCCGCCGTTGAGCTGCGCCGCGACCTTGCGCGAGCGGTCCACGATCTTGGCGAGGTCGAAGGAGGTCTTTTCGGCGCCGAGGCCGTAGGCGGCGGCGTGGGTCAGATAATGGTTGATCTCGGACGTGCGCAGCAGGGCCTTGGTGGGGATGCAGCCCCAGTTGAGGCAGATGCCGCCCAGCTTCTCGCGCTCGACGATCGCCGTCTTGAGCCCGAGCTGGCTCGCCCGGATCGCCGCGACATAGCCGCCGGGCCCGGAGCCGAGAACGATGAGGTCGTAAGTGTCAGCCATCAAGAGTCGCTCCGGTGAAGCCGCGCTCCCGCAGGCGGGGAGGGGCGAAGATGGCGCGGGGGCATGTCAGGCGATCATGCCCAGCGGGCTTTCGACGAGCCGCTTGAACGCCTGCATGAGCTGCGCGCCGTCCGCGCCGTCGATGGCGCGGTGGTCGAAGCTTCCGGTCGCCGACATCACCGTCGCGATCTGCAGCGAGTCGTTCACCACATAGGGCCGCTTCTCGCCGGCGCCGATCGCCATGATCATGCCCTGGGGCGGATTGATCACCGCTTCGAACTGCTTGATCCCGTACATGCCCATGTTCGAAATACTCGCCGTCCCACCCTGATATTCCTCCGGCTTCAATTTGCCCTCGCGCGCCCGGCCGGCGAGATCCTTGATCTCGGTCCCGATCGCGGACAGCGACTTGGAGCCGGCGTCCTTGACGATCGGCGTGATGAGGCCGGTCGGCGTCGACACGGCGACCGAGATGTCCGCGCGCTTGAACGTCACCAGCTCGGTGCCGGTGTACATGACGTTGCAGGCCGGCACTTCGAGGAGGGCGACCGCGAGCGCCTTGACCAGCATGTCGTTGACGCTGAGCTTGACGCCCCGGCTCTCCAGGCTCGCATTGAGCTCAGCCCGGAGCTTGAGCAGCGCGTCGAGCTGGATGTCGACGGTGAGATAAATGTGCGGGACCGTCTGCTTCGACTCGGTGAGGCGGCGCGCGATGGTCTTGCGCATGTTGGAAAGCTTGACCGCTTCGTGCGGAATGTCCGGCACGGCAGCTGCGGCGGCTGTGGGAGCAGGTGCCGGAGCGGGTGCGGACGCCGCGGCAGGAGTTGCAGCGGCGGCGGCCGGCGTGGCGGGCTTGGCCGTGCCGGCGCCGTCCACGTCCGCCTTGACGATCCGGCCGCCCGGCCCGGAGCCGGTCAGCGAAGCCAGATCCACCCCGCGCTGCTCCGCGAGGCGGCGGGCCAGCGGGCTCGCCTTGACGCGGCTGCCGCTTTCACCGCCTTGAGTGGCGGCTGGCGCGGGCGCGGGCGCAGGGGAAGCGGCCGGCGCTTCTTCCGCCGGGCTGACGCCATAGCCCTTGAGCTCGGGGCTGGGCGTCGGAGTCGCCGGCGTCGCATCGCTCGCGCTCTGGCCGGCGCCGGTCTCGCCGCCGCCCTTGCCGACAGGCTCGTTCGCGGCGGTCGGGGACGAGGCCGCCGCCCCGGCATCCTCGCCCTCGCCGGCCAGGATCGCGATCACCGTGCCCACCTTCACCTCGTCCGTGCCTTCGGCGATCAGGATCTTCGCGATCGTGCCTTCGTCGACCGCCTCGAATTCCATGGTCGCCTTGTCGGTCTCGATCTCCGCGAGAATGTCTCCGGACGCGACCGTATCGCCTTCCTTGACCAACCATTTGGCGAGGGTGCCTTCCTCCATGGTGGGAGAAAGCGCGGGCATCTTGAGCTCAATTGGCATGTGCAATCCCTCGGGTCGATCCTCGCTTAAGCCTCAACCCCAAAGCGGGCGCCCCGGTCAAGGGCGGCTTGCGCCGGCGCTCTCGCAACGCGCCTTGCGCGCAATCTCCAAGTGAAGCAGCATCGCGCGCGAAGGGGCATTCTCACCATGCGATCCTATCTCGTCATCATGGACGAAAGCGCGGAGGCCGCCGTGGCGCTGCGCTGGGCGGCGCGGCGCGCGGCCCGGAACGGCTTCGGAGTCGTGATCCTCGCGCTCGTCGAACCGCCGGAGTTCGTCCAATGGGGGGGCGTCCAGGCCGCGATCGAGGAAGAAGCGCGGCTGCGCGCCGAAGCCATGGTCCTCCAGGCCTCCGGCGCGATCATCGAGGAAGCGGGCGTGCGTCCCTCCATCCTGGTCCGCGAGGGCGAGGCGGTGAAGGTTATCGACCAATATCTGAAGGAGGACGGAGCGGTTGCCGCGCTTGTCCTCGGCGCCGCGCCCGACGGCGGGCCCGGTCCGCTGGTCACCCACTTCGCGTCCGTCGCCGGGTCGCTCCCCTGTCCGTTGATCGTCGTGCCGAACGGCCTGCCCGACGAGGCGCTGGATCGAAGTTAGGGTCGCCTGAGGCGGTTGAAGGCTATCACCGCGACCCCACTGTCATTGCGAGCGTGGCGAAGCAATCCAGTGCGACTCGGAAGCAAGCTGGATTGCTTCGTCGCTTCCGCGGAGCGGCAGTTTATCCTGAGCGACGCCGCAAGCGGCGTCGAAGGGCTCCTCGCAGTGAGGGCTGGGCGGAGAGTTACCCGCGCTCGCCGCGGATCGGGCGGCGGGGCGGAGGCGCAGGGCGGCGCGGCGCGGCTCGGCGCACGGCCCGGGCACGAGTCTCGATCACTTCTTCCTCGATCACTTCCTCGACGACATAGGAGGACGCGCTTCCGCCCGTCTCCACCGTCGTTTCGGTGATCGTCACGGTGCCGCCGCCATAGCCATAAGCCGCGCCGCCATAGCCGTAGCCGGCCTGGCCCGTGCTGTAGCCGTAGCCGCTCTGGCCGCTGCTGTAGCCGTAGCCGCCGCCATGCGCGGGGCCGGAGCCATGATGACGCGGGCCGCACGGGCCGCGGCCGTCCCTGCACTCGCCGCCGCCATGACGGGCGTCGGCATGCCGGTCCTCGACATCGCCATATTCGCTATAGTCCCAGCCGCCGTCCTCGTAGCCGCCCTCGGACTCCTCGGCCCAGGCATAGTCGCGGTCGCCCGGACGCCAGTCGCCGTCGCCGACATAGATGGGGATGCCGTGTTCGTCGCGGTTCCAGGGATGGTCGTAGCGGTCCCAGTCGTAACCGTAGCGGCTGTCGCGAATGCGGCCGCGGCTGTCGACGAGATGGGCGTCGTCATAATAGCGCACCCAGCGATGGCCGGGCATGGGCTGCGGGAAGCCGTAGACCTGCCACTGGCGGACCTGGAATTGCGGGCCGGCCCAATAATGCGGCAGGATCTGGCCGCGGTTGAAGCGGCGGAATTCGCGCAAGTCGCGGCGAACACCGTGCGGAACCGCGCCGGCCACGACACCCGGCGCCTGCCGGACGACCACCCGCTGGCCGGGCTGGCCCCAGCTATGGCCGGCGCGGGCGCGCGGCTGGGCGTTGGCGGCGGTCGGCACCGCGATCGCGGCGGCGGCGAGAGAGAGAAGAGCGAGCGTCCTCATTACAGAGTCCCCTTTGAGGCCCCGGCCCGGGGCGAGGCGCGCCGCGGGCCGCTTGAGGATGCATTAACTCGCGGAAACCGGCTTTGCTACGCGTCCAATCCGGCCTGAAAGCACGCGTGCCAATTCGAGACATCCGGCGACGTCTTCGTGATCGAAGCGCGCCCGGCGCGGACTGTCGAGATCGATCACCGCAAGGAGGACGCCGTCGCTGCCCACTACGGGCACGACGAGTTCCGACGCGGAGGCGGCATCGCAGGCGATGTGGCCCGGAAAGGCATGGACGTCCTTGATGCACTGCGGCTCCAGCGTCTGCGCCGCCGTTCCGCACACGCCTTTGCCGAACGGGATCCGGATACACGCGGCGCGGCCCTGAAAGGGCCCGAGCACCAGCTCGCCTTCCACGTTCCGGTAGAAGCCCGCCCAGTTCAGGTCGGGCAGGCTTTCCATCAGCAGCGCCGACACGTTCGCCATATTGGCGACCTCGTCCGGCTCTCCGTCGGTGAGCGCCTCGGCGGCCTGCACGAGCTGCCGCCAAAGCTCCGCCTTGTCGGAGGTCTCGATCTTGAAGTCGTACATTCCCTACTCCTCGTCAGTCCCGCGTGCGCGGGAATGACAGGCGCGGCGTCACCCGCGCACGCTACTCCACCCGCACCTTGCCGCGCGCCTGCTTTACCGTGCCGCGGGTCTTCTTTTCGTCCACGCGTTTCGCCTTGGCGTTGCGGCTCGGCTTGGTCTTGATCCTGCGCACGGGCTTGATGTGGGCCTTGGCGATGAGCTCCGCCAGCCTTTGCCGCGCTTCCGTGCGATTGGCATCCTGGGTGCGGTGGCTGCGCGCGGTGAGCAGGATTTCGCCGTCGAGCGTCATCCGGCTCCCCGCCAGACCCTTCAGCCGCTCGTAAACGGCCGGGCTGAGGCCGAGCTTGAAGACGTCGCAGCGCAGCTGAACCGCAGTCGCGACCTTGTTGACGTTCTGCCCGCCGGGCCCGGTTGCAGCGAGGAACTTCTCCTCCAGCGCGTCCTCGGGTAGGTGGACGTCTTCAGGCTTCATCTCGAAACTTCATGAAGGAGGGCGGCAGCGGCGCGGTGGCGGCGATCGGCTCCTTCTTCTCGCGCGGAACGGTGAGCGAGGCCGCGTGGAGCAGCATCGCCGGCCCAGTCTTGCCGTAGACCGGGTCGCCCGAGATCGGGATCCCGAGCCCGTCGGCGGCATGGACCCGGATCTGGTGGGTCCGGCCGGTCTCCGGCGAGAAGAGGATGACGGCCCGCCCGTCCCGGATCAAGATCCTTCGCCAGCGGGTCAGCGAGGGCCTG
>DASVQT010000145.1:0-19344 GCA_036388975.1 Allosphingosinicella sp. | reverse complement strand
GGCGCTGCACAGACTCCGAGCCAGCGCCCCTCGACTTCGCTCGGGACGAACGAGCCTGGAGATCAGCATGACCCTACTCCGCCTCCTCCTCGCTCTCCTTCTCCTCCCGATCGCCGCAGCCTGTACCACCACCACCGCTGCGCCCGACTCGGCAGCCAAACGCATCGCCCTCACCTTCGACGACATACCCCGTCAGCCCGGCGCCTTCTTCACCCCGGACGAGCGCACACAGCGCCTCATCGCGCAGCTCCGCGCCGCGCGGGTCCGGCAGGCCGCCTTCTTCGTCAATCCGGGCAGCCTCGCTTTGCCGCACGGCCAGGGCGGCGAGCGGCGGATCGCGGATTATGTCCGCGCCGGCCACGTCCTCGCCAATCACAGCTTCAGCCACCCGGCGCTGACCGCCGTCACTGCCGAAGCCTATCTCGCCGACATCGACCGGGCGGAAGAGTGGCTGCGCGGCCGGGAAGGTCGCCGCCCCTGGTTCCGCTTCCCCTACCTGAACGAAGGCCGCCGCGACCTGGCCAAGCGCGACGCGATCCGCGCCGGCCTCGCCGCCCGAGGCCTGCGCAACGGCCACGTCACCGTCGACGCGTCCGACTGGAACATGGAGCAGCGCACCATCGACGCCGTGCGCGCGGGCAAGACGATCGACCGCGCAGCCCTTCGCGACCTCTACATCGAGAGCCATGTCGAAGCCGCGGAGTTTTACGACGGCCTCGCCAGGCGCACGATGAACCGCTCCCCGGCCCACGTCCTCCTCCTCCACGAGACGGACCTCGCCGCCCTCTGGATCGCCGACCTCGTGGCCGCTCTGCGCGCGCGCGGCTGGGAGATCGTCACCGCCGACGAGGCGTTCGCCGATCCGCTCCGCACCGTCATGCCGGACGTGCCGGTCGCGCAGGGCACGCTGATCGAAGCCTTGGCCTGGCAGAAGGGTCTCCCCGCCCCCCGCTGGTACGAGCGCAACAATATCGCGCTCGCCAATCGCCTCTTCGCGGCGCGCGTGCTGCACGAGGCGCCGGAATGAAGCGGCGACCCGGTTTCTCGATCGCCCTTCTCCTCGCCGCCTGCGCAGCGGAGCCGCCGGCTGCCGAACCGGCGAACGAGATCGCCCAGACGCCCCGGAGCGAAATGCCGCCTGCGCTCCGCGGCCGCTGGGGCGCGAGCCTCGCCGATTGCGCCGCGGGTCGGAGCGCGACCGACTCCATTCTCGACATCGCCGCGACGGAGCTGCGCTTTCACGAATCCCGCGCCCGTTTGGGCACAGTCGTGGAGCACGGGCCGCGCCGCATCGTTGCCGACTTCGTCTATGAAGGCGAAGGGGAGACGCGCACGCACCGCGAAGGGTTCGAACTGCTCGATAACGGCCTTCTCGTCAGGCGCGACGCGGGCGGCGCCCCGCGCGCCGAGGTGTTCGCCTACAGCCGGTGCGAAGGCTGAGGCGCGCGAGGGCGGCAACATCGGGGCTGTAACCCCAGCCGCTTGGCGCTAAGGGACCCGCGACACCTTCCCGAAGAGAGCCGCAATGAGCCAGTTCGACCTTTCCGACGAGCAGCGCCAGATCCAGGAAATGGCGCAAAGCTTCACCGCCGACGCGATCACGCCCCACGCGGGCGAGTGGGACGAGAAGCATATCTTTCCCCGGGACACGATCCGCGCTGCGGCTGAGCTCGGCTTCGGCGCCATATACGTTTCGGAGGACAGCGGCGGCATCGGCCTCGGCCGCCTCGAAGCGGCCTTGATCATGGAAGCCATGGCCTATGGCTGCCCCTCTACCTCCGCCTTTATCTCGATCCACAACATGGCGAGCTGGATGATCGACCGCTTCGGCTCGGCCGCCGTGAAGCAGAAGTACCTCCCCGCGATGGTGACCATGGAGCATATGGGCTCCTATTGCCTTACCGAACCGGGCTCCGGCTCGGACGCCGCCGCGCTCAAGACGCGCGCGGTGAAGGACGGCGACACTTACGTCGTTTCCGGCTCCAAGGCCTTCATCTCGGGCGGCGGCGAGAACGAGATCTACGTGACCATGGTCCGCACGGGCCAGGAAGGTCCCAAGGGGATCAGCGCCCTGGTCATCGAAAAGGACATGCCTGGCGTCAGCTTCGGCGCGCAGGAGAAGAAGCTCGGCTGGCATTCGCAGCCGACGGCCCAGGTCAATTTCGACGAGGTCCGCGTCCCCGCCGAGAACCTGGTCGGCGCCGAGGGCGAAGGCTTCCGGATCGCGATGATGGGCCTGGACGGCGGCCGGCTCAACATCGGCGCCTGTTCGCTTGGCGGCGCCCAGCGCTGCCTCGACGAGGCGATCTCCTATACCAAGGAGCGCAAGCAGTTCGGCCAGGCCGTTTCCGATTTCCAGGCAACGCAATTCACCCTCGCCGACATGGAAACGGAGCTTCAGGCCGCGCGCATGCTGCTCTACACGGCCGCGGCGAAGGTGACGGACAACGCGCCCGACAAGACGCGTTTCGCGGCCATGGCCAAGCGCCTCGCCACCGACACCGGCTCTTCGGTCGTCGACCGCGCCCTCCAGCTCCACGGCGGCTACGGCTACCTACAGGATTATCCGATCGAGCGCTTCTGGCGGGATCTGCGCGTCCATTCGATCCTCGAGGGCACCAACCAGATCATGCGCCACGTCATCGCCCGCGACATGCTGCGGCAGTGAGTGTCGATCCCGCAACGTATGTGGTGGTGTGCACAGGTCCCGTTCGTCCCGAGCGTAGTCGACGGGCGCGTGTGATGACTCCGAGCAGCGCCCCTCGGCTTCGCTCGGGACGAACGAGGTTGGCGTGCCTGTGACCACCGACATCCTCACCACCGTCGAAAGCCGCGTCGGCCGCATCCGCCTGAACCGGCCCAAGGCGATCCACGCGCTCACCCGTGACATGTGCACCGCCATGATCGAAGCCCTGCTCGAATGGCGCCGCGACAGCGCCGTCGATGCGATGATGCTCGACCATGCCGAAGGGCGCGGCTTCTGCGCGGGCGGCGACGTCGTCATGCTCGCGAAGAGCGGCGCTTCGGACGGCGCGGAAGCGCGCGCCTTCTTTCACGAGGAATATCGGCTCAACCACCTTCTCTTCACCTACGCCAAGCCCACGGTCGCCTTCATGGACGGCATCACCATGGGCGGCGGCGTCGGCATCTCGCAGCCCTGCCGCTTCCGGATCGCGACCGAGAATACCCGCTTCGCGATGCCGGAAACGGCGATCGGCCTTTTTCCGGACGTCGGCGGCGGCTGGTACCTCTCCCGCCTCCCCGGGCGGGTCGGCTATTTTCTGGCACTGACCGGCGCGCGGCTGGACGGCGCCGAGTGTCTGCGCCTCGGCCTCGCCACCCATTATGTCGAAAGCCTGTCCCTCGACGACTTGAAGGCCCGCATCGCCGCAGAGCCCGACCGGATCGAGGCGCTGCTCGCCGAACATGCCACCCCTCCCCCACCCGCCAGGATCGAGGAGAGGCTCGCCGACATCGACCGGCTGTTCGCATCCAACGATTACGAAGAGGTGCTCGCCGCGCTTCGGGACGAGCCGTCCGAATGGGCGCAGGCGCAGCTCGAAAGCCTCGCCTGCAAGAGCCCGCAGGCCTGCAAGGTCTCGCTCCGCATGCTCTACGACGGCGCGTTGATGATCGATTTCGCGGAGGAGATGCGCCAGGAATATGCGGTCGCGACCCGGGTCGTGCAGCGCCCGGACTTCGTCGAAGGCGTTCGCGCCCTCCTCGTCGACAAGGACAATCAGCCCGCCTGGGACCCGTCGAGCCCCGAGGCGGTCACCACCCGGATGCTGGACCGCATCTTCGCCCCGATGCCCGCCGGCGAGGAATGGACGCCGCTGCGGCTGTAGGTGCAAAATCCTCCCCATCGAAGATGGGGAGGGGAACCACCCGAAGGGTGGTGGAGGGGTAACTGGCGAGGCCTCGTTTTCCACCCCTCCACCATGCTGCGCATGGTCCCCCTCCCCATGCTCCGCATGGGGAGAACCCTACTCCGCCGGCACAGCCGCAGGCGCACCGCCGAACCATTTCGGCTTCAGCCGGTTCACGAGCCGCGGCAATGGCCCATTGCGGTCCATCCATTCCGCGTATTCGCGGTAAGCGGGGTCCGCCATCAGGTGGCGCTCCTCCGTCTTGGCGCGCCAGTAATAAACGGCGCTGACGAGGCCCAGGATCACCGTGTTGCGGATCATGTCCACCGGGTTGCCGCTCACCGCGAGGAAGGGCCAGATGGCGAACCACCAGAAGAGGTTCTTCGACACGTAAGCGGGATGCTTGGTCCAGGCATAGGGTCCGTGGGTCAGGATGCCGCGGTGCGTCAGGTTCGAGAAGCGATAGCCGAAGGCGATCGTCGCCCAGGCGTAAAGGGCGGTCAGCGCCACTAGCCAGGCGCCGATCGCCACCATCACCACCGGATAATCGATGAACCAGTGGATCCAGCCCTCGTCGCCGGCGGTGCCCTGCCAGTAATCGAGCGGCCCGCCCGGATTCATCAACACGAAGGGCGGGTAGCAGATCAAAGCCGCGATCCATCCCGCCGCATAAGGGTTGGCGGAGCGGATGTGGGCGTCGAGCGGCTTCAGCGTCAGGATGTAACCCACGCAGGCGAAGGTCACGTCGAGCATGAACATGACCCGGATCAGCCACAGCGCCAAGTTGGCCGGATGCCCCAAAATCCACTGGGTTTCCGCGATCATCACGTTCGCCCAATTGCCGGGCACGATCGAGATCATGAAGGCTAGGAAGAAGCCCTTCACCGCCCAGGCCCGGAAGAATTCGTAAAGCGTCTCACGGTCGACGCTGTCGGCGCGGCCGATCAGGAGCTGCCCAAAATGCCAGGCGCCGTCGCGCGGCTCGACCAGGCGCCGGTCGAGCCACAGGACGTAGGGCACGGACAGCACCACCATCGGAATGGCGGCGGCGCCGAGCACGTACATGGCGAACAGATAAGCGCCGTCCCAATACCAGCGCGCGATGCAGTAAAGCGATCCGATCACGCCCCAGATCGCCCACAGCCCCACGATCTTGACGAGGCTGATGTCGGACACGTCTCGCACCGTGCGCGGCGGACTGGACCAGTCGAGGCCCGTCGTCCGGTTCCTGTGCACCTTGTCGACCAGGATCGACCACAAGAGCATCGGCACGCCGCAGGCGAGAAGGCCGCAAAGGGCGGCGAGCGGCCCCGCCATGCCGAAGGCGCGGCCGATGGCGGCCCAGGCGAGCAGGCCCAGGAGGCCGGCAAAACCGACGCCGGCGCTCACCGCCGAGCGCGGGCGTGGGTCGGCGGCGCGGAGATCGGGCGCGATCCTGGTTTCAGCGTTCATGCGGCGGGAGGGTTAAGCGATATTGGTAAGGAAGCGGTGAATGCCGCCACCATGCCCGGCGCACGGCCCTGCGCCGGCGCGCAGCAATCACCGCATGGCCCCTATAAGGGCTTCTTAAACCCTTGCGGGCATTGTGCAGGCTCAGACCGGACACCTGGGGGGTGACATGCAGCCACGCGAGAGTGTGGAAAGAGTGGAGACGCAAAGCGGCCGCGACGCCGCCGCCGAAGCCGCGCATGCCCGCGACCGGCGCCGCGACATCCGCCACCTGACCATCTTGCGCGTCGGCGCGGTCGTGGTCGGCGAGCGGCGCGAGCTCTGCCTCGTGCGCAACATTTCGGCCGGCGGCCTGATGGCGATCGTCTACACGCCGATTGCCAAGGGCGAGCGCATTGCCGTCGAACTCAAGACAAATCACCAGATACCGGGCACCGTCACCTGGGTGCGCGATTCGACCATCGGCCTCGCCTTCGACGAGAAGATCGACGTCGCCGAAGTCCTGTCCAGCGCCGCGATGCTCGACAATGGCTGGCGCCCGCGCATGCCGCGCGTGCCCGTGGACCGCATGGCGACCCTGCGCGCCGGCGCCCGCACTTATTGGGTCTCCACCCGCGACATCAGCCAGGGCGGAGTCAAGGTCGAGGCCGACCAGCCCATCGAGATCGGCGGCGAAACCGTCGTCACGCTGGAGAATTTCCGCCCGATCACCGGCGTGGTGCGCTGGCGCAAGGACAATGTCGTCGGCATCAGCTTCAACCAGGTCATCCCCTTCCACGAGCTCGGCCGCTGGCTGACCAAGCAGAAGCCGGCCTGAAGGCCGCGCGTCCCTTCCCTTCAGGGCCGCGCCAGCCGCCGCTGTGCCCGCTCCAGTATGGCGGCGCCGACTACGGGATCGAAATGAAGATGGTCCCACCAATGGGCCGGGTCGCCGGCTGATCCGCCGAGCGTTCGCGCTTCGCTCACATCAAGATAAACGAGGCGGCACGCACTGCCCTCGCTTGCACGCCGCACCGCGGCGCCGACCAAAGCGGCGCGTTCGCGGGCCGCGTCGGCGAGATCGGCCGGAGCCCGCGGGCTGAGCGGCGCTTCGTGGACGACCAGCGTGGCGCGCGAACGGGCGCAGAGCGCGGCGAGGCGCGCGAAGCTCGCCTGGAACGCGGCCGACCGCCCGACCGCGCCCTGAGCGGCGGCGTCGCCCCGCATCGCCCTATCGGCTCCGGCGGGAATGCCGCCGCCGCCCGCCGGCCGCTGGAAATCCGAGCGGCCGGTCGTCCCGATGCCGCGCCAGGCGTTGAGGGCGAGACGCGCCGACATCCGGGTGGTGAGCGGCGAAAGATAAAGATCGACGGCCGGCGGCCTGTCCGCGCCGCCGAAACGCTCGGCCGCCGGATCGTCCGGCCGGAGCGGCGGCGCTTCCAGCAGATAGACGCGCGGCGGCACCGGACGCGACGCGGCCGCTGCCATGATCCGCTCGATCTCGTGCAGCGACGCGGCCTGTTTGCCGGCATTGAACATGTGCGCCTCGTCGGTCGCGAAGCCGGCCATGGTGCGCGACGTTCCGAGGAGGAGGATCGGCGCCGTGCTGCGCGCCACGGCGTGGATGCGGTCGGTCAGGCCTCCGTCGGGCGTTTCGTCGGTCAGCGGCGCGAAGGCGGCCGGGCGCAGGCGGTACCAGCGCTCGCGGGCAAGCCCGTAGGGGTCCATCGCCGCGTTGAGCATCGCGACGGAGCCGGTGGCCGCCGCCGCAACCGCGGCAAGGGCCAGGAGGTAGCGTCCGAAGCGCGGCTCAGAAGGCGGCATAGATGCTCGCCGTTTCGCGGCCCGCAAAGCTGAAGACCAAAGCCGCCGCGGCAGCGACTCCGAGGCCGGCCGCCCAGGGCAGGCTCGGCTGCCAAACGAAGGCGCGGCCGCCCGCCACTGCCGGGGGCCGCGCCGGCGCGCCCGGATGATCCCACAGGCCGAACAACTCGCACGTGTTCGGTGCCGCGAAGACGATCGCCGTTGCGGCGAGCAGGATCAGGCATTCGAGCCCGGAGGCGAGCGCGCTCGCCCCCGCCTCCGTCAGCGCCGGCCCCGAGAACGGCATGGCCATGGAAGCGAGCATGCTGCCGACCGCGGCGAGGCTGTCGGCGCGGAAGAAGATGCCGAACACCATGAAGCCGAGAAGAAGGACCGCGCGGGCGACGATCCCGCCGGCGCGCCCCGGCGATCCGGCCGCTGCGCCCCGCCGGAACCGCGCGGCGAGGAGCGGAAACGCGACCGCGACGACGCCGATCAGGAAACCGGAAAGAACCAGCGTCGCCTTGGAGCCGTGCCACCAGCCGACGAGAGTCATGCTGAGGATCGTCGCCGCGGCCCAGGCGAGCGTCGCGCGCGTCGCGGCCGTGCCGGGCGCCCGCTTGCGAACCGCCCGGAAAATGGGGCTGAACACATAGGCGCGCACGAAGGCGACGAGCGACATGTGCCAACGGTCGAACACGTCCGTCGCCGTGCGCGCCTTGAAGGGCGAAAAGAAGTTGATCGGCATCCTGAGCCCGAAGAGCATGGCGCCGCCGATCGCCATGTCCGAATAGCCCGAAAAGTCGAAATAAAGCTGGAGCGTGTAGGCCCAGGCGGCGAGCCAGGCCTCCGCCGCGCTGAGCGTCGCGCCATGCGCGGCGGCGTTGAACAGCGGATCGGCGATGACCGCGAGCCGGTCGCCGACGAGCAGCTTCTTGGCGAGGCCGACGGTGAACAGCGACAGACCCGCGGCGATGATGGCGATGCCGACACGGCGCCGGTCGAGGGTCGCATATTGCTCCTCGGCATCCTCGTAGCGGAGGATCGGGCCGAGCATGATGTGCGGGAAGAAGGAGACGTAGAGCGCGTAGCTCGCGAACGGCAAAGGCTTGGCCGCGCGCTTCTCCATCGCGAACAGGAACGCGATCTGCTGCAGCGTCAGGTAGGAAAGGCCGAGCGGAAGCAGGCCCTGGGTCAGCAGCACGGTCTCGGTCGTGAGAAAGCCCGTCCCTAGCCCGAAGAAGCGCAGCTTCCAGACGGCGAGAAGCGCGATGTTGCCGAACAGCCCCCCGGCGAACAGGAGGGAGCGCAGCGGCCCGCGCGGCGCGGCGTGTATCTTGCGGCCGATCAGATAGGTGAAGGTGGTGGCGGCGGCGATGAGGCCGAGATGGCCCACATCGGCGAGCGCATAATAGGCGACCGAGGCGAGGAGGAGGAACCATGTCGCGGCGCCATCCGCGGCCCGGCGCACCACCAGGTAGAGGAGCAGGACGGCCGGGAGGAAGCCGAGGAAATAGCCGGCGGCGTGATAGGCCATGCTTGGCTTCAGCCCACGGCGCGGATCGGGCGCGACGTCATGCCGCCGCCTTTTCGATCAGCACGTTCTCGATCAGGAGCGCGTCCAGGCCGGTCGTCGCCAGGATCGTTACCGCATCCTCGACGGAGTGCGCGATCGGCTTGCCCATCACGTTGAGGCTGGTGTTCAGCACGATCGGCACGCCGGTGACGGCGCCGAGTTCGGCGGTGAGGGAGGCGAGCCAGGGCGCCGCTTCGGCATTCACGGTCTGCAGCCTGCCGGTGCCGTCCGCATGGACGACGGCGGGGACCTGCGCCCGCTTCTCGGCACGCCAGCGCCGGGTGAAGGACATGTAGGGCGAGGGATCGGCGCATTCGAACCAGTGTTCGGCCTGATCCTCGAGGACGACGGGCGCGAACGGGCGATAAGGCTCGCGGCCCTTCACGTCGCGGTTGAGCCGGTCCTTCATCTCGGGGGATCGCGGGTCGGCGAGGATGGAACGGTTGCCAAGCGCCCGGGGGCCGAATTCGGCGCGCCCGCGCATCACGCCAAGGATCGCGCCGCCGGCAAGCCGCTCCGCGATCGTACCCGTGTCTCCGTCCGCAATCTCGGTCACGCGGCGGAAGCCGCCGCGCGCGACGATCCGCTCCAGTGCCTTCAGGTCCGGCGCGGTGCCGAGATAGGGATTGTCCCAGCCACGCGGCAGCGGCGGACCGCCGCGATCCTCCTGCCAGGCGAGCAGGGCGGCTCCGGCGGCATTGCCGTCGTCGGCCGGTGCGGAGGGAATGTGGACGCCCCCGAGCCCGAACCGGCGGCGGATTGCGCCATTGTAGGAGGAATTGAGCGCACAGCCGCCGCCGAGCACGAGATTGCCTTCAGGCACCAGTTCGGCGGCCTCAAGGATGCCGTCGGCGAGCGCCGCATAGGCGGCCTGGCCGCTTGCGGAGAGATCCGCGCCGCGCAGCACGTCCTCTCCAGGTTCGCGCCGCCAGGGCGCCAGTGCGGCCGCGACTTCGTCCCAGGTCTCGATCGGAGCGGCGCGCGGGCGGCCCCGCTCGAGCCCGACCAGCCTCTCCAGCAGGGCGACCGCATCCGGTTGGGGCGTCCCGAAGGCTGCGAGGCCCATCGTCTTCCATTCCTCGCCGAGCCGCCAGTCGAAGCCGCAGGCCTGGGTTACGAAGCCGTAGAAGAAGCCGAGGCTGCCGGGCCCGAAGCTGCGCCAGCGCCGCTCGAGCCTCCGGCCGCACATCGCGAACAGGCTGACGGAGCCGACCTCACCCTCCCCGTCCACGATCAGGCATTGCGCATCCTCGTAGGGCGACGAGGCGGCCGCATAAGCGGCGTGGCAGAGATGATGGTCATAGGCCCGGCGCTCGATCGGCACGCCGGGCGCGATCAGCGGGAGGTTGAGGCCGTAAAATTCGAATGCGCGGCGCTGCTGCTCGCGCATCCAATGGGCCTGGATCCGGTCGACGATGCCAAAGCTTCGCTCGGCGCCGCCGTCTCCCGGCGCATCGCTCGCCGGGCGCGGCTTCGCCCAAGTCGCGGCGGCGACCAGCCGCGTCGCATCGGCGCAGTGACGGCGCAGCGCGCCGGCGAGATGGTCGAAATGGTCCGGCGGGATCCCCCAGGCGCGCTTGTCCTGAACGTAGCGCTCTGTCGCTTCGGCGAACAGCAGCCGGCCTTCCCCGTCGACGATGGCGAAGGCGGGATCGTGGCCGGTGACGCTGAAGCCGATATAATAGACGCTCATCGGCGGGCGAGGCTCTCCGCCACGCTGTCGGCGACCCGGTTGACGGTGCGGCACTCGAAGAGGAGGACGGGATCGACCTCGATTCCGAACCGGTCCTCGACGTCACCGCTGATCAGCACCGCGTCGATCGACTTGACCCCGAGCTCGACCAGGTCCGTATCGGGGTCGATCGCGACGACGTCCCCGGCGACATGTTCGAGGATGCGGCTGGAAACGAACGCCACGATTTCGTCGCGGGAAGCGGCCTGGGTCATCATATTTTCCGTTAGTCGAGGGTACAGGGAAGGTCGAGCGGGCTCGTCACCAGCGCGGAGCGGATGAAGCCGCTCGGCTGGCGGGCGATGGAAAAGGCGGGATAGCGCCGGACGAGCGCGGTCAGCGCTTCGGCGATCACGATCCGCGCCAGAAAGGCGCCGACGCAGCGATGGACCCCGGCGCCGAACGCGACATGCTCGACCGGTGGCCCATTTTGCGCTTCGGCAACGGGGCAGCGGCCGCCCAGCGCAGCGCGGCTTGCGGCGGCGACGGGCACTTCGATACGGCGCTCGATCCCTCCTTCTTCCGCACGGTAGCGAGTCACCGTCACGAAGGACGCGCCCGCTGCGATCAGGCGCTCGACCGCTTCGGTCCGCGCGGCCGGATCGGCGAGAATTGCGCGGAAGGGCGGCGCGACCCTGGAAAGGTGGAGGATGGTATTGGCGAGCGTATGGCGGGTGACGTTGCTCGCGCCATAGAGGCTGATCGCCAGCCAGACCCTTTCTTCCCCTTCCAGGCCGTCGATCGGGAAGTGCAGGAAGCTCCGGCGCCCGTCGCCCTCCTGTATCGCCGGTCCGGCGAGCGCGGCGCGCACTTCGCTAGCGAACTGCTCGAGCGCCGCTTCGACCGGCGGCAGCCGCCGCAGCGGCAGGAACGGCTCCATCACCCACAGGGCCTCCCCCGTCCACCGCTCGTAATCGTCCCAGCGCGCCGTCGGCAGGCCCATGATCCGGCAGACGATCTCGGCCGCGAGCGGCCGCGCGAAATCCGCCACGAGATCGGCTTCGGATCGGCCTTCGAGCCGCTCAACCGCTTGTTCCGCAAGCGCGGCGATCACCGGCCGCCACGCGGCGACGATCGGCGTCCTGAAAAATGCGAGCGCGGCGCGGCGCAGCGCGATGTGGCGCTCGCCGCGATTGACGAAAAGGACTCGATTGAGCAGCTCGCGGACGTTCGGAAGCGCAAGGCCGCTCTTCGCTTCCAGCTCGGCATAATAGAGTTCGAGCTCGGCAACCTGATAGTTGCGGTCGTGGAGCAGCGCCATGCACGCTTCGACGTCCATTCCCTCCGACGACGCGTCCATTGCGTACGGACGGGCGTTCACGACGCTTCCGCCAGAGGCGTGTCGCCGGCAATCCAGGCGGCGCGCGCTACGGCGCGGCGGATCTTGCCGCTGGTGGTGCGCGGCAGCGTTCCGGGTCTGACGATCCGGATCGTGTCGAGGCTGATGCCCAGCGCCGCGAAGACGGCGGCGCGGATCGCGCGAACCGCTTCGGCTTCGTCCAACTGCGCCGAACCGCCGCGCTGCCGCTCCATGACGAGAACAAGCGCTCCCCCTTCTTCCTCGGGCAATTGAAAGGCGGCGGCGCCGTCCGGGTTGAGCTGCGTCTGGCTGCGGGTCGCGAACCGTTCGACGTCGCTCGCGGAGACGTTCAGGCCAGCGCTGATCAGCACGTCCTTGATCCGCCCGGTGATCGTCAGCGCGTCGCCCTGGACGCGCCCGAGGTCGCCGCTGCGCAAATAGTCGCGGCCGTCGTCCGGCACGGTCCGCGCCCCGAAGGTACGACGGCTGGCTCCCGGATCGCCGAAGTATCCGGCCGCGAGGGACGGGCCGGCGATCCAGATCTCGCCTTCCGCGCCGTCCGGCAGCACGCGGCCCTGTTCGTCGACGATCCGGATCGCGGCGCGGCTCGCCTGATCGAGGTGGCACGGCGCGCGCGCGCCGGGCGGCGCCTCCTCGTCCGGCGATTCCGCTCCGTGTGCGCCGGCGGCGTAGAGCGTGGTCTCGGCCAGACCGTAGCAGGTGAAGACGGCCTCGGGCTGCAGCCCGGCGCGGGCGAACCGGCGCCGGAACTCGGACAGGGTGGCGGCGAAGACCGGCTCGGCGCCGCAAAATGCGGTGCGCCAGGATGAAAGGTCGAGCGTGTCGACGACATCGTCCGGGACTCGCGATGTGCAAAGGTCGAGCGCGAAGGCGGGCGCGCCGCTGGTCGTCGCGCGGTAGCGGCTGATCGCCTGCAGCCAGCGCGCGGGCCGCTGCGCGAAGGCGAGCGGCGACATGTGGATGACCTCCAGTCCGTTGACGAGGGGCGTCAGAATTTTCCCGACCAGCCCCATGTCGTGGTAATGCGGCATCCAGTTCACCAGCCGCTCGGCCTCGCCGCGCTGGCCGACGTCCATGCCGCGCGAGGACATGGCGATATTGGCGAGGATGCAGGCGCTGTCGAGCACCACGCCGCGCGGCGCGCCGGTCGATCCGGAGGTATACTGGACGATGACGGGCGCCTCGGGATCCGCATCGAGGCCGGGGCACGTCGCCGCCGCCGAGGTTGCGGCGAGCGAGGCCACATCGAGGAGAGGGAGGCCGGCGAGCGGGCTGTTTGGCCTCACCCGGCGCGCGAGCGCGTCCGCAACGCGCGTCGACACCAGGACGGCGGCCGCACCAGAATTGGCGGCAATCTCCTCCAGCCTGTCGAGCGAGGCGCCGGCGCGCGGCTCGGACGCGGGAATTGCGACCACGCCCGCATACAGGCAGCCGGTGATCGCATAAAGAAAATCGGGACCCGTCTCCATGACGAGCAGCACGCGCTGCCCCGGCAGGCCCGCCGATATCAGGCCTCCGGCGACGCGGCGTGCGCTGTCCTCGATCTCCCCGCCGCTCAAAGCAGCCGTTTCCTCCTCGCCCCGGGCAAGGTAGCGGGCGATCACCCGCTCGGGCTCGATCGCAAGGCGGCGGCGAATGGCGGCGGCGAGAGACAGGCGCGTCGGGGCGGCAACGTCAGCGCCGACGCCGGCGTTCGTCCCGGGGCCGGCAGAGCCCGCATGTTCGCTGTTCAACACCCCACCCCCTCGCTGAAACGCTCGACCGGAGCGCCTCGACCCGGCTCAGTCATTCGCGTCGGCAGCCGGCGGTGTCGCAGGCCATTTGTTCGCCTCGGCTGCCGCCTGCTTCGCGACGTTTTCACGGTACTGCTGCTTCCTCAGCCAGTCCCGCTCGATCGTGATCTCCTGCTTGGCGGTCACGGGCGTACGCGAGGCCTGCGCCACGTAGATGCCGCTCAGGACCAGGATGCCGACGAGCAGCAGGATGGCCGCGGCGAACGGCCAGTCCGCGTGCCGTGCCAAAGTTCGAACTCGCTCCATCACCCCCATCCGCATCCACCCCTCAAGCGCGGGCAAGACAGTCAGCGCGTCACACAGGCGATGCGGCGTCCGTGCCGTGTTAGAACGGCACGTTCGCGACTACATGCATCCACCAGTCTGGCCGAGCGTCCCCGCCGCCGTCGCACATGGAGCGCCCCGCTCAGCGGATGGCTGTTAACAACCTATTGTGCGCGCCGCCAGTGACGATTGCCGTTCACATGCGCGCGAGGACCTCCACGCGCGCCAACCGACGCCTGCCGTGCCGCGACGGCTGCTGCTGCGAAGGGCTGGGCCTGAGTGAACATGCGGAAATGGAGCGGGTAGCGGGGATCGAACCCGCATCACAAGCTTGGAAGGCTAGTGCTCTACCATTGAGCTATACCCGCCGGAGTCGCGGCGCGCGCCGGCTCCGAAGCGCTCACTGCCATTATCGCGCCGTTCGCGTCAACATCGGGAACGAGGTTGAGCCACGCCGCGCCGGAGCCTTGCGACCGCCTTCGCCAGGCAGCCGCAGCGCCATGTGCGGGCGGATCGAAGCCCGCCTGCCTGTTTACTCGCCCGTCTTGCGCTTCCGCCGGCCATTGCCGGTGCCGGCGCTTGCGCCGCTGGCGGCCTTGCGCCCGCGTCCCCGGCCTCCGCCCGAGTCGCCACCGCTTTCCCCGCCGGCACCTGCGTCGCCATCATCGCCGCCGCCCTCAGCGTCCGCAGCCGGCGTGCGGCGGCGGCCGAGGCCGATCGAATGGGCGAGCGTGCGCCGCTGCTCGGAATAATTGGGCGCCACCATCGGATAATCGCGCGGCAGCCCGTAATCGGTGCGATACTGGTCCGGCGACATGTTGTGCGCGTTCATGAGGTGCCGCTTCAGCATCTTGTGCTTCCCGCCGCATTCCATGCAGACGAGGAAATCCGGCTTGATCGAAGCGCGGACCGACACGACAGGCGTTTTTTCCTGCGGCGCCGCTTCCTGCGCGCCCGAGGTGAGACCGGCCAGCGCTTCGTAGATGCGCTGAACGAGGGTCGGCATGTCGCCCACAGAAACCGTATTGTTTTGAACATGGGCAGACACGATGTCGGCGGTCAGTTCGACCAGCTTTTCGTTTTCCATTACAAATGGCTCCTCTTGCGCTGCCATCTTTTAACTCAGCCGCGCCCGTTAGACCAGCTTCGCGCCGTATGTGAAGTGAAAATGTCGGGCCTATTTCCGTTAATCCTGCGTAAATCAGTTAGTTCGCCTTTTCGTGACTGTTGTTGGCGGAGGTAATTGCCGCGCACCGGATCCGGAAAGGCGGCGGCGCGCCCGGGCTTGACCTCGCGCCCCGCCGGCGCAATGAAAGCGCCATGCCTGATCGTCGCGACAAGAAGAGGCGCCCCGCCGCGCCCCGCATGTCCTATACAACCAAGGTGCACATGCGCCGCCGCCTCGCCGCGATCGACTTCCGGTTCATCGCCGCGGTCATCGCCCTCATCGTCGCCGCCTTGCTGATCGTCCGTTACGCCTGAGCCTCTCCTGCGCAGGTGCGGCCGCCGGATACCGCAATGTAAGCCGTTGTTTTTCGGTTGAATTTGTGACACGCAGCTGCCCTTAGGGAGCGCGCCGGGATTCGGCCGCGCCGGTGGGATCAAGCGACATGATGAACGAAATGCCGGCGCCTGCGCGCCTGTCCGGCGCGAATGCCGATACGCTGCAGGCGGGTGCGGTGGCGCCCCGCTACGCCCGCTTGGGCGTGCCGGCGGGCACGGACGCCGCAGGCGACGGCGCGGGGACGGCGGCCCTGTCGGGCGGCGGTTTCGTTCTCGTCTGGGTCGTGGGAAGCAGCGTCCAGGCTCGATTGTTCGATTCGGACGGCTTGCCCGCCGGGGCCGCGTTCGCCGTTGCGGCGGGCGCGGCGGCGTCGGAGCCGAGCGTGGTCGGCCTTTCCGGCGGCGGTTTCGCCGTCGCCTGGACGGCTGCCGGATCGGCCGACCGGGACGTGCTGGTTCAGGCATTCGATGCCGCTGGCGCAAAGGTCGGCGCGGAGCAGCAGGTCGCTGCAGACGCAGCAGGCGACCAGCAGCATTCGCGCCTCGCCGCGCTCGATGACGGCGGCTATGCCGTCGCTTGGGACGATGCGGCCGCCGCGGCCGTGCGGGTCCAGCTGTTCGCGGCGGACGGCAGCAAGTCCGGCGCGGAACGCACTGTCGCCGCCGCCGACGCGGCCGGCGCGCCGGCACTCACCGACGTGGCAAGCCTGTCCGGCGGGCGCCTGCTCGTCACCTTTGAAGCGGCGTCGGCCACCGGCACCATCCTGAAGGGCCAGCTGCTCACGGCCGAAGGTGCCGCCGCGGGCGCGTCCTTCGCGCTCGATCCCCAGCAGGGAATCGAAAGCGACGCGGCCATCGCACCGCTGGCGGGCGGCGGCTTTCTCCTCGTCTGGACCCGCGCCGCAGGCGATCCGAGCGGGTCCGGCGTCTTCGCCGCGCGCTACGATGCCGACGGGCGCGCGCTCGGCTTCCCCTTCCCCGTCAACAGCACGGCCGCCGGCGAGCAGGGCCGCGCAAGCGTGCGCATGTTGGCAGACGGCGGCTTCGTCGTCGCCTGGACGAGCGCGGCAACGGGCGCGGCAAGCGGCGAGCTTCGCGCCCAGCTATTCGACGCGAGCGGCGCGAAGTGCGGGGCCGAATTCCTCGTCGCCTCGGGTGCGCTGCCGCTCGCCGGGTCGGTGTCGGTCCTGTCCGACGGCGCCTTCGTGGTCGGCTACGATGCCGGCGCCCCGACGGTGCAGCTGTTCACCCCCACGAGCGACGCCAATCTCGTCCTTTCGCTTTCCAAGACCGCCCTCAGCGAAACCAGCATCGCCAACGTCGCCTTCGCCACGCTCGCGATCGCCGAAGGGGCGGCGGTCGGTTCGACGTACAGCTATGCGATCGTCGCCGACAGCAGCGGCGGCGCTTTCCAGCTCGACGGGAACCGCCTGTACGTCGTCGACTCGACCAAGCTCGATCACGAGACCCGGCCCAACCTCACCCTCACCGTGCGGGTGACGGACGAACTCGGCAACAGCGTCGACCGGATCGTCGACCTCCAGGTCACGGACACCGCGGGCGCGGAGGCGCGCTACAGCGCCGGCGCGCAGTTCGGCCTGTCGGCCGCCACGGGAACGCAGGCCGGCTCCAGCCAGACGGCGCTCGCCGGCGGGGGCTTCGTCGCCGTCTGGTCGGGCCAGGACGGCAACCTCTTCGGAGCGCGCGCGCAGCTGTTCGATGCAGCCGGCAACAAGCAGGGCGCCGAGATCGCGGTCAACGCGGCACCGGCGGGCAGCCAGATCGAACCGCGGGTCGCGGCGCTCGGGACCGGCTTCGTGGTCACTTGGTCGGACAGCGTCGGCGACGACGCCGGCGGCGGCATCAAGGCGCAAATTTTCGACGCAGGCGGCGCCAGGATCGGCGCCGAATTTGTGGTGAACAGCACCACCGCCGCGACGCAGAACGCGCCCGACATTGACCGGCTGGCGGGCGGCGGCTTTGTCGTCGCCTGGGCCGACGCCAGCGCCGCGAGCGCCGATGCGAACCTGCGAGCGATCCGTGCGCAGCGTTTTGACGATGCCGGCAACAAGGTCGGCGGGGAACTTCTCGTCAACGGCACGACCGCCGGCGACCAGTTCGGCGCCAGCGTGACCGGCCTCTCGGGCGGCGGCTTCGTCGTCTCCTGGACCGACCGCGACAGCGGCGCCGAGGCGTCCAACGCGACGGCCGTCCACGCCCAGATCTTCGATGCCGCGGGCGCCCGCATCGGCGGCGAGATCCTCGTCCCGACTCACAATGCCGGCGTTCAGGCCGTGTCCAGCGTCGTGGCTCTGGCATCGGGCAATTTCGTCGTCGCCTGGCACAGCAATGACGGCGGCAGCGACTTCAGCGTCAAGGCGCAGATGTTCGACGCGTTCGGCGCGCGGATCGGCGCCGAATTCCGAGTCGAGACCAACGTGGCGGGCGACCAGCTTTACGTCGTCGCAACAGCGCTGGCGGACGGCGGCTTCACCGTCTCATGGGAAGATCACGGCACCTCCAGTGCTGCCGGCAAGCGAACGGTGGTCGCGCAGATGTTCGACGCGGCCGGAGGCCCGGTCGGCGACGAGTTCGTCGTGAACGCGATCACGTCAGGCACGGCGTTTCGCACATCGGGCCTCACCGCCCTCGCCAATGGCGACCTCGTTGCGAGCTGGACGGAAGGCTCGAGAGTCTACGGCCGCGTCTTCACCGCCGGCGGCGCGCCTGCGCCCGCCTCGGCGGACGCGTTCGCGACCGACGAGACGCGCTCCTTGTGGGGCCGGCTTGCCCATGCCGGCGAGGGCCAGGTCACGGAAGTGAACGGAATTTCTGCGTCGGTCGGCGAGCGGATCCTTCTCGCCTCGGGCGCGGCCCTGGTGCTCAGGGAGGACGGCAGCTTCGCTTACGATCCGAACGGCGCCTTCGGCCACCTCGTGGCAACGGCGCCGACCGGCTACCACCATATGGCGTTTGCGACTTCGGCGACCGACAGCTTCACCTACACGATCGGCGGCGTCGTCCACGAGGCCGTGGTCACGGTCGCGGGCGTCAAGTCGGCCACCGACACTTACTACGGCAACGGCACCGGCCAGGGCGTCGGCCACGATTTCCTTCCAGGAACCACCGGCGCCGAGCGCCTGATCGGCGGCCTCGGCAACGATTCCTACACCGTGAACCACGTCGGCGATGTCGTCGTCGAGCTGCCGGGCGAAGGCATCGACAGCGTGAGCACGACGCTACTTTACTACAAGGTGCCGGACGCGGTCGAAAACCTGACCTTCACCGGAACCGGCAATGCGACGCTGATCGGCAACGCCCTCGACAACCGCCTGACCGGCGGGGCCGGGTCCGATCTCATGCATGGCGGCGGCGGCGGCAACGACGTGTTCGCACTCTATGGCGGCAGCGACACCGCCATTGGCGGCGCCGGCGACGACGTCTTCAATCTCGAAACCGGCTATCATGGCAATGCCCCGGAAGTGCAGACGCTCGTTGGCGGCGGCGGCACCGACCTGCTTACCATCCAGGCGGACAGCGGCTTCCCGACCGGCATCCTTCTGACCGACGGCGGGCCGCAGACGACCGGGTGGGCGACGGCCAACGGGTCCTTCTTCACCTTCTCCGACCGGATCGAGGGCAGCGGCATCTCCTCCATCCAGATCAAGACGGGACGCGGCGACACCTATGCGAAATACGTGCTCTTCCTGCACGATTCGTTCGCGGTGGCCGGCACGACGCTCACCATCGAGGCGCGGGGCCTCTACGACGGCGAATCGCTCACGATCCTCAAGTCCGGCAATTCCGAAACGGACGCGCATCTCCACGTTACCGGCGGCAGCGGCGCCGACGACATCACCGGCGGCGCGATCGCCGACGTTCTGCGCGGCGGGGACGGCAACGACCGGCTCGACGGCGGCCTGGGCAACGACACGATCGACGGCGGAAGCGGCGACGACAACATCCACGCGGTTGCGACAAGCGCCGATGGCGGCACCAAGACCGTGGAGGGTGGCAGCGGGTCGGACCGGCTGCACGTCAGCTTCGGCCCGGGC
>DASVQT010000144.1:0-7099 GCA_036388975.1 Allosphingosinicella sp. | reverse complement strand
GTCTATTTGAGCTGGATCGAAGCGGGCGAGGGCGACACGCGCGGCGCCGTCGTCGGCCGCGCCCGGCTCAGCGCACCCGGCCAGCCGCCGCGCCTCGAGGGCCTTCAGATCATCTGGCGCCAGGCGCCCAAGGTCACCGGGCGCGGCCATTTCGGCCATCGCCTCGCCTTCGGCCCGGACGGAATGCTCTACATCTCGAACGGCGACCGGCAGAAGTTCGAGCCGGCGCAGGACCCCGCCCAGCATCTCGGCAAGATCGTCCGCATCCGTGACGACGGCTCCACGCCGCCCGACAATCCCTGGTCCGCGCAGGGCGGCGTGACGGCGCAGCTCTGGACCACCGGCCACCGCAACCCGCTCGGCCTCGCCTTCGATTCGCAGGGCCGCCTTTGGGAGCACGAAATGGGCCCGCAGGGCGGCGACGAGCTGAACCTCATCGAGCGCGGCCGCAACTACGGTTATCCGGTCGTCTCCAACGGCAGCCATTATGACGGCCGCGACATCCCCGACCACCCGACGCGGCCGGAATTCCGCGCGCCGCTCCTGTCCTGGAACCCGGCCGTCTCGCCTGCGGGCCTGCTGATCTATTCGGGCCGCATGTTCCGCCAATGGCGCGGCGACGCCTTCATGGGCGCGCTGTCGGGCGAAGCCCTGCTCCGGATCGACCTCAACGGCGCCACCGCGCGCGAAGGCGACCGCTGGCCGATGGCGGCGCGCATCCGGGAAATCGAGGAAGGCCCGGACGGCTCCATCTTCATCCTGGAAGACAGCCGCAACGGCACGGGCGGGCGCCTGCTCCGGCTGACGCCCGCGGGCTGAGGCGGCGGCCTTAGCGGCGGCGCTGCATCGCCTGGACGACCGCGGCCCGGAAGGGCGGGTCGGCGAGCAGGTGGGTCGTGCAGCTCGCCGACAAGGCATAGACACCGGCTGCGGCCCGCCCCTCCGGCGGGTAGAGGATCACGGTTGCGCGCTGCCCGGGCGTGAATTCGATGTCGCAGGACGCGCTGCTCGGCTGGCGCAGGCGCTCGGCCGTGACCATTGCCGGCGCGCGTCCGGCGAGCGTTCGCCGCACCCTCAGCCGCTCGCCGCGCCCGCGCCGCGGGTCGAAGGCGGAAACCGCCTCCACCTCCACAAGCGCAACGGCGCGGTTCGCGACTTCGCGGGCGATGCGCTGCCGCTCGGCGGGCTCCAGCGGCCCCCGGATGCAGGAACAGGCGAGGGCCGCGGTTTCGGCGGCGGCGACGAGGAGGATGGCGAGAAGAGCGTGGCGCATGGCGGTCAGCCTAGCACGGATTGCCGCCGCAGCCGATGCCGTAGCGTATGACGCCCCCGACGGCGACGAGAAGCCCGAGCAGGGCGAAGATGGCGTTGCGGAAGCCGCTGCTCTCCCGCCCGGTCGTCACCATGTAGATGCCGTAAGCGAGCCCGCAGGCGCCGAACAGCATCAGCGCCGAGAAGAGCAGCATGATGAGCTCCGCGTCGCCCGACGTCCCCGTGAAGCGGCTGCCGCCGAAATCGACGCCGGGATTGCGAAGCATGTCCCACAGATACCACCAGATCCAGGCGGGAAAGAGGACCAGGAACAGGCCGGTGGCGATCAGCACGCCTCCCCGGATCTTCGATTCGCCGAGCCGGCGCATCGGCTTCGCACAGGTCGGGCAGGCCGGCGGCCGCCCTTCCACGGTGGTGCCGCACGTCGGATCCGTGCAGGTGCTGTAGTCCGCCATGGTTCTTCCCCCGTGACGGCCGGCAGCTTAATCCGAAACGCGCCTGTAACGAAAGTACCAGACTTCGTGGCCCTTGCGCCGCGCCTTCGCTTCATAGCGCGTTTCCGGCCACCCGCCCGGGCGGACCAGGAAGTCCCGCGCGCTTTCCGCCAGCCATTCGAAGTCGCGCCGCGCGTTCATCACCATCATCGCCCAGCGGCAATAGGTCGGATCGTCGGTCCCCAGCCGGAACTCGCCGCCGGGCTTCAACTTTGCGGCGATCATGTCGAGCGGCCCGTGATTGACCATGCGCCGCTTGGCGTGCCGCGCCTTGGGCCAGGGATCGGGGTGGAGGAGATAAACGAAGCTCAAGCCGCCGTCCGGCACCCGCTCCAGAACTTCCAGCGCATCGCCCATGTGGAGCCGCACATTGGCGAGCCGCGCGTCCCGGACGTGCGCGAGCGCGCCGACGACGCCGTTCAGGAACGGCTCCGCGCCGATGAAGCCGTGATCGGGCAGGAGATCGGCGCGGTAAGCGAGATGCTCGCCCGAGCCGAAGCCGATTTCGAAGTGAAGCGGGCGCTCGTCGCCGAACAGCACGCGGCTGTCGACAGGCCCCGTTTCCGGCACCGACACGGTGGGAAGCAGCTCTTCGAGCAAGGCGGCCTGGCCGTCGCGCAGCTTGTGGCCGGCGCGGCGGCCGTAGAGGCGGCGGATCGTTGCTGGATCGTTCATCGGCGCCCGGTTAGTCTCGCCGCGCCGAACAGCCAAGGGACGACAGGATGCGCCGCCGCTTTGCCGCCTTTTTCATCGCCGCCGCAGCCGTCGCAACGGCAAGCCCGGCGCTGGCGACGCAAGGCCTCTCCTGCAGGCCCGCTTCCGGAACAGGGCCGCAGGTCGATATCGTCCTCGGCTCCCTCGGCATCGTCGGGGTGAGCCTCACCGAAAACGGCCGCGGCCGAACCAGCATGGGGGAAGGCGCGCCGCTCGCCATGCAGCAGGCGTGGATCGACGATCAGCGCCTGTGGATCGACATTGCGGACGGCGATCTCATGCGCCCGGAAGGGCGGCTGCGCCTCGCCCGGCTGCGCACGGGCGGGGAGCCCCGCTTCGCCGGGACGCTGACGCGGGGCGGGCGTGTCTTCCGCCTGCGCTGCGTGGAAGGCTGAGGCTTCCCACCGCCCCTCCTTTGCGCCACCTTCGCCTGGGGAGGGACGCGCATGATCACCGACATTCTCACGGCCTCGGCTGCCACCGCGGCAGGCGGCTTCGACGTGGAGGCCGCCACGCGCGCCTATCTCGACACGCTGCAGGGCGCGGCGCGCGAACGCTCCGACGATTATTTCGAAGGCGGCTACTGGCTCCTTCTCTGGGGCGCCGCGGTGGGCATCGCCTCCTCCTGGATCATGCTGCGCTTCGGCTGGTCGGCGGCGTGGAGCGGCTGGGCGGCGCGAGTCACCGGGCGCCGCTGGCTCCAGCCCGCGCTTTACGCCCTCCCCTTCGTGCTCGTGTCGTCGCTGATCGCGCTGCCGTGGACGATCTATGCCGACTGGTGGCGCGAGAAGACCTACGGTCTCATGAACCTGTCGCTCGGCGGCTGGGCCGGCGAGCAGGCGATCGGCCTTGCCATCGGCCTCGTCACCACCGCCATCCTGCTCGCCGTCGTCTACGCCGTGATCCGCAAGGCGCCGCGAAGCTGGTGGCTGTGGGGAAGCGGCACCATGATTGCCTTTCTCGCGGTCACGATCCTGCTCGCGCCGGTCTTCATCTCGCCTTTGTTCAACGAATACCGGCCGATGGAGCCGGGGCCGATGCGCGACCAGATCATCGCCATGGCCCGCGCCCACGACGTGCCGACCGAGCATGTCTACGTCTTCGATCAGTCGCGCCAGCACAACCGCATCTCGGCCAACGTTTCAGGCCTCGGCCCGACGATCCGCATCTCCTTGAACGACAATCTGCTTAACCGCGGTTCACCGGCCGAAGTGAAGGCGGTGATGGGCCACGAACTCGGCCATTACGTGCTCGGCCACGTCACCCGCCTGCTGCTCGTCTTCGGCTTCATCGTGCTGCTCGGCTTCTTCCTGGTCTGGTGGCTGGCGCCGAGGATCCTCGCCAAGCACGGCGCACCCTGGGGCGTCCGCGACGTGGCGGACCCGGCGTCGCTTCCGCTCCTCACCGCCATCTTCACCGTCTACATGCTGCTCGCGACGCCGCTGCTCAACACGCTCATCCGCACCAACGAAAGCGAAGCCGACGCCTTCGGCCTCGACGCGGCGCGCGAGCCGGACGGCTTCGCCTCCACCGCGATGAAGCTTTCCGAGTATCGCAAGATCGAGCCGAGTCCGATCGAGGAGGCGATCTTCTTCGACCACCCTTCCGGCCGCACCCGGGTCCGGATGGCGATGGAATGGAAGGCGCGCCATCTGGCCGAGCTTCCGCCGGCGCAGCGCGGCATCGTCAGGCCGGCGCCGCCGGCTCCGGCTCCTCAGCGCGCGTCCGCGGCGCCGTCAGGGCGATGATCATGCCGAGGAGCGCCAGCGCCCCGCCGCCGGCGGCGAGCAGGCTCCACCGATAATCCTCGGCCACGGTCGAAATGGCCATGGCGACGACCGGAATGATGAGGCTGGAATAGGCCGCCTTGCCTGGCCCGACGGCGCGCATGATCCCGAAATACAGGGTAAAGGCCGCCGCGGACGCAACCAGGCCGAGATAGACGAGCCCGATCCAATAGCCCGCCCGGGCCTCGAAGACCGGCGGGCCGAACCAGACGAAGGCGAGCAGGGCGTTGCCGACAACGCCGTAGAACATGCCCCAGGCGAGGTTGGTCGCGACGGGCCGCACCTTCATCGCCGCGCCCGCTTGGAGCACGTTCGCGCACGAGGCCGAAAGCACACCGAGCAGGGTGAGGCCGATGCCCACCGCGACTTCGCGCGAGCTGACCGGGCTCGCACGCATTTCCTGCACGAAGAGCAAGGCGACTCCGGCGCAGGCGACCAGCGATCCGAAGACGAAGCGGCCCGTCATCCGGTGCTTCAGGAACAGCCAGGCGAGCGCGCTGTTCGGCACCATCAGCAGCGCAAAAACGACGGCGACGATGCCGCTCGTGACATAGAGCTCGGCGGCATAGACGAAGTTAAAGTTGAGGACGAACTGCGGAACGCCGAAGGCGGCGGCGAGAAGGTGGCCTCGCCATCCCATGCGCAGCGGCGCGCCGGTTGCGAGCGCGTAGGCGAACATCGCAGTGCCGGCGATGATGAAACGGTACGTCACCGACCAGGTCGGCGGCACCGGGCCGAGCTGGTCCTTGATGACGATCCAGGTCGAGCCCCAGACCAGGATGATGAGCACGAAGGCGAGAAGGACCTTCGGGTCGCGGAAGCCGCGTCCGCCCTCCGTCACAGCGCCCGGATCGCGGCCGCCAGCCGGTCGACCGCGTCCAGATCCGAATCCCAGCTCGTCACCAGCCGCGCCTCGCCCGGCCCCCAATCGTAGAAGTCGAAGCCCTGGCCGCGCAGGCGCTGCGCTTCCTCCGCCGTTACCCGCACGAATACCTCATTGGCCTCCACGGGAAGCACCAGCCGCTCCGCCCCCGCCGCTTCGGCGAGCCGCCGCGCCGCCTCGTTCGCCTGGCGGCCGTTGCGCAGCCAGACGTCACCATCCAGCATCGCCAGAACCTGAGCGGCCAGATAGCGGCCCTTGGACATGAGCTGCCCCGCGCGCTTCCTCCGGTAGAGCGTCGCGGCGACGAGCTCTTTCCTGAAGAAGATCAGCATTTCGGCCGACATGCCGCCATTCTTGACGAAGCCGAAGGAGAGCGCGTCCACGCCCGCCTTCCAGCTGAGGTCCGCCGGCGCGCAGCCCGCCGAGGCGACGGCATTGGCGAAGCGCGCGCCGTCGACATGGAAGCCGAGCCCGCGTGCCTTGCAGAGCGCGCCGAGCGCCGCAGTCTCGTCGGGCGTGTAGACGAGCCCGTATTCGGTCGCGTTGGTGATCGAAAGCGCGTGCGGCTGGACCTGGTGGACGTCGTCGCGGATCGTCGCCAGCGCGGCGGAGACGCTCTCGGGCGTCACCTTGGCGCCCGTTCCTTCCGCAAGGACGAGCTTCGCGCCGTGCGTGTAGAATTCGGGCGCGCCGCATTCGTCGTTCTGGATGTGGGCGTCGCGGTGGCAGACGATGGAGCCGTGCGGCGGGCAGAGCGCGGCCAGCGCAAGGCTGTTGGCTGCCGTGCCGGTCGCCACCCAGAGCGCCTCGACCTCCGTTTCGAACAGGTCTGAAAAGCGGGCCGACAGGCTCCGGCTCATGGCGTCGCCGTCATAAGCGGTGTCGAGGCGGTTGGCGGCGGCGATGGCGGCCATCGCCTCGGGGCAGACGGCGGCTGCATTGTCGGAAAAGAAGCGCATTGCGAGCGCCTTAGAGCCCGCAATGCCAAGGTCAACGCCGCCTGCCGAAAAGTGCGGCGGCGGCGGCTTCGTTTACCTCCTCTTAGGCATGAGCGGACTATCAGGGGCGCCAAGGATCGGCAGGGAAAGAGGCGATGGGCGTAGAGAATTTCGTGAAAATGGCGACGGTTCCGAGCGAGCGGCAGGCGAAGCGGGCGCGCGTGCTCCTCGCCGGCCGGCTGCAGACGCCGTTCGGCGAATATGACGCCCGCCTTCGCGACATTTCGAAGATGGGCGCCCTGGTTGAATGCGCGAGCGTCCCCGAGGTCGGCTCGGAGGTCGTCTTTTCGCGCGGCCAGACGGTGGTCCCGGCCCGCGTCGCCTGGACCGCGGCCGGCCGCGTCGGCCTCGAATTCCATTACCCGATCGACGAGAATGAAGTGCTGGTGCAGCTCAAAAAGGCGCCGAGCGGAACGAACATGCAGCGCTTCCGCCGCCCCGGCCTCAACGAAGGCCTCCAGGACGACGATCTGAAGCGCGCCCGCGCCTGGGGCGTGACCGTCGGCATCGCCATTCCGGACGGATTCTAAGGGAGCGATCGAGCGATGGACGCCTGGGGCGGACAATGGGAGCCGGACCCGCAAGACCGGCACGCGCCGTTCGATGCGGAAATCTCCACGTCCATGCCAGCGCCCGCGCCTGCCAGCACGGCGCAGGCGCGCAGCGCCGAACGGGTCGAAGTGTCCTTTGGGGCGGCGCTGCGCCAGCGCGGCGCGAGCGGGGTCTCGGTCCAGATCGCCGACCTGTCCACCAACGGTTTCCGCGTCGCCACGCATCTCGAGCTTCAGCCCGGCACGGACGTCTGGCTGCGCATCCCCGGCCTTGAGCCCTGCCACGCCCGGGCCGTCTGGAATCGCGGCCATCATGTCGGCTGCGAGTTCGTCCGGCCGCTCCATCCGGCCGTGCTCCAGATGATCGTGCGCAAGGCGGGCGGCTAGACGCCCCGCAGGC
>DASVQT010000143.1:0-10154 GCA_036388975.1 Allosphingosinicella sp. | reverse complement strand
ACGTTCAAGGCGACGCCGATGTCCGCTTCCTTATAGGCGAGGCCTTCGCGCAGCAGGCCGCCGCGCGCGGTTTCGAGGACGGCCACTTCCACCGTCGGATCGCGAAGCACCATGCGGGCGCTGCGCGGCCCCGTGGCGTCGCCTTCGTGGATCAGAATATCGTTGATGTAGACGCCGGTCGTCGAGGTGAGGCCGACGGTGCAGCCCGTATAGCGCATGATGTGCTTGGTCATGCGCCCAACCGTCGACTTGCCGTTGGTGCCGGTGATCGCGATCACGGGAACGCGGGTGGGATTGCCGCGCGGAAAGAGCATTTCGATGATGGGCTTGGCGACGTCGCGCGGCGCGCCTTCCGACGGCTCGATGTGCATGCGAAGGCCCGGCGCGGCGTTGAGCTCGATCACGCCGCCGCCGGTTTCCCGCACCGACTGGGTGATGTCCGGGCAGACGAAGTCCACGCCGCAGACGTCGAGCCCGACGATCATCGCCGCCCGCTTGGCGATCTCGACATTGTCGGGGTGGATTTCGTTGGTCCGGTCGATCGCCGTGCCGCCGGTCGACAGGTTGGCGGTCGCGCGCAGCGGCACAACCTGCTCGGCCTCGGGAATGCTGTCCGGCGTCAGGCCGGAGCGGCTGAGATGCTCCTCCACGATCGAGTCGATCTTGATCCGGGTCATCACGTTTTCGTGACCGTCGCCGCGGCGCGGATCGCGGTTCACCTCTTCGACGAGCTGGCGGATCGTGGACACGCCGTCGCCGCGGACCTGCGCCGGCACGCGCTCGGCAACCGCGATCATGCGGCCGTCGACGACCAGGATGCGGTGATCGTTACCGGCGAAGAACTGCTCCACGATCACGTCGCGCGTCTTGGCTTGGCGCTGCGCCTCGGCAAAGCCGAAGCGGAGCTGCTCCTCATTCTCGATATGGATGGTGACGCCGCGGCCGTGATTGCCGTCGAGCGGCTTGGTGACCAAAGGGTAGCCGAGCCGCCGGACGGCGCGCACCGCTTCCTCGACCTCGCGCACGACCACGCCGCGCGGCACGGGAATGCCGCTCTCGTCGAGGAGCTTCTTGGTCATGTTCTTGTCGGACGCGAGCTCGGTCGCGACGAAGGAGGTCTTGCCGGTGATCGAAGCGCGGATGCGCTGCTGATACTTGCCGTGGCCGAGCTGGATCAGGCTCTTTTCGTCGAGGCGCATCACCGGAATGCCGCGGCGCGTCGCTTCGTCGACCAGCGACCGGGTCGTCGGGCCGAGCTGGTTGCGCCGCACCAGCCGCTTCAGCGCGTCCATGCGCCGCTCGAAATCGAACTCGCCGGAGAACTCGCTCCAGACGCGGTCGAGCCCTTTTACCTCGCGAAGCTCGGCGGGCAGGAGCGACTGGACGAGCTCGATCGCCGCGCGCCCGGCGGCGAGCCCGACCTTTTCCTCGTTGTAGGCGAACATGACGTTGTAGACGCCCGGCCGGTTCTTCACCGAGCGCGTCTTGCCGCGGATCGCCCGCGATCCCGCCAGCGTCTGCAATTCCAGCGCCACATGCTCGACGACGTGGCCGAGCCACGTACCTTCGCGCAGCCGCCGTTCGAAGCCGCCGCGCTTCTTCAAGGAGCAGCCGTGACGCCCGACGCCGGGGATGATCTGCAGCAGCGCGTCGGTGAAGCCTGGAATGCGGCTCGTCGGCCAACCCTCGAGCCGGCCGAGGTCGATCTGCATCCGCACCATCGGCGTGTGGCTGAAATAATGCGGGCCGCGATAAACCGCGACCTCCGTCACCGAAGCCGGAGCCTCCATCAGATGTGCAGCGCTTTCGATCTTGTTCTGGAAAAACATCGCTTGTGCCCCGTGCGCTTCTGTCTCGGACGCCCCTTCGGTCGCGGACACTGGCGAAGACTGGTTCGGGGGCGACATGATCGCAAATAAACCCACCAAATCAGTGCAGAGTTCCGGTGGAACAGGCTGATCTGAGTTAATACGGGTGTGCAACGAACGGAAACCGCGCCGCCTTTCCAGGGAGCGTCCGCCCGCGCTAGAGCGTTTCCGATCCCGCCGCCCCAGCCCGAGAGGTTCCATGGCCGAACGCATCGCACCGCCCGAAGAGATCGTCCGCAACGCATCGGTGACCGCGGAAGCGTATGAAACGCTCTACCGCCGCTCGGTCGAGGACCCGGACGGCTTCTGGGCGGACGAGGCGCGGCGGATCGACTGGGCGACGGCGCCGACGCGGATCGCGAACTGGAGCTTCGATCCCGTCGAAATACGCTGGTTCGAGGACGCGGTGCTGAACCTTTGCCACAATTGCGTCGACCGGCACCTCGCCGACAAGGCGGACAGCGCCGCCATCCTCTGGGAAGGCGACGAGCCGGGCGTCACCCGCACCTTGAGCTACGGCGAACTCTACGCCGAGGTCGTCCGCATGGCGAACAGCCTCAAGGCGCTCGGCGCCGGCAAGGGCGACCGGGTGACGCTCTACATGCCGATGATCCCGGAAGCCGCCGTCGCCATGCTCGCCTGCGCGCGGATTGGCGCCGTCCACAACGTCATCTTCGGCGGCTTTTCCCCCGATGCGATCCACGGACGCCTGGAGGACAGCGCCAGCCGCTTCGTCGTCACCGCCGACGCGGGCATGCGCGGCGGCCGGCTCGTGCCGCTCAAAGCCAATGTCGATGCGGCGCTGGCGAAGGGCGCGCAGGTCGACGCCGTCCTCGTCGTCCGCCACGTCGGCTGCGAGGTCAGCATGCAGGAAGGCCGCGACCATTGGTATGCTGACGTCGCCGCCCTCGTGCCCGACACCTGCCCGCCCGAGCCGATGAACGCGGAAGACCCGCTCTTCATCCTCTACACATCCGGCTCCACCGGAAAGCCAAAAGGCGTCCTCCACACCACCGGCGGCTATGCCGTCTGGACCGCGACCACGTTCGCCAACGTGTTCGATTACAAGGCCGGCGAAGTCTTCTGGTGCACGGCCGACGTCGGCTGGGTCACCGGCCATAGCTACCTCGTCTACGGCCCGCTTGCCAACGGCGCGACGACGCTCATGTTCGAAGGCGTCCCCAACTATCCCGATTTCTCGCGCTTCTGGGACGTGGTGGAGCGCCACAAGGTGAACATCTTCTACACCGCGCCGACCGCCATCCGCGCCCTGATGCGCGAAGGCGAAGCGCCGGTGAAGAAGCACGACCGGTCCTCGATCCGCCTGCTGGGCAGCGTCGGCGAGCCGATCAATCCGGAAGCTTGGCTCTGGTATCACCGCGTCGTCGGCGAGGGCCGCTGCCCGGTGGTCGACACCTGGTGGCAGACGGAGACCGGCGGGATCATGATCACCACCCTTCCCGGCGCCCACCCGATGAAGCCCGGCTCCGCAGGCCGTCCCTTTTTCGGGATCATCCCTCAGCTCGTCGATCCGGAAGGGTGCGTGCTGCACGGCGCAGCCTCGGGCAATCTCTGCATCGCAGCCTCCTGGCCTGGGCAGATGCGCACCGTCTACGGCGACCACCAGCGGTTCGAGCAGACCTATTTCTCGGCCTATCGCGGCAAATATTTCACGGGCGACGGCTGCCGCCGCGACGAGGACGGCTATTATTGGATCACCGGGCGGGTCGACGACGTGCTCAACATCTCCGGCCACCGCCTCGGCACAGCGGAGATCGAAAGCGCCCTCGTCTCCCACCCGTCCGTCGCCGAAGCCGCCGTGGTCGGCTACCCGCACGACCTAAAAGGCCAGGGCATATATTGCTACGTGACGCTGATGGAGGGCGTGCCCGAAGCGCCGGATCTCGAACGGGAACTGCGCGCCCACGTCCGCACCGAGATCAGCCCGATCGCCAGCCCGGACATCATCCACTTCACCCTGGGCCTCCCCAAGACCCGGAGCGGCAAGATCATGCGCCGCATCCTGCGCAAGATCGCCGAAAACGACTTTTCCAATTTGGGCGACACCTCGACGCTCGCCGACCCCGCTTTGGTCGACGGCCTGATTGACGGGCGGCGGAACCGCTAGAGCCGCATGACGCCCGGCTTCGCCTCGCGCGTGCCGAGGGTCTCGGCCGTGAGCGGCGCGCCGGCGGCGAGGAGGGCGGCGCGACGGCCTTGCGGGTTGGTCGACAGCTGGGCCTGCTCGAAGGGGAGAAAGCGGGCGAAGCAGTCTTCGGCAAGGGCGCGCTCGACATAAGCGGCGAGGCGGGGCCAGCGGGCGGGATCGGGCGCGAAGCCCGCATAAGCGCCGTTGCGGAAAAAGGTCGCGATCGCGATGTCGGCGAGGCCGATCGAATTGCCGAAGAAATAGCCCTCCCCGGGCAGCTCCCTTTCAAGATAGTAGCACTCCCTTGGAATGTCGTGCGCGAGCGTTCTTTCGATCCGCGCCTGGTCGCCGGACGTGCCCCAGATGAGCGGGTGGACGATCTTCTGGTAGAAGAGCCCCCAGATGAACACGTCGCCGAGGCGCGTGTCGGCATATTCCTCGAACCAGCGCGCGCGGGCGCGGTCTCTGGCACCGTCCGGAAGCAGGGGGCGCTCGGGATAGGCCTCGTCCAGATAGGCGCAGATGACGGAGCTGTCGCTCAGCACGAGGTCGCCGTCGATCAGCACGGGAATGCGGCGCAGCGGCGACAGGCGCTCGAACTCGTCATTGCCGAAAAAGGCGGTGATCGGATCGATTTCGTAATCGGTCAGCCCCTTCACGGCCATGGCCGCGAGGACCTTGCGGACGTAGGGGCTGGCATAGCTGCCCACGATCCTGAAGCGCGCCATCAGTTGCGGCCTTTTTCTGCGAGGAATGACAGGCCGGCGGCGAGCGCGGCCGCGAGGGCGAGTGCGGCGCTGACGTCCGAGAGATAATGGTCCTGCTCCACCACCAAAGCGGCCGACACGAGCAGGGGCGGCAGGACCCAGACGGGCGAGAGGCGGGGAAAGAGGATCACCAGCGGCAGGAACAGCCCCGCATAGTAGCCGGCCGGACCGGCGGGAAAGGACGCGCCGCTCGCGAACCAGAGATCGACGCCCGGCAGCACTTCGGACGGACGCACCCGGCCGAACAAGGCCCGCGGCAACTCGGCCGCCAAGTAAGCGAGAAGCGCCGCGGTCCCCAGGTAGAAGAGCGGCCAACCGATCGGCCGCGTTGAAGACAGGACGAGCAGGATCAGTCCGGCAAGCGCGAGAATGAAGGGCAGCAGCCAGTCGGCCGCGTCCCTTGTGGAGACGAGATCGGCAAGCGCCAGGCCCTGCGCCCATATCGACCCCGGCACTGGCGCGGGAAGCCATTGGTCGACCATCCGATCGAGCCCGACGATCCCCGCCGCGGCGAGAATCGCGAAGAACAGGGCGATGGTCCACATCGCCGTCCGTGCCCGCCCTGCGCCTCCCATTTGCGCATCATGCGCGCGTCGCGCTCCGCCTTCAAGCCGGTGCGCGGCACGACGCGTGATTCAAAGCGAGCGGCCGACGACCTCCTTCATGATCTCGTTGGTGCCGCCGAAGATCCGGGTGACGCGGGCGTCGCGCCACAGGCGGGCGATGAGATATTCGTTCATGTAGCCGGCGCCGCCGTGGAGCTGGAGCGAGGCGTCGCACGCTTCCCATTGCAGCTCGGTATGCCAGAGCTTGGCGGCCGACGCTTCGGCGGCGGTGAGCTCGCCGCGGACATGCCTGGCGAGCGCCCAATCGAGATGCGCCCAGCCGATCTGGAGCTTGGCCGCGAGATCGGCGAGCGTGAACTTGGTGTTCTGGAATTCGAACACCGTCTTGCCGAAGGCCTTGCGTTCCTTGGTGAATTTGACCGCCTCGTCGAAAGCACGCTGGGCGCCCGCTTGCGCGGCGCAGGCGATGGACAGCCGCTCCTGCGGAAGCTGGTTCATGAGGTAGGCGAAGCCCATCCCCTCCTGCCCAAGCAGGTTGGAGACCGGCACGCGCACATCCTCGAAGAAGAGCTCGGACGTGTCCTGCGAATGGAAGCCGATCTTGTCGAGGTTGCGGCCGCGGCCATAGCCCTCGCGGTCCGCCTCGACGAGGATCAGCGAGACGCCCTTCGCGCCCGCCGACGCGTCAGTCTTAGCGACCACGATCGTAAGATCCGCATGCTGGCCGTTGGTGATGTAGGTCTTGGAGCCGTTCAGGACATAATGGTCGCCGTTGCGGCGGGCCGCGGTGCGGATGCCCTGGAGGTCCGATCCGGCGCCGGGCTCGGTCATGGCAATGGCGGTGGCGGTTTCGCCCGAAACCATGCGCGGCAGCCAGTGGCGTTTCTGCTCTTCCGAACCGTAGGCGACGAGATAATCGGCGACGATGTCGGAATGGAGCGTGATGCCGGCGGTGGAGCCGACATAAGCAAGCTCCTCGTCGATCACCGCGTTGAAGCCGAAGTCGAGCCCGGGGCCGCCAAAGGCATCGGGGACGGTGGGGCAGAGGAGGCCCGCTTCGCCGGCCTTGTTCCAGAAGGCGCGGTCGATGAGCCCCTCCTCCTCCCAGCGATCGAGATGGGGCACGAGTTCGCGCTCGAGGAAACGGCGGACCTGATCGCGGAAGAGATGGTGGTCGTCGGTGAAGAAGGAGCGGCGGGAAGTGTCGAGCATCAATCCTCCAGGGCGCGGAAACGGGGGGCGGGGGCGGGTTCGGGATAGCCGCGGATGTTGGCGAAGGTGCCGCGGAGCGTGAGGTGGGGGTGGGCCGGGGCTTCGGACATAGTCGTTACGGGGGCGTAACAGGCTTCCGTGCCGAGAAGGATCGAGTCCCAATAAGCGCGGGGGCGGGCGGCGAAGGCGGCGCGCAGCTCCTCGCGAAGGGGCTCGCCGTCATGCTGGGCGCAGGACAGGCCCATCTTCTCCTTGAGCACGGCGAAGAAATGCGGCTCGATCGCGCCGACCGAGACCCACTGCCCGTCCGCGCAGCGATAAACGTCGTAATAAGGGGCGCCGGTGTCGAGGAGGTTGGTGCCGCGCTCGTCCGTCCACGCGCCCGCGGCACGCAGCGACCAGGTGAGCGCGGAGAGCAAGGCCGCGCCGTCCACCATCGCGCAGTCGATCACCTGGCCCTTGCCGGTCGCCCGCGCCGACAGAATGCCGGCCAGCATGCCGAACGCCATCAGCATCCCGCCGCCGCCGAAATCGCCGACCGCGTTGGCGGGCGGCACCGGCCCCTCCCCCGCCCGCCCGTAGGTGCCGAGCGCGCCGGCGACCGCGATGTAGTTTATGTCGTGCCCCGCCGCGGAAGCGAGCGGCCCCTCCTGCCCCCAGCCGGTGAGACGTCCGTAGACGAGACGGCGGTTGCCCGCGAGCAGCACGTCGGGCCCGAGCCCCAGCCTCTCCATGACGCCGGGGCGGAAGCCCTCGATGAGCCCGTCCGCCTCCCCGGCGAGCGCGCGCACCCGGGCCGCGCCTTCTTCGCTCTTGAGGTCGAGCCGGATCGTCTCGGCGCGGCTGCGGGCAAGAATGTCGAATTGGGGCGGGATCACCGGCGGCCGGTCCTCGCGCTCGATCCGGATCACCTCGGCGCCGTGATCGGCCAGCATCATCGCGGCAAAAGGCGCGGGCGCGAGCCCCGCCAGCTCCACGATCCTGATCCCGGCAAGCGTCCCGCTCATTCGACAATGTGTAGAGCCCGGAATCGCGCGGCGCCAGCGTGCCCGGCCCACCCGCCTGTCCACCTCCGGCACGGCAACCGCGCATTTCCAGTAAATTCAGTCCAGTCAACGGCTTGCGGACCTTAGCGCGCCAGCTTACCGTGCCCGAAGAGGCCACCTTCCGGCCCTGGGGGAAATCACCGATGTTTGAGACCGTGCTGGCCGACGGCTATGCCCTGACGCCCGACTTTTCCGTCCAGACCCAGGACAACGGGAACGAGAGCGGCCTCAGCTTCGCCCCCCTCGCGGGCGGCGGCTTCGTCGCCATCTGGTATGAATATCGTTTCGGGGCCGATCGCGTCTATGCGCAGCGGTTCGACGGCGGCGGCCGCCCGGTCGGCGAGCGGATCGAGATCGCCACGGATGCCTTTCCAGGATCCGTCGCCGGAACGCCCACTGGCGGCTTCCTCGTCACCTGGGCGTCGCAAGCCCCGGGCACGACCGGCTTCGACATCAAGGCCCGCTTCTTCGATGCGGCCGGCTCCGCCATCGGCTCCCAATCCATCGTCAACACGTATACGACCGGCTTCCAGACCGATCCGCAGGTCACCGCGCTGGCGCAGGGCGGGTACGTCGTGACCTGGGCGACCGGCACCAATGGCTCGGCCGCCAACCACGTGCGCGGCCAAGTTCTCGACGCGGCCGGAAACAAGATCGGCGCCGAGATCATCGTCACGGACGCGTTCAACGGAACGAACTATACCGGCGACTTGACCGCGCTGGCCGGCGGCGGGTTCGTCGCCACCTGGGAGGGCATCACCGGCGAGACCGATGCCAACGGCAATCTGAGCTGGGGGACGCGCGCGCAGCTGTTCGACGGTGCCGGAAACAAGATCGGCGCCTCGTTCGCGCTCAACACGATCGTCCCCGGCAGGCAAAGCGCTCCCGACATTGCGGCCCTGCCGGGCGGCGGCTTCGTCGCGGCGTGGATCGACGACGGCGCGGGCGGCGCGGCCAATCGCGGCGTCTGGATCCGCATGTATAATGCTGCGGGCCAGCCGACCGGCGACCCCGTACTGGCGAGCGCCGGCGCCGCCGACATGCCTGCCCTCACTGCGACCCCCACCGGCTTCCTCCTCGTCTGGAACGCCGGCGGCATGCTCAAGGGCCAGGGCTTCGATTCCAATGGCGCGGAAGTCGGCGCGGAATTTTCGCTCGCGTCGGACGTCACCGATACGAGCCAGCTCCTGCCTCAGGCGATGACGCTTGCGAACGGCTCGATCGTCGTGGGCTGGCTGCAACGCTACTCGAACGGCTTCAGCGGAGATGATGTCGCGTTGCGGGTGCTCGTGCCGACGGTTCATGGCACCGACGGCGACGACAGCTTTGCCGGAACGGCGGAGCGCGATTTCTATCTCGGCCATGGCGGCAACGACACGGCTTCCGGCGGCGAATCCGGCGACGGCCTGTCCGGCGGCGCGGGCAGTGACATCCTCACCGGCAATGCGGGCGCCGACCTGCTCGACGGCGGCACCGGCGCCGACCAGATGACGGGCGGCACCGGCAACGACCTTTACTTCGTCGACGATGCCGGGGACACGGTGGTCGAGCTCGCCGGCGAAGGGCGGGACATGGTGGTCACCACGCTTGCCGACTATCAGGCGGGCAACGCCGTCGAGGACGTCGTCGGCACGCTGGAAACCGGCGTGCAGACGCTCCGCGGCAATGCGCTGAGCAATTATCTCGCCGGCGGCGGGGCCGACAATCACTTCGACCTCGGCACCGGCGGCCATGACGTCGTCCACGGCGGCGGCGGCGTGGACACGCTCCACATCGACTGGAGCGACACCACCAACGACGTCACGTCGACGCCCAACGTTCCCCCCTTCTTCGACGCGCCGAGTGCGCTCCTCAAGGACGGCACCGCCCGCAGCGTCTCGTACAGGGCGGTCGAGCACGTCGTTCTCGCGACGGGCTCGGGCAACGACGTTCTCGGCACGCCGCCGACTCCGTTCGGGAGCGCACCGGTCAGCACCCGCATCACATCCGGCGCGGGCGACGACGTCGCTTATCTCAATTCCAGTCTCGACACGTTCGACGGCGGCACCGGCATCGACGGAGTCTTCGTCGGCAATCCGGGCACGGCGGCCGGTGCGTTCGAGTGGCGCATCCCGACCAACCTGTTCCTGTCGCCCGCCGGAAGTCCGCAGCTCTCCGGCGTCGAATATTTCATCCAGGCCAATACCGGCAGCGGCAACGACATCGTCGAGACCGGCCGGATTGCGCGGGACGAGGAGGTCAATACCGGCGACGGCACCGATCTCGTGATCTTCTATGACGGCGTGGACCGCGTGAACGGCGGCGGCGGCATCGACACGGTCGTGATCGACTGGCGCGACACCGGCCAGGCGGTCAGCCTGTTCTTCGAAAATAACGGGTTCGACACCGCTTTCGTGGTCGGCAGCGCGCGGATCGATGACAATAGCCGCTCCGTGAGCTTTGTGCTCGTCGAGCGCTTCGTCATTCATGCCGGCACCGCCGCCGACACGTTGCGCGGCCACAATCAGGGCGACGAAATCTTCGGCGGCGCAGGCCATGACACGATC
>DASVQT010000142.1:0-6041 GCA_036388975.1 Allosphingosinicella sp. | reverse complement strand
GGCGCCGGGCGGCAATTTGTGCTCGCGCGCGACGTTGAGCGCGATCGGCATGGTGATGGCGAGCGCCGCAATATTGTTCATGAAGGCCGAGAGCGCGGCGCCCATCAGCAGCACGCCGCCGATGCGGACCGAGGCGAAGCGCACCCGCGGCACGAAAAGCCTCGTCATCGCCTGCGCTGCGCCGCTGAATTCGACCGCGCGGCCGACGACCAGCACCGCGGCGACGATCACCACCGCCTGGCTGCCGAAGCCGGCCAGAGCCTCGTCGAGCGTGAGCAGGCCCGACGCCCAGGCGATGAGCAGGATCAGGAGGGCGACGGCATCCGGACGGATTCGATCTGTGACGAACAGCCCCAGCGCCAGCACCATGATCGCCGTGCTGAGAAAGGCATCGCTCATCGGGAGGCGTTAGCGGGCCTGGAGGCGGCGGCCAAGCGGGACGGGACGCGCGGTTACGCCACCGGGTAGCGGAGCCTTCCGAGGAAGCGGCTGAGGCTGGGGAGGCGCTCGCGGCCGCCGCGCCAACTCGCCTTCACCTTTTCGAAGTTCATCACGTCGTCGATGCGGCGGTTCAAAAAGGCGCGGGTGTCGGCGAGGTCCTCGCTGGTGTCGTCGATGAAGACCAGGGAGGTCGAGCCGTAGACGGCGGTCAATGTCGCGCGCTTGGTATAATGGTTGATGTCGGTCGCGTTGTCCCCCGCCACCCGCCACATCCGGTCCGCGGCACGCCAGGCGAGTTTCGCCGCCGCGGCGACGTTCTGCGGCTGCGCAAGGATGGCATAAGCGCGGCGCAATGCCTCGCGCTGCGGGAGCATCCGCTCGAGCCTGAAGAGGACGAGTTCGCGGATGCGCTCGCGGATCTTCATGGCCGCGATCCGCTCCGCCGAAAAGGCGACCAGCATGGCGACGTCGACCGAGTCGAACCACGCATCGATCATCTGCATCGCGCCGCCGGGGAAGCAGAGGCGGGCGCGCGCCGGCGGCACGCCCAGCTCGTTCGCCGCCATGGCGAGCGCTTCGTCTCCCCAGCCGTCGAAGGCGGCATGGGCGGGAAGCAGGGGCGCGAGCGCGATGCGCAGCTCGTCCAGCGTCATATCCTGCGGCGCGATCATGAGGAGGCTCATGATCCTGCGGGCGCGCGGATGCAAGTTGCGCGGCGCAACTTCGCGACACGATCAGCGGGCCGGGCTCCTTTCCTCGTCCGGGCGGAGGCGGATGAGCACCATCGCCGCCGCGATGAGCAGCGCGCCGAGCCCATCGACGAGCGTAAAGCCTTCGCCGTAGACGATCCAGCCCAGAGCCGAGGCGGCGACCGGCTGCGTGAGCAGGCCGATGCCGATCACCACCGGCGAAAGGTGCCCCACCGCATAGACGATCAGCCCCTGACCGATGACCTGGCTGCCGAGGGCAAGCAGGATCAGCGGAGTCCAGCTGCCGGGCAGCACCGGCTCGCCGAGGGCGAGTGCGAGGGCCAGCAAGGGGAGCGCGCCCGCCGCGCTGGATATTGCGAGGAGCGGCAGCGGCGCCATGATCCGCCGCGCCTGGTCCACGACCATGAGGTAGAGGCCGTAGAAGACCGCCGCCAGCAAACAGAGGAGATCGCCCGTAAAGTTGCGCGGGGAAAGCTCGTAGCTGCCGCCGAGGAGCAAGGCCGCCCCGACCGCGGCGAGCAGCAGGGCGCCCGCCTGGAGCGGCGGCGGCAGACGGCGGGCGAGCAGGAAGCCGTAAGCGGCGAACAGGAAGCTCGACATGTTGCCGAACAGGGTGGCGTTGGCGAGTTTGGTGCGCACGATCCCTTCGTGCCAGGCGGCGAGATCGGCCGCGAAGAAGATTCCGCCGAGCACCACCGCGCCGAACAAGGCCGGTCTGGCGCGAAAGCTCCTTGCGCCGCCGCTCCACAGGCCGAGCGCGGCGAGAAAGGGAATGGCGAGCGCAAGGCGCCAGAAGCCGGACGCGACGGGTCCGACATCCGCAACCCGCACCATCCACGGCCCGGCCGCGAGGAACAGGTTGGCGACGATCACCGCCGCGAAGGCGAAGCGGCCGGTGCCCTTTCGTGTCGGATTCTGGTGCATCTCGTTGCCGCCGCCGCTAGGCCGCGCCTCTCCTCCCCGTCAATCCGGAGCCGCCCCTCTTGCCCTCCTTGTTCGATCCGGTCGCCATCGGCAGCCTCACCTGCCCGAACCGAATCTTCATGGCCCCGCTCACCCGCGGCCGCGCCACGCGCGATCACGTGCCGACGCCGATCATGGCCACCTATTACCGCCAGCGCGCGAGTGCGGGGTTGATCATCACGGAAGCGACCGGCATTTCGCAGCAGGGACTCGGCTGGCCCTATGCGCCCGGCATCTGGAGCGAGGAGCAAGCGGAGGCCTGGAAGCCGATCGTCGCTGGCGTGCACGATGCGGGCGGGCGGATCTTCTGCCAGCTCTGGCACATGGGACGGGTCGTGCATCCGAGCTTCCTCGGCGGCGAGGCGCCGGTCTCGGCCTCGGCGACCACGGCGCCGCACAAGGCGCACACTTATGACGGGCGCCAGCCTTATGCCGAAGCCCGGCCGCTCCGGGCGGACGAAATACCGGGCCTGCTGGGCGATTACCGGCGCGCGGCAGCACTGGCGATCGCTGCCGGTTTCGACGGCGTGCAGCTTCACGCCGCGAACGGCTATCTGATCGACCAGTTTCTGCGAGACGGGACCAATTTGCGCGAGGACGAATATGGCGGCCCCATCGAGAACCGCATCCGCCTGCTTCGCGACGCCGCCGGGGTGATCGCCGACGAGATCGGGCCGGAACGCACCGCCGTCCGGCTGTCGCCCAGCAGCGCCTCTCAGGGCTGCGCGGACAGCGACCCCGAGCCGCTGTTCACCGCAGCCGCAGCCGCGCTTCAGGAGATCGGCATCGCCTTTCTGGAGCTCCGCGAGCCCGGCCCGGAGGGGACCTTCGGAACGGCGGACGGGCCCGCGATCGCGCCCGCCATCCGGAAGGTGTTCACTGGTCCGCTGGTGCTGAATTCGGACTATGTTCTGGAGAATGCCGAAGAGGCGCTGGCGGAGGAACGCTGCGACGCCATCGCCTTCGGTAGAACCTTTCTTGCCAATCCGGACTTGCCGCACCGACTCGCGAGCCGCCTCCCGCTGAACTCCGACGACCGCGCGACGTGGTACAGCCAGGGGGAGGAGGGTTATACGGATTATCCGGAGGCGGGGGTGTGAGCGAACCGGGCTTCGACAGGCTCAGCCCTAGCGGGGTTGGTCGTGGCCGCGTCGGAACCCTCTCGAGCATACCACAGCCGCTAGCCCTGAGCCTGTCGAAGGGCGGTTTGCAGCGCCCCAGCCGCCCTCAGGCAAACCGTTCCCGCAGCTTCAGCATGGCGAGGGCAGCCTTGGCCGCTTCCCCGCCTTTGTCCTTCTCGTCCGGGCGGGCGCGCGCCAGGGCCTGCGCTTCGTTCTCGACGGTCAGGATTCCGTTGCCGATGGCGAGTCCGTCCATGGTCAGCGCCATGATGCCGCGGGCGCTTTCGCCGGCGACGATTTCGAAATGGTAGGTCTCGCCGCGGATCACGACGCCGAGCGCGACATAAGCGTCGTACCGCCCGGTCTCGGCGGCCATGGCGATGGCGGCCGGCACTTCCAGCGCGCCCGGCACCGTCACCGTCTCGTGCCCGTTGCCCTCCGCTTCGATCGCGGCGCGCGCGCCTTCGAGCAGGAGGTCGTTCAAATGGTCGTAGAAGTGCGCTTCGACGATCAGGATCTTGGCCACGTTCAATTCTCCAGCTGCGGAATGGGCCGCTCGCCGACGATGGCGAGGCCGTAGCCGCCGAGCGCGACCGGCGTGTGATGGCTGTTGGTGAGGAGGATCATGTCGTGGACGCCCAGCGCCATCAGGATCTGGGCGCCGACGCCGTAGTCGCGGATCGCTTCCATGTCGCGTGGCTCGGCGGCGCCGGAGCGGACCTTGAGCGCCTGGGTGAGGGCGTCGGCGCTGGGGCGGTTGATGACGACGATCACGCCCGCGCCTTCCTCGGCAATCGCCTTCATCGCGCCTTCCAGCAGGCCGCCGCGCGTGCCGGCTTCGGCGAATGCGTCGGAGAAGAGGGAAAGGGCGTGCATGCGCACCAAAGTCGGCTTGTCCGGGTCGACCCGTCCTTTGACGAGGGCGATCTGCTCGGTGCCCGACGCCTTGTTGACGAAGGTCTTGGCCGTCCAGCCGCCGCCCCAGCGGCTTTCGAACTGCGCTTCCGCCGTTTGCTCGACGAGGCGGTCCTTGCACAAGCGGTAGGCGATGAGGTCGCGGATCGTGCCGATCTTGAGGCCGTGCATCTGGGCGAATTCGACGAGGTCGTCGAGCCGCGCCATGGTGCCGTCTTCCTTCATGATCTCGCAGATCACGCCCGAAGGATTGAGGCCGGCGAGGCGGGACACATCGACCGCGGCTTCCGTATGGCCGGCGCGGACGAGGACGCCGCCGTCGCGGGCGACCAGCGGAAAGACGTGGCCCGGAGTGACGAGATGCTCCGGACCCTTGGACGCATCGATGGCGACCGCGACGGTGCGGGCGCGGTCGGCGGCGGAGATGCCGGTGGTGACGCCTTCCTTGGCTTCGATCGAGACGGTGAAGGCGGTTTCGTGCCGCGTGCCGTTCTGCCGCGCCATCAAAGGAAGGCCGAGCGCATCGACCCGCTCTTTGGTGAGGGCCAGGCAGATCAGCCCCCGCCCGTGCCGCGCCATGAAATTGATCGCGTCCGGGGTCGCCATTTGCGCGGGGATGACGAGGTCGCCTTCATTCTCGCGGCCCTCGTCGTCGACGAGGATGAACATGCGGCCGTTGCGTGCCTCGTCGATGATCCGCTCGGGCCCGACGAGCACGTCGCGGCTCCCCGACGCGAGGAACTTCTCGAGCTTGAGGAGGGTGTCGGCGGTCGGGTTCCAGTCCTGGTCGCCGAGCTTCCTCAGCGAATTGGGATGGAGCCCGGCGGCGCGGGCGAGCCCGGCGCGCGACATGTCGCCGGCATTGACGAGTTCGGAGACTCGTTCGATCAGCAAAGTGCTCATTGGTGCTCGCTATCACATCGCAATGTGATGCGGAAGGCCCCTCGTCACACGCTGCTGGCGCGCAGCTCCATCATGCGGCCGAGGTAGCGGGCAAGGATATCGATCTCGATGTGGAGCTTGCGGGCGAGTTCGATGGTGCCGAAGGTGGTCTGGGCCGCGGTGTGGGGGATGAGGTTGATCGAGAAGATCACGCCGCCGTCGGACGTGGTCTCGACCTCGTTGACGGTGAGCGACACGCCGTCGAGCGCGACCGATCCCTTGGCCGCGATGTAGGGCGCGAGATCGGCACCGGCGGCGACGCGCAGGCGGGTCGAGTCGCCGACCGGATCGAGGCCGACCACTTCGCCCAGGCCGTCGACATGGCCGGTGACGATATGGCCGCCGAGCTCGTCGCCGACCTTGAGGGCGCGTTCGAGGTTCAGCCGCTCGCCTTCGCGCCACAGGTGCGGCGCGGTGCGCTTCACCGTTTCGCCCGAAAGATCGACTGCGAACCAGCCATCGCCCTTGTCGACGACGGTGAGGCAGACGCCCGAACAGGCGATGGACGCGCCGAGCGCGACGCCCGACATGTCGTAGCCGCAGCCGATCCGGAGGCGAAGGTCCCCTCGCTGCTCGGCGGCCTCGATCCGGCCTATGTCGGTGACGATCCCGGTAAACATCAGCGGGAGCGCTCGTAGACTTCAAGAAGGTCGCTGCCAAGCGTCCGCCGGTCGTGGAGTCGCCAGCGGCCGTGGGCGTCGGCGAGCGAGGCGAGGCCGATGTCGACCAGCGCCGAGCGGCCGTCGCCGATCAGGATCGGGGCGCGGTAGAGAAGGAGGCGGTCGACGCGGTCGGCGCGGAGGAACGACGTGGCGGTTTCAGCGCCGCCCTCGACGAACAGATCGTTGACGTTGGCGAGCCCGTTTATTCCCTCGGGCGCGCCGATCCGGGTCCACCCGTCCGGCGCTGCGCCGCGGGTGAGGAGCGCGCGGGCGGGGGCGCGGTCTGC
>DASVQT010000141.1:0-2566 GCA_036388975.1 Allosphingosinicella sp. | reverse complement strand
CGCCTCGACGAGGTCGCGCGCAGAGGTGCGGCGCCGGAAGGCTCGGGCGTGTTCGGGACGCAGCTTCCCGCCGATTCGCTGCGCCAGCTGATCCACGAGCTGAGGACGCCGCTCAACGCCATCGTGGGCTTCGCGGAAATGATCGACGGCCAATATATGGGCCCCGCGGCCGACGGTTACCGCAGCCGCGCCGCCGACATCATGGAACAGGCGGGCCGCCTCCTCACCGCCGTCGACGATCTCGACACCGCCGCCCGGATTGAAACCAGCCGCCTCGATCTCGACGAAAGCTCGGTCGACGCGGTCGCTCTCCTTTGCCGGCTCCACGACAGCTACGAGCGAGTGGCCGGCCAGCGCCGCGCGTCCATCGCCATCGAGATCGCACGGGATTTGCCGTCGGCCCGGGTCGAGCCGGCCGCCGCCGAGCGCATGTTCTCCCGCCTCCTTGCCGCCACCATCGGCCTGGCGCGCGAAGGGGAAACCATTGCCGCGTCGATGCGCCTCACCAGCCATGGCGGCGACCGCATGCTCTGCCTGTCGATAGACCGGCCCCGCGCGATCGACGGGCTCGAGGAACGGGCGCTTCTGGATCCCGGCTACAGCCCGGACGGCGACTGGCCGGGCGCCCCCGTTCTCGGCCTCGGCTTCTCGCTGCGCCTCGTGCGCAACCTAGCGGAAGCTGTCGGCGGCGCGCTGTCGGTCGGCGAGACCCGTTTTTCGCTCTACCTCCCGCCGCTCGAAGGCAGCGGCCGCACTCCCGGCGACGACGGCCTCGGCGAGCAGGGCGAAGGCGCGAGCGGCTAGGCCCGCGCGCAGGCTGGCGCCGCGCCTCGGCCTCCGCTATCCGGCGCAAAGGTGGGGCCTGTAGCTCAACGGTAGAGCCGGCCGCTCATAACGGCTAGGTTGCGGGTTCGAATCCTGCCGGGCCCACCACGATTTCGATCGAAGTGGTACTTCGATCGAAGGAAGGGGAAGGAGGAGCCAAATCCTCTTCCTTCTTTCACCGGCTCAAAGTACCACTTTGAGCCGATCCGGTGTCGGGGAGTGGCGCAGCCTGGTAGCGCATCTGCTTTGGGAGCAGAGGGTCGCAGGTTCGAATCCTGTCTCCCCGACCATTTTTCCGCGCATCCACAGCGCCTTGCCGCGCGTTCGAGGGTGATTGCGAAGCGGCGGTGCAGCTGCGATTAAGCGAGAGCAGCCCTATAGACGGGCATTGTGGCTTAGGAGAGAATCAATGACGATCGGAACGCGCGCGCTTGCAGTGGCGATTATCGCCGAAGGCGCGCTCCTGCTCACCGCCGGACCGGCTTTCGCGCAGCGCGCGCCGCGGGGCCCTTCGCGCCCCGCCCAGGCTGCCCAGCCCGCCACGCCGGCGACCCCCGCGACGCCGGGCCAACGCCAATACACTCTGTCCAACGCCGAGCGCGCAGCGATCGCGCCGCTGATCGCCGCGCAAAGCGCCGCGGTGGCCGCCCCGGAAGCGGGCAAGGCCGCGGCATGGGCTGCGGTCGAGGCGCTGATCCCGGCCGCCCAGGCCGCCGCGCAGGGCAATGACGCGCGCTACCTCGTCGCCCGCGTCCGGCTCGCCGCCGCTTATCAGGCGAATAACGACGCTGCCAAGATCGCCGCGCTCGACGCGATCATCGCCGCCGTCGCGACGCCGCAGGAGGAACTCACGCGCTTCCTCCACGCGCGCGCAGAGCTCGCCTTCGCCGCCCAGGATTTCGCCGGCGCCGAGCGCGCCTATCTGCGCCTGATGGAGCTCACGCCTAACGACACGCGAGTCTCCGGCAACCTCGCCATCGTGCGCTCGCGCATGGGCAATTCGTCCGGTGCGATCGAAACGGTGCTGCAGAGCATCGCGACCGCGGAAGCGTCGGGCGGTGTGGCCGAGGAAGCGCTTTACCGCCGGGCTCGCGACACGGCCTATACGGCAAACGACCGCCGCGCCGCCGAGCTCGCGGTTCGCCTCGCGCGCGCCTACCCAACCGGGCCGAACTGGAGCGACGCGATCCGGCTTTACCGCGACACCCACCAGCCGAGCCAAGCCTTGACGCTCGACGTTTTCCGCCTCGCCCATGCGGCGGGCGCGATCCGCGGCGCGAACGATTATCTCGTCTTCGCCCAGGCGCTGGAAGCGGCCGGCCTTCCCGGTGAGACCAAGGCCGTGCTCGACCAGGCAATCGCGCGCGGCGCCATCCGGGCCGCCGATCAAGGCATCCCGCAGATGCTGGCGACGGCGAACCGCCGGATCGGCGAGGATCGGGCCGGGCTCGATGTGCAGGTCCGGCAGGCGCGCAGCGCCGCGCAGGGCCGGCCGGCCCGCGCCGCCGCCGACGCGCTCTACGGCTCCGGCCGTTATGCCGAAGCGGCGGAGCTTTACCGGCTTGCCGCGACCAAGACCGGCGAAGACCAGAATCTGCTGCGCCTTCGCCTCGGCGCTGCGCTCGCAATGGCCGGGCAGCGCGCGGAAGCGGAGACGGCGCTGCGCGCGGTGACCGGCAACACGTCGGAGCTGGCCAAGCTCTGGCTCGCCTGGCTCGCCCGCCGCGGCGGCTGATCGAAC
>DASVQT010000140.1:0-21583 GCA_036388975.1 Allosphingosinicella sp. | reverse complement strand
GTGCGGGCGATTTGCCTTCTCGCGCCGGCTCTGGAAAAGGAGCGCCGAGACGCAAGAACACGAAAAGGTGCCCGCCATGGCGACGACGATCGAGGAGCTCGAGAAAAGGCGCGATGCCGCGCGGCTCGGCGGCGGCGAACGGCGGATCGACGCGCAGCACGCCAAGGGCCGCCTCACCGCCCGCGAGCGCCTCGAAGTGCTGCTCGATTCGGACAGCTTCGAAGAATATGACATGTTCGTCGAGCATAATTGCACCGAATTCGGCATGGAGCGGCAGAAGGTGCCGGGCGACGGAGTCGTCACCGGCTCCGGCACGATCAACGGCCGCCTCGTTTACGTCTTCGCACAGGATTTCACCGTCTTCGGCGGCTCGCTCTCCGAGCGGCACGCGCAGAAGATCTGCAAGATCATGGACATGGCCATGAAGGTCGGCGCGCCGGTCATCGGTTTGAACGATTCGGGCGGCGCCCGCATTCAGGAGGGCGTCGCCAGCCTCGCCGGCTATGCCGAAGTCTTCCAAAGGAACGTCCTCGCTTCCGGCGTCATCCCGCAGATCAGCGTCATCATGGGCCCCTGCGCCGGCGGCGCGGTCTACTCGCCGGCCATGACCGACTTCATCTTCATGGTGAAGGACAGCTCCTACATGTTCGTGACCGGCCCGGACGTCGTGAAGACCGTCACGAACGAGGTCGTGACGCAGGAGGAGCTGGGCGGCGCCGTCACCCACACGACCAAGTCCGGCGTCGCCGACGTCGCGTTCGAGAACGACATCGACGCGCTCCTCGCCGTGCGCGACTTCTTCGATCTCCTGCCGCTTTCGAACCGGCACGATCTGCCGGAGCGGGAATGCACCGACGCCTGGGACCGGCGCGAGGACAGTCTCGACACGCTGATCCCGGACAGCTCGAACAAGCCCTACGACATGCACGAGCTGATCCGCAAAGTCGTCGACGAAGGCGACTTCTTCGAAATCCAGCCCAACCATGCGGCCAACATCATCGTCGGCTTCGGCCGGATCGAGGGCCGCACCGTCGGCATCGTCGCCAACCAGCCGATGGTGCTGGCCGGCGTGCTCGACATCAACAGCTCCAAGAAGGCCGGACGCTTCGTGCGCTTCTGCGACGCGTTCGCCATTCCGATCGTCACCTTCGTGGACGTCCCCGGCTTCCTCCCCGGCGTTGCGCAGGAGCATAACGGTATCATCAAGAACGGCGCGAAGCTGCTCTTCGCTTATGCCGAAGCGACCGTTCCCAAGATCACCGTCATCACCCGCAAGGCCTATGGCGGCGCCTACGACGTCATGGCGTCCAAGCATCTGCGCGGGGACCTCAATTACGCCTGGCCCTCCGCCGAGATCGCCGTGATGGGCGCGAAGGGCGCGGTGGAGATCATCTTCCGCGGCAAGACTCCGGAAGAGATTGCCGAGCGCACCGCCGAATATGAGTCCCGCTTCGCCAACCCCTTCGTCGCTGCATCGATGGGCTTCATCGACGAAGTGATCATGCCGCACTCGACGCGCCGCCGCATCGCGCTGGGTCTCAGGAAGTTGCGCGACAAACAGCTCGAAAATCCGTGGAAGAAGCACGACAACATTCCGCTGTGAGGATGCGTTGAGCCCCCGCACCCCCGAAGACCTGCTCGTCGGCCTCTTCGCGCTTGCGCTCGTGCCGCTGATCGCGGCGCGGCTGGTGCGCGGCGTTCGGGAAGGGCGCGTGCCGGTCTACCGCACCTATCTGACGCGCGAGGAGAACAGGGCGAAGTTCAACGTGCTGCTCGTCATCCATGCGCTCAGCCTCGTCCTCGTCGCGGTCGTCGCCGCGGACCTGCTGCTCGGCCTCGGCCTGCGCGGCTCGCTTTGACGCTTTTGCCGCGGCGCGTTCCGACTTAGTCTCGCGCCGAGGGAGGGGTGCGAATGACGGACAGGATCGAGGCGCTGGAGCGGCTGCAGCGGCTTCGGGAAAGCGGGGCGCTCAGCGAGGAGGAATTCCGGCAGGAGAAAGCGGTGCTGCTCGGGCGCGGCGACGCGCCTCTTCCCGGGCCGCCCGCCGGCGCTATTGCCGAAGGCGGCGCGGCGGAGGCGGCCAGCGAAGCGCTCGCGCCGCCCGCGCGGCGCGGCCCGCCTATGTGGATGATGGCCGGCGGGGCGGCACTCCTCATCGTGATCGTCGTCGGAGCCATGCTGCTCCTGCGCGGCGGCGGCGCGCGCGAGGCGTTCGACGTCGGCAGCGTCCCTCCGGCCAATGCCGTGGCCGAAGCCGCGCCGGCCAACGTCGCCGCGCCCGCACCGGCGCCCGCCGGCATCCGCGCCCGCCCGGACGCCGAGCAGCTCGCCGCCGCCTTCCGTACCGCGTTCGGCGGCCGGCCCGTCCGCGATTCCGAGGATGGCGAGATCACCTATCGCCCGGCCCGTTTGCTCTGGGTTGGCGACCGCGCGGTGCTGATCTCGAACGGCGCCAATGCCGAGGAATGCCACGTTTGCGCCGGCGTCGTCGCGGTCCACCATCTCCTGCCCGAAGGCGACGGCTTCAAGGTGGACGGCGAGTGGCTGCGCGTCGCGACCGACGATTACGGCCGCCCGCCGGAATGGCGCGTCACCAGCGAACTGACCGGGCGCCCCGCGCTGCGCGTCGACAATGGCGGCGGCAACCAGGGCATCACCTGCGACTTTTCCACCTGGTACGATCTTGCAGGGGGCCGCCCGTCCGAACTCGCCCGAGTGCAGACCGGCTACGCGAACGAGGGCGAGGAAGGCGGGTTCGAACTCGCCGGCCGCATCGCCAACCTCCAGGCCGGCCGTTCCTTCGACGTCGTCTATACCGGCTATGAAAGCTTCACCGAACGCTATCGCTGGCGCGGCGACCGCTTCGAAAAGGAAGGCGGCGAAAGCCGGGTGCCGCAATGCTGAGCGGCGCGCTATAGGCGCGCCGAACCTATGAAGAGGAGCGACGCGTGGAGCTTGGCCGCCTGAACCATGTCGGGGTCGCCACCCCTTCGATCGAGAAGAGCGTCGCCCTTTACCGCGACCTGCTCGGCGCGACGAAGATCCACGAACCGTTCGACCTGCCCGCCCTGGGTGTGCGGGTCTGCTTCGTCGATACGCCCAACAGCCAGATCGAGCTGATCGAGCCGCTCGGCGAAGCCTCGCCGCTGGTGAAGTTCCTCGAAAAGAACCCGGCCGGCGGGCAGCACCATGTCTGCTTCGAAGTGCCCGACATACACGAAGCCAAAGCCTGGTTCGAAGCGAAGGGCGCGCGGCTGCTCGGCGAGCCGCGGATCGGCGCGCACGGAACGCCGATCTTCTTCCTCCATCCCAAGGACACGGGCGGCATGCTCACCGAGATCATGGAGACGCCGAAAGAGGCGCATTGAGGCGCCCCGCTCCGGTCCACGGGCGCTAAGGTCACACGAAGGTCACACTGGTGGCGACCGTCCGGCGGATGCGAATGGTCCCAATGGTCGCAGTGGCCATGGGGGTGCTCGGGGTGCGTCGGCCGGTACGGGAGCGGCGTTGCACATGAGAAAGAGCCAAGCGGAACATTAGCAGAACGCGAGCCGAAAATCAAGCTTCCGGTATGGCGTAGCGGCGCGGAACGCCGGACAAGGCGCATCGAGCCGGGCAGAAATGGAGATGCGGGTTGCTGAATCGTTCGTCCCGAGCGTAGTCGAGGGGCGCATGCTCTGCCTCGGTGCAGCGCCCTCGACTTCGCTCGGGACGAACGGAAGCCTTTATGAGTGACAAGCCCACCATCGAAACCAACACCGGCGAGGACTCCGGCGCCGCACCCGCGCCGCGGACCGATGCCCCCGCCGCCGCCTCTCCCACCCGCGCCCACTGGGACGCCGCCGCCGCCAAGGAGGTGAAAGGCAAGGACCTCACCTGGAACACGGTGGAGGGCATTCCGGTCCAGCCGCTCTACACGGCCGACGATACGGACGGCATCGATCCGGGCCTCCCCGGCTTCGCGCCGTTCACCCGCGGCCCTTATGCCTCCATGTATACGGGCCGGCCGTGGACGATCCGCCAATATGCCGGCTTCTCCACCGCCGAGGAGTCGAACGCCTTCTACCGCCGCAACCTCGCGGCCGGGCAGAAGGGGCTTTCCGTCGCCTTCGATCTCGCCACCCACCGCGGCTACGACAGCGACCATCCCCGCGTGGTCGGCGACGTCGGCAAGGCGGGCGTCGCGATCGACAGCGTCGAGGACATGAAGATCCTGTTCGACGGCATTCCGCTGGACACGATGTCGGTGTCGATGACGATGAACGGGGCGGTGCTGCCGATCATGGCCTTCTACATCGTCGCCGCCGAGGAACAGGGCGTCTCCCAGAGCCAGCTTTCAGGCACGATCCAGAACGACATCCTGAAAGAGTTCGCGGTCCGCAACACCTATATCTACCCGCCCGCCCCTTCGATGCGCATCGTCGCCGACATCATCGCCTATACGTCCGCCGAGATGCCGCGCTTCAACTCCATTTCCATCTCCGGCTACCACATGCTCGAAGCGGGAGCCACGGCGGTGCAGGAGCTCGCCTTCACGCTGGCCGACGGCATGGAATATGTCCGCGCGGCGCGGGGCCAGGGCCTCGACGTCGACGCCTTCGCGCCGCGTTTGTCCTTCTTCTTCGGCATCGGCATGAACTTCTTCATGGAGGTGGCGAAGCTGCGCGCGGCGCGCACGCTGTGGCACCGGATCATGACCGAGTTCGGCGCCAAGAACCCCAAGTCGCTGATGCTGCGGACGCACTGCCAGACCAGCGGCGTGTCGCTCACCGAGCAGGACCCGTACAACAATATCGTGCGCACCACGATCGAGGCCATGGCGGCGGTGCTCGGCGGCACCCAGTCGCTCCACACCAACAGCTTCGACGAGGCGATCGCGCTTCCGACCGATTTCTCGGCCCGGATCGCGCGCAACACCCAGCTCATCCTCGCCGAGGAAAGCGGCATCACCAACGTCGCCGATCCGCTCGGCGGCTCTTATTATGTCGAGGCGCTCACCAAGGAACTCGCCGACCGCGCCTGGGCCCTGATCGAGGAGGTGGAAGCCGCCGGCGGCATGACCGCGGCCGTCGCCGAAGGCATGCCCAAGCGCCGGATCGAGCAGGCCTCGGCCGAGCGCGCCGCCAAGGTCGACCGCGGCGAGACTGTGATCGTCGGCGTCAACCGCTACCGTCCCGAAAGCGACGCGCCGATCGAGACGCTCGAGATCGACAATGCCCGGGTGCGCGCGGGGCAGGTCGATCGCCTTGCCCGCGTGCGGGCCCAGCGCGACGAGGCCCAGGTTCGCGCCGCGCTGGCGGCGCTCACTGAGGCTGCCGCCCAAGATCCTCCCCGAGCTCCGCTCGGGGAGGGGGACCATGCGCCGCATGGTGGAGGGGCGCGCAACGAAGCGGAGCGTCAGACCTCGCCCGATGGGCTCGACCCCTCCACCGCACTTCGTGCGGTCCCCCTCCCCGAGCAAGCTCGGGGAGGATCTAACCTTCTCGCTCTCGCGGTCGAGGCCGCGCGGGCGCGGGCCACGCTGGGCGAGATCAGCGCGGCGCTCGAGGAGGCCTGGGGACGCTACGACACGGTGCCGGAGCCGGTGCGCGGCATTTACGGCGGCGCCTACGAGGGCGATCCGCGCTGGAGCCGCGCCCAGGACGGCGTGGATGCGATCGAGCGCCGGCTCGGCCGCCGGCCGCGCATGCTGGTCGCCAAGATGGGCCAGGACGGACACGACCGCGGCGCCAACCTCGTCTCCTCCGCCTTTGCCGATCTCGGCTTCGACGTCGTCCCCGGGCCGCTCTTCCAGACGCCGGAGGAAAGCGCGCGCCTCGCCGTCGAAAAGGACGTGGACGTGGTCGGCGCCTCCAGCCTTGCCGCGGGGCACAAGACGCTCGTCCCCGAACTCATCGAGCGCCTCAAGGAAATGGGACGCGCCGACATCAAGGTCGTCGTCGGCGGAGTCATCCCGTCGCAGGATTACGAGATGCTGCGCGAAGCGGGCGTGCAGGCGATCTTCGGACCCGGCACCAACCTCGTCGACGCCGCGGGCGAAGTGCTGAAGCTCCTCGGCCACAATCTTCCGCCGATCGAGGAGGCAGCCGAATGAGCGACGCCGGCGATCCCGTGCCCCCCCGTCCGCGCGACGGCAGCGAGCTCATGTACGATTATTTCAAGCACATGACCTCGCTGTCGCTGATCACTTTGGGCGGCGTCCTCACCTTGTCCCAGACGCGCGGCATCGAGCTCAAGCCCTTCTCGCTCGGCATGGTGGTCCTCTTCCTGGCGGCGGGCGGGGTCAGCGGCTTCGTGGGCATGGACGAGATCGTCAAGGCGCGCTTCGAAGGCGAGGACCCGCCGCGCCGCGTGCGCCGCTACCGCGCCTTCTGCCAGGCCGCCTTCGGGATCGGCGTCGGCGGCTTTCTCTCGCTTTTCTTCCGCGCGATGTACTAGACCGCGCGGCCATGACCGAGCTTCGCACCAACTGGACCCGCGACGAGATCGCAGGCCTCTTCGCCCTCCCCTTTCTCGACCTTCTTTACGAAGCGCAGGGCGTCCACCGCCGCTTCCATGCGGCGAACGAGGTCCAGCTTTCGACGCTGCTGTCGATCAAGACCGGCGGCTGCCCCGAAGATTGCGGCTATTGCTCGCAAAGCGCCTTCGCCAAATCGGGCCTCAAGGCCGAAAAGCTGATGAACGTGACGGCCGTCCTCGCCGCCGCCGCTGAAGCCAAGGCTGCGGGCTCGGGCCGCTTCTGCATGGGCGCCGCCTGGCGGGAGCCCAAGGAGCGCGACATGGATGCGCTCTGCGCCATGGTCTCCGGCGTCAAGGCGATGGGGCTCGAGACCTGCATGACGCTGGGCATGCTGGAGCCGGGGCAAGCCAACCGCCTCGCCGCCGCCGGCCTCGATTATTACAACCACAATCTCGACACCTCGCCCGAACATTATGGCGAGATCATCACGACGCGCACCTATCAGGAGCGGCTCGACACGCTGGAGAACGTCCGCGCGTCCGGCATGGCGGTCTGCTGCGGCGGCATCGTCGGCATGGGCGAGTCGAGGGAGGACCGGGTGGGCTTCCTCCACGCGCTCGCGTCGCTGCCCGCTCACCCGGAGAGCGTGCCGATCAACGCCCTCGTGCCCGTGCGCGGCACGGCGCGCGGCGACTCGATGCTGGCGGGCGGCCATGCGAAGATCGACGACATCGAGTTCGTCCGCACCGTCGCCGTCGCCCGCATCCTGATGCCGCGCTCGATGGTCCGGCTTTCGGCGGGCCGCGAAAGCATGAGCGAGTCGACGCAGGCGCTGTGCTTCCTCGCCGGCGCCAACTCGATCTTCACCGGCGACAAATTGCTCACCACCGGCAATGCCGGCGCAGGCGCGGACGCGGCTTTGTTCGCGAAGCTCGGCCTCCAGCCGATGACGAGCGAGGAGCCGGCGCGGGTGGCCGCCGAATGACGAACGGCGGTTCCAAGCACATTCGGTTCATACGATCTACCGTGCTCTATTGGTTCGTCGCCGGGGTGGCCGTCAGCTATGCCTCGCTTCGCACATGCGGGATGACTCCTGACGCTGCCGCCCAATGCGATCTGCGGACAATCAGAGTGGTGTCTGAGCTGGCAGTTGGCGGCTACCTTCTTTTTCTCTTTCGCTACGCGCGCAGCATGTTGAAGGTAGAATAGTGTTCAAGAAAATCCTCATCGCCAATCGCGGCGAGATCGCCTGCCGGGTCATTCGCACCGCGAAGAAGATGGGCATCGCCACGGTGGCCGTTTATTCGGACGCGGACGCGCGCGCGCCGCACGTGCGCATGGCGGACGAGGCGGTGCGGCTCGGCCCGCCGCCCGCGGCGGAAAGCTATCTCAACGCCGATTTGATCATCCTCGCCTGCAAGGAAACGGGCGCCGAGGCCGTGCACCCGGGCTACGGCTTCCTGTCCGAGCGCGAGAGCTTCGCCCGCGCGCTTGCCGCGGAGGGCATCGCCTTTATCGGTCCGCCGCCGAACGCGATCGCGGCGATGGGCGACAAGATCGAATCGAAGAAGCTGGCCAAGGCGGCGGGCGTCAACGTCGTCCCCGGCTTCCTCGGCGACATCGCGTCCACCGACGACGCGGTGCGGATCGCGGGCGAGATCGGCTATCCGGTGATGATGAAGGCTTCGGCCGGCGGCGGCGGCAAGGGCATGCGGCTCGCCTGGTCCGAACAGGACGTGCGGGAAGGCTTCGAAGCGACCAAGCGCGAGGGCCTCGCCAGCTTCGGCGACGACCGCGTCTTCATCGAAAAGTTCATCGAAAGCCCGCGCCATATCGAAATCCAGCTGATCGGCGATCAGCACGGCAACATCTTGTACCTCGGCGAGCGCGAATGTTCGATCCAGCGCCGCCACCAGAAGGTGGTCGAGGAAGCGCCCTCCCCCTTCGTCACCCCCGACATGCGCCGCGCCATGGGCGAGCAGGCCGTCGCCCTCGCCCGCGCCGTCGGCTATTTCAGCGCCGGCACCGTCGAGCTCATCGTCTCGGGCGCCGATCCGACGGGCAAGAGCTTCTACTTTCTCGAAATGAACACGCGTCTTCAGGTCGAGCATCCCGTCACCGAGGAAGTGACCGGCCTCGACCTCGTGGAGCTGATGATCCGCGTGGCGGCGGGCGAAAAGCTGCCGCTGACGCAGAACGAGGTGACGCTGAACGGCTGGGCGATCGAGAACCGCGTCTATGCGGAAGACCCGTATCGCGGGTTCCTTCCCTCGACGGGGCGCCTGGTGCGCTACCAGCCGCCTCAAACCACCACTCGTGCTCCGGCGCAGGCCGGAGCTCTGGATGACCCGCGCAGCGCCCGCGGCCCAGCGCTCCGGCCTTCGCCGGAGCACGGCAAGGGCGTCACCCGCGTCGACGACGGCGTGTTCGAGGGCGGCGAAGTGTCCATGTTCTACGATCCGATGATCGCCAAGCTCGTCACCTGGGGACCGACCCGCGAGGAGGCGATCGACCGGCAGGTGGACGCGCTCGACAGCTTCCGGATCGAAGGCATCGGCCACAATGTCGATTTCCTGTCCGCGCTGATGCAGCATCCCCGCTTCCGATCGGGGAACATCACGACCGGCTTCATCGCCGAGGAATATCCCGAAGGCTTCCACGGCGCGCCGGCGGACGAGCGCCTGGTGGAAGATCTCGCCGTCATTGCCGCCTATCTCGCGAGCGAGGCGGACTTCCGCGCAGCGTCGGTCAGCGGCCAGCTCGGCGACCGCCTCATTCCGTCATGGGAGCGCGTCGTGCGGATCGCCGGCGCCGAGCACCGCATCCTGTTCGACGGCTTCGAAGGCGGCCTCATCGCCTATGTCGATGAAGGCGAAGGACGCGAGCTGATCGGCCATTGGCAGCCCGGCCAGCCGCTGTTCAAGGGCCGGATCGACGACCGTGCCCGCACTGTCCAAGTCGCCCGCCGCGGCCGCGAATGGCGCCTGACGACACGCGGCGCGAGTCACATCGTCTCCGTGCTCCCGGCCCATGTCGCGGCGCTCAGCCGGCACATGATCGAAAAGGTGCCGCCGGACCTTTCCAAATATCTCATCTGCCCGATGCCCGGCCTGCTCACCGCGCTGAACGTCGGCGAAGGCGACCGGGTCGAAGCCGGCCAGCCGCTCGCCGTCGTCGAGGCGATGAAGATGGAGAATATCCTGCGCGCGGAGAAATCCGGGGTCGTGAAAAGCGTCGCCGCCAAGCCCGGCGACAGCCTCGCGGTGGACGCCGTCATCCTCGAATTCGAATGACTCCGGTTCCTCCCTGCCGCGAAGCGGTGGGGAGGGGGACCACCCGAAGGGTGGTGGAGGGGTAAGGGGGCGCAGAGTCCTCTGGTTTGCGCGTCGAAGTCCGGCGCCTTCTACCCCTCCACCATGCTCCGCATGGTCCCCCTCCCCATCTGACGATGGGGAGGCACGACCCGCCTACTGCGCGTTGCCCGCGGCGTCGCCGCCGGCGCCGGGCATCAGCACCGCATCGACCTGGTGGATGACGCCGTTCGACTGGCGCCGGTCGGCCTGGACGATGCGCGCGCGGTTGCCCGCGCCGTCGGTGACGACGAGGCCGTCGCCTTCGCGCGTGACGATCAGGTTCGGCCCGGCGATGGTCGCGAGCACGGCGCGTCCCTGGCCGCGCTGCATCGCCGCGGCAATGTCCTGCGAGGTGATCACGCCGGGGACGACATGGTAGGTGAGGAGCCGGGTGAGCTCGGCGCGTCCTTCCGCGGCCATCAGCCCGCTGCGCGTCTCCGCCGGCACCGCCTCGAATGCCGCATTCACCGGCGCGAACACCGTGTAGGGGATCGAACCGCCGAACGTGCCGGCCAGCCCCGCCGCCTGCAGCGCCTGCGCGAACTGGCTGAGCTCGGCGGTCTGCCCCGCAGTCTGCGCAATCGTCGAGGCCGCCCGGTTGCCGCCGCCGGCACTGTCGGCGCTTCCGTTGGACGGCACGGCCGCCTCGTTGCCGGCATCCTCTGCGCCCTGGCACCCGGCCAGCGCGGCGGCGGCGATCGCCGCGGTAAGCAAACGTCCGATCATCACGCGAAACTCCCCTTTTCCTGGCTCGGCAAACCCGCCTGTCGGCCTCAGCCGATCATCTCCACCAGCGCCTGGACGATCTGGGTCGTCGGATCGACCTCGTAGATGCCGCCGTTCGCGTAGCGGTACATGGAGTCGGCATCGTCCGCATATTCGTCGCGGTAATCGTAAGGCAGGTTGTAGGCGTCATAGCCCGACGGAAGCTGCTGGCCGACGTTGAGGCCGTTGCCCGCGAGCAATGCGACGACGCTGTCGATCAGATTGGACTCCTGGTCCACGCGGTAGATCGCATTGTCGTCGTATCGGTACAGATAATCGCCGCCGTCCACATAATCGTCCCGATACTGATAAGGGACGTTGTAGACGTCGTAGCCGAGCGGAAGCGGCTCGCCGATCGAGAGCCCGCTCGAGAAGAGCGGAAAGATGGACGAGATGAGATTGTCGTCGCGGTCGATCCGGTAAACGGCGCCGCCGTCATCGTAGCGATAATAATGTTCGCTGTCGTCGCGGAAGCGATATTGCCAGTCCTGCGGCACCGCCGCGTAGCGCGCGACATCGATGCGCTGGCCCATCATCTGGGCGCGGCGCAGTTGCCCGGGAGGCATGCAGAAGGCGTTCTTCCTTGCGAGCCCCGGCGGGCAATTCTGCGCCTGTCCGGCGACCCGCACCGGAAGCATGCGACCCTCGCGGAAAGAGCGCAGCCGATCTTCGTAACCGCCGCGGCCGCCGCTTACCTCAGGCGTGGCCCAGCCGCCCCCATTGCCGCGCTCGGCCTGCCGGACGATGCGCTGCTCGATCCCGCGCGCGCCGCGCTGCACCTGGCGCTCGGCGCGCTGCACCTGCCGCTCCGCCTGACGAACCTGGCCGCCGCCGCGCGCACTCCCATTGCCGTGGCCGCGCTCGACGCGCGCTTCGCGCATCTGCGGCGCGCGTCCGCCGCCCCGGCCCTCCCCGCCGCGCTGAGCGCGCTGCGGCTGCGCCTGCTGCGGCCGTGCCTGCGGCCCCCGCTCGGCGCGGCCATTGCCCCGCCCCTGCTGGCCGCCGCCGCCGCCGCCATGCGCCGCATGCGGGTTCCCGCCGCCCTTGCCCTGGCCGCCGCCCTTGCCCTGGGCCAAAGCCGGCATCGTCGCCGCGAGCGCCGCGGCACCGGCGAGAAGGAAAAGCTTACGCATCACGAAAACTCCCGTGGAGGATGTCATGTGGAGAACAGGTGCCGCATTGCCGGAGTTCCCGTTTGGCGGTAGACCGTGCCCAACATAAGCTGGTCATAACGGGGGCGTAGCAAGATGAACCTCAGCCGAACCAAAAGCCTGTTCTTTCGCGCCTCCGCTTTGTCCGGCGCGGCGTTCTTCGCCGTCGCGGCCGTGCCCGCCGCGGCCCAGGACGGCGGCGATGCCGAGCGCGAGGAGCGCCCCCGCGGCCGCCTTATCACGATCGGCGTCGGCGGGCAGGTCGGCCCGCAATTCCCGGGCGCCGACAGTTATTCGATCACGCCCATGCCGATCATCGACGTGCGCCGTCCCGGCCAGCGCGTCACCTACGAAGCGGCCGACGAAGGCTGGGGCTTCGGCCTGCTCGGCCGCGAGGCGACCTTCAATGTCGGCCCCGCCATCCAGTTCCAGGGCAAGCGCGACGAGGACGATGTCGGCGCCGCCGTCGGCAATGTCGGCTTCACGGTCGAGGCCGGCGCCTTTGTCGAAGCCTATCTGTCCGACAGCTTCCGGATCCGCGCCGAGGGGCGCCGCGGCATCGGCGGCCACGAGGCCTGGGTCGGCGACGTCGGCTTCGACCTCATCGCCCGCGGCGGCGACACCACCGTGTTCGGCATCGGCCCGCGCATCCGCCTCGCCGACGACAAATATATGAACGCTTATTTCGGCATCTCGCCGGCCACCGCCGTTTCGACGGGCCTTGCGGCTTTCTCCCCGGACGGCGGCGTTTATGCCGCCGGCGGCGCGGCGAGCGTGCGCCACCATTTCGGCGCGGACGGCAAATGGGGCGTCCACGGCTATGCGCGCTACGACCGGCTCGTCGGCGACGCGGCGGACAGCCCGATCGTCCGCAACCTGGGCTCGCGCGACCAGTTCAGCGCCGGCCTCGGCCTTTCCTACACGTTCCGGACCGGCGGCGCGTCGCGGCGCTGACGCCTTGGCTCAAGGCGCGCGGGCAGCCTCCCATTCGCGCCTGAGTACCGACATCAGCCGAACGTCCGAAAAGCGCCCGTCCGCGTGCCGATGCCATTCGCGCAGCACGCCTTCCTCACGAAAGCCCCCTTTCTCGTAGGCGCGGCGGGCGCGTTCGTTGTCCAGGAACACGTCGAGATCGAGCCGGTTCGCGTCCGTGTCCTGGAACACTCGATCGATCACTGCGCGCAGCAGCAGCGCCCCCGCACCGCGACCGGGCTCGGCCACGGCGATCCGTTTCAGGTGAAGCTTGCGATCCTCGTCCCCGAACCCCTGCACCAGAGCGAAGCCGGCCACGATTCCGCCCTCGTCCCGGAGCACGAAGTAGCGCGAGCTGCCTTTCACCATTTCCTGCAGGTGCCGCGCCGCCGGCCAGCGGCCGACCAGATTCTCGTAGCCCGGCGACGCTTCGATCGCGCGCATGGCTTCGATGTCGGCATCGCCCGCTTGCTCAATCCGGTAGGACATGCGGTACCATCGCCTGCCCGTGCGGCAGATTTGAGGCGGGCAGCGTTCTGCAATCCGGGCTTCGAGAAGCTCAGCGCTAGCGGCTGTCGGTAACCGCAGATGCTCGAACGCCGCTAGCTCTGAGCTTGTCGAAGTGGCCGCCAACGTTCTGCAATTCGGGCTTCGACAGGCTCAGCCCTAGCGGGTGAGGGTAACCGCAGATGCTCGAAAGCCGCTTGCCCTGAGCTTGTCGAAGAGGCGGCCGGCGTGCTGCAATCCGGGCTTCGACAAGCTCAGCCCTGGCGGGTGTGGGTAACCGCAAATGCTCGAAAACGGCTAGAGCCCTGGCGGCTGTAGGTAACCGCAGATGCTGGAAAGCCGCTAGCCCTGAGCCTGTCGAAGTGGCCGCCGGCGTGCTGCAATCCGGGCTTCGACACGCTCAGCCCTGGCGGCTGTGAGTAACCGCAAATGCTTGCGAGCCGCTAGCCCTGAGCCTGTCGAAGGGCGGGTTGCAGGGCGCGGACGTTCGCTACTCCCCCACCTCGCACCGGACCCGCAGGTCGCGAAGGCAGAGGCGCAGCTCCTCGCCATTGGCGGGCGAGGCGATCACGGCGATGCAGCGATCGGCGGCGTGGAGACGGCGCAGCGGCTCCGGATCGCCCTCCGCCTCGACCACGATGGGCAGATCCTGCTGCTCGGCGCGCAGTTCCGCGATCAGGGCCTCCGCATCGGCGTCGCCGGCGACCAGCACCGCGGCATAGCGCCCGGACATGGCGCGAAGCCGCCCCATCGCCTCCACCCGCGTCGCCGCCACGTCCGCGGCGAAGCCGACCTGGTCCAGCGTCGCCGCGAAGCGCGCCCGCGCCGAATCGCCGGCGGCGACGGCGAGCACTCGCTCGCTGGTTCCCTTTTCGAGCACGTCGCGCACCTTGGCCGCGAGCGCTTCGAAGGTGAACGGCTTGGGCAGCAGCTCCACGCCGGGATCGAGCCGCCCGCCATGGACGATGGCATTGCGCGCGTAGCCGGTCGTGAAGAGGACCTTGAGGTCCGGCTGCAGCGCCCGCGCCTCGTCGGCAAGCTCGCGTCCGGACATGCCCGGCATGACGACGTCCGTGAGCAGCAGGCTGAGCGGCGTTTCCTGGCGCTCCAGCAGCCGCAGCGCGGACGCGCCGTCATGCGCCTCGATCACGCGGTAGCCGAGCTCCCGCAGGCTTTCGACGGTGTAGATGCGCACGTCGTCGTCATCCTCCACGACCAGGATATTCTCCTCGCCCGGCACCGCTTCCGGCACGTCCTCGCGCGCCTCTTCGTCCGCCTGGGCGTCGGCCATGAGGCGCGGCAGGTAGATCTTCACGGTCGTGCCGTGACCGACCTCCGAATAGATCTTCACGTGTCCGCCCGATTGCTTGACGTAGCCGTAGACCTGGCTGAGCCCGAGACCGGTCCCCTTGCCCACTTCCTTGGTGGAGAAGAACGGGTCCCAGGCCTTGGCGACCACGTCCGGAGTCATGCCGGTGCCCGTGTCGGTCACGGCGATCAGCACATATTGGCCGGGCGCGACGTCGGCATGGCCGGCGGCATAGCTTTCGTCGATCCGGCAGTTGGACGTTTCCACCGTCAGCTTTCCGCCCGGCGGCATGGCGTCGCGCGCATTGACCGCGAGGTTCAGGATCGCGCTTTCGAGCTGGTTGGGATCGACCTCGACGCGCCACAGCCCGGCGGCCGCCACGACCTCGAGCTGAACGGTCTCGCCCAGCGCCCGATCGAGCAGCTCGGACATTCCGGTGATGATCCGGTTGACGTCGACCTGCTTGGGCTGAAGCGGCTGCCGGCGCGAGAAAGCAAGCAGCCGCTGCGTCAGGGACGCGGCGCGGTCCGCCCCCTTCATCGCATTGCCGATGGCGCGCAGCGCCCGCGGATCGCCGTCTTCGCCTAGGCTGCGCCGCGCCATGTCGATATTGCCCGACACCACGGTCAGGAGGTTGTTGAAGTCGTGCGCGATGCCGCCGGTGAGCTGGCCCACCGCCTCCATCTTCTGCGCCTGGCGCAGCGCTTCCTCGACGCGCTCGCGCTCGGCGATCGCCTGGGCGACGCGGTCTTCCAGAGTCTGGTTCAGGTCGCGAAGGGCCTGCTCGGCGCGGCGGCGCTCCTCCAGCTCGCGCTGCGCCGCTTCGAACAGGCGGGCATTGTCGATCGCGATCGCCGCCTGGGCCGCGATGCCGACCAGCATCCGCTCGTGCCGCTCGGCGAACACGCCCGTTTTCTTGTGCCCGAAGAACAGGCCGCCGATCACTTCGCCCGAGCGCGAGACCACCGGCACGGCGAGGTAGGAATGAACCGGCAGATGCCCCTCCGGCATGCCGTGATGCGGGCCCATATGGCCGTAGCGCCGATCCTTGGTGATGTCGTCGGAGCGGATGACGCCCTCGCCCTGGAAGGTCGGCTGGAAGACCTGCGTCGCCCGCGGCATAGGGTAGCGCGAAAAGGCCTCCGGATCGGCGCCGGACAAGGCATAAAGCATGTAGGCTTCGCCGTCGGCGCGGATCGTGTTGTAGAAAAAGGCGCCGAACTCGGCCCCGGTAATCTCCACGCCCGCATCGATCACGAGCTGCACGACTTTCTGGAGGTCGAGCTCGCCCGCCACGGCGGCGCCGGTACGGTTCAGCGTGTCGAGGATGCGCTGTTCCTCCTCCAGCGCCGCTTCGGCCTTCCGCCGTTCGGTGTCGTCGCGCAGGGTCAGCACCGCGCCCATGTGCCGCCCGTCCGGGCCGACGATCGGCCGCGCGCCGCCGATGGCGAGCACCTCCGTCCCGTCCGGCCGGCGGATGCGCCAGCGCGCCTCGTGCACCGTTTCGCCGCGCAGCGCCGCGCGTGCGAGCGGCAGCTCTTCGGCGGGATAGGGCTCACCGGCTTCGGTGAAGAGATTGTAGACCTGACTATAGTCCGATGGCACGATTCCGGCCTGCTCCGTGCCGTGAAGCTCCGCCGCCGCCTTGTTGATGAAGGTGATCCGCCCTTCCGCATCGGCGACGATCACCCCTTCCGCGAGCTGCTGCACCACCGCCTGCTGCTCGGCCGCGATGGTTTCGGCCGCGCGCCGCGCGTCGCGCAGCTCGCTTTCCGCCGCCTTCTGCGCCGAAATGTCGCGAACCTCGATGATCGTGCCCACCGTTTTCGACTCTTCGTCGCGGATCGGGCTGGCGGTAAAGGCGACCGGGTAAAAATGCCCGTCCTTGTGGACGAACACCTCTTCGCCCTGAACATTGTTGCCGGTCGGAAAGGCGCGGTCGATCTCGCATTCCTCGAACGGGAAATGCGAACCGTCGGGACGGGTGTGATGGATGACGTCGTGCAGGCGCCGCCCCTGCGTTTCCTCGAAACGGTAGCCCGTCAGCCTCTCGGCGGCGGCGTTCATGTAGCTGCACTGCTGCCGGTCATCCATCAGGAAGATGGAGACGCTGGCATTGTTCAGCACCGCGTCCAGCCGCCGCTCCGCCGCGCGGCGCGACGCTTCGGCCGTGACCGCGTCGGTGACGTCGATTCCTTCGGCGAAGATGCCGGTCACCTCGCCGTCCGGTCCGCGGATCGGCTGGTAGACGAAGTTGATGAAGCGCTCCTGCGTCGTCCCGTCCGGACCGGTCAGCAACGACGGCGCGCGCTCCGCGACATAGGGTTTGCCGGTTTCGTAGACCTGGTCGAGCAAGGCGAAATAGCCCTGGCCGGCAAGCTCGGGCAGCACGTCACGCGCCTTGCGCCCGATATAGTCCCGCTCGCCGACGAGGCGGCGATAGGCGCGGTTCACGAATTCGTAGACATGGTCGGGCCCGCGCACGACCGAGATCAGCCCCGGCGCATCCTCGAACAGGTCGCGCAGGCGCTGCGCTTCCCGGTCGGCCTGCGCGTCGTCGAGACTCATTCAATGTCCTTCATATTCGCGTGGCGGCGCTCCGTCGTTACGGGGAAACAGCCGCTGAATTCGGCCGCTTAACGCATGTTGTCCGGCTTTGTCTCCACCCTCGCGGGGCGGCAAAGTTGACTTTTCGCGGCGATGCGCCCACATGGCTCGTATCGAAGCGCCATTGCAGCGTGAACGTCCCCACGGGACCGGCTCCGCTTCGGTTGAACCCCCAAGGTTTCCCTTTTCACGCGGGTCACCAGAACCCGCTGCGTCGTGCACGCCGTTTTCCGGCTTGTGCGCGCTCGCCGCACGCTATGTGAGTCTACAAATGTCTTTTGAAAATCTCGGGCTGTCGCAGCCCCTCCTCCAGGCGCTCGCTTTGAAGGAATATACGGTTTCGACCCCGATCCAGGAGCAGGCCATCCCGCTTCTCCTCGAAGGCCGCGACCTCCTCGGCATCGCGCAGACCGGCACCGGCAAGACGGCGGCCTTCATGCTGCCCTCGATCGACCGCCTGTCGCAGTCCAAGAAGCGGCCCTTCCCGCGCTCGTGCCGGATGCTCGTCCTCGCCCCGACCCGCGAGCTTGCCTCGCAGATCGCCGAAAGCGCCCGCGCCTATAGCCGCTTCAGCCACATGTCGGTGGTCACCGTCTTCGGCGGAACGTCCGTCAACAAGAACCGCCAGGACGTGCAGCGCGGCGTCGACATCCTCGTCGCGACTCCGGGCCGTCTTCTCGACCTTTGCGAGCAGGGCCATCTCGACCTCCGCTCGGTCGAGATCCTCGTCCTCGACGAAGCCGACCAGATGCTGGACCTCGGCTTCATCCATGATCTGAAGAAGATCGTCCGCATGCTTCCCGCGAAGCGCCAGACGCTCTTCTTCTCGGCGACCATGCCGCCCGCGATCAAGGACCTCGCCGACCGCTTCCTGACCAACCCGGCCCAGGTCTCGGTCGCGCCCGCATCGACCACCGCCGAGCGCGTCGAGCAGTTCGTGACGTTCGTGCAGCAATCGGAGAAGCCCGCGCTTCTCACCATGATGCTGCGCGTCGGCTTCGGCGAGAAGGGCTCGATGGACCGCGTGCTGATCTTCAGCCGCACCAAGCACGGCGCCGACCGGATCGTGAAGCAGCTCGCCGCCGCCGGCATCCCCGCCGCCGCCATCCACGGCAACAAGAGCCAGCCGCAGCGCGAACGCGCCCTCGCCGACTTCAAGGGCGGCCGGGTCAAGATCCTGATCGCGACCGACATCGCGGCGCGCGGCATCGACGTTTCTGGCGTCAGCCACGTCGTCAACTTCGACCTGCCCAACGTGTCCGAGCAATATGTGCACCGCATCGGCCGCACCGCGCGCGCCGGGGCGACGGGCATCGCCATCGCCTTCTGCGCCGAGGACGAGCGTCCTTATCTGCGCGGGATCGAGAAGCTCACCCGCCAGAAGATCGAAGTGACGCCGCTTCCGGCCAACTTCCTCGGCGAAGCGGAAAAGATCCGCCGCCAGCGCGCCGCGTCCAGCGTCGTGGTTCCGGAAGAGCGCGAACAGCGCCAGCCGCAGCAGCGCCGCGGGCGCCGCCCGGTCGCCAAGGCCACGCCGTGGGGCGGGGGCGACCGTCCCAAGCGCCGCCAGGGTGCGGGCGGCGGTGGCGGCGGAGGCCGTGCCGGTGCCGGCGGCAACTTCCGCGGCGGCCGCTGACCTTCAGCTCCCGGAGCTGCGGAGCCGCACCAGTTCCTCCGCCGAATGCCGCTCGCCGGCATTCGCGCGGCGGATGAAGTCGGCGCTGACCCCGTGGCTCCGGAGGCGCACGATCTCGGAGGCTGAAAGCGTGCCGTAGCCGAGCGATCGGAGCTCGGCGAGATAATCGGCGCCGACGCCGTGGTCGCGCATCCGGATCATTTCCTCGGGAGTCGCGGCGAAGCCGAGCGTTCGAACCCGGCCGACGAATTCCGCGGAAAGGCCGTGATCGCGCAGCCGCACGAGCTGCGCTGGCGTCAGGCCCCGCACCCCATTCTGCGCCAGTGCACGGACGAACTCGGCCGACACGCCATGATCCCGCATCCGCACGATCTCGTCCGACGCAAGGCTCCGGTATCCGCTCTCGGCGAGCGCCTCGACATAGGCGGGCGTCACGCCATGGTCGCGCATCCGCGTCAGCCCGGCGAGCGTCCCGGCGCGATAGCCGAGCCGGCCCATGTCTTGCAAATAGGTGATCCCGACGCCGTGATCGGCGGCGCGGACCAGCTCGGACGCGGTGGGGCGGGCGTAGCCCTGGCGCTGCACTTCGTCGACAAAGGCGAGGCCGATGCCGGCCATCGACATGCGGAACAGCTCTTCATCCGTCGGCGTACCGATGCCGCGCCGCGTCAGCGCCTGCGCGAAGGCAGGGTCCGGCTCGAACCGGCATTCGCCCGTTCCGCGGCCGCGCCGCACCACCCCGTCGCAGGCGAGCATTCCCGCCTCCCCGCCGAAGCGGAACGCGACAGTGCGTCCCTCCTCAGACGAAAGCGCCTCCGCGGAAAGGCCGCGGAGGCGTTCGGGGGCAACACTGTCGCTGTGGACCCATCGGCCGTGTCCCTGGGTGCGGGTGAGCGAGAATTGAAGCGTCTCCGGCCCGCTCGCCCCGCTTCGCGGCTCGATCGTCCATCCGACCGGCCCGGGCGGCGGCGCCGTCTGGGCGGCGAGGCCGGCGGCACCGGCGAGGGATGCAAAGGCGACGAACAACAAGAGGCGCATGGGGCAACTCCGCAAATGGCTTCTTTCCGGACGCTGCAAGCTTCGGGCCAGCCGGCCGCCTCTCAGGCGCGCCGCCGTGCGCCGCGCCGCACTGTCCGCATGCGAACAGCGGGCGTCCTTTTCCGGACATTGCTTGCGCGAGGCGGGGTTCAGGCGAGGCGGGCGCCGACCGTGCAGACGACCCCGTCCGGCGCGAAATCGATCCGTGCCGTGCCGCCCAGTTCGGCGGCAAGCGCCCGTTCGATCATCCGCGTGCCGAAGCCCCGCGCGGCCGGCGCCGTGACGGGCGGTCCGCCGCTTTCGCGCCAGACGAGCCCGAGCGCGCCGTCCGCCGCGTCCCAGCGGACCGAAACCCTGCCGTCGCGCCCCGACAGCGCGCCGTATTTCGCCGCATTGGTGCCGAGCTCGTGCACCGCCAAGGCGAGCGACACGGCGGTGCGCGGCTCGACGCGGACGTCCGGCCCTTCGAGACTCACCCGCCCCTCCCCGCCGCGATAGGGTGCAACCGCCGCTTCCACGACTTCGCGCACCGACGCCGCTTCCCAATTGGCGCGCGTCAGGAGGTTGTGGGCCGCCGAAAGCGCCGCCAGCCGGCCTTCGAACGCATCCCGGCGCGCGTCCGATATGTCGCTGCCGCGGAAGGTCTGCTGCGCGATGCTCTGGACGATGGCGAGGGTGTTCTTCACCCGGTGGTTGAGCTCGTTGACGAGCAGGCGCTGATGCTCCTCGGCCCGCCTCTGCTCGGTCACGTCGCGAAACGTGCCGACGACGCGCAGCGGCGCGCCCGCCGCGTCGCGCTCCACTGCCGCGAGCACCTCCAGCCGGCGGACCTCGCCGCCCGGATGCACGACACGATATTCGGCCTCGTAGCCTGCGGCCCGACCCGACAATGCGGCGGCAAAGGTCGCCTCGGCCATGGCGAGGTCGTCCGGATGCACCAGCGCCCGCCACTCGGCGTAGGTTGCCGACTGGCGGCCGGGCGGCAGGCCGAGCATGCGCGCCGATGCGCTGGAAAAGCCGCCGTCCGCCGTTCGCGCGTCGTACCACCAGGAACCGAGCCGGCCCGCTTCCATGGCGAGCCGGAGGCGGGCCTCGCTTTCGCGCATGGCTTCTTCGGTGCGCCGCCGGTCGGTCGTGTCGAGCACCGTGCCGATGGATCGGCCGCCGCTGGGCGCCGGCAGGATGCGTCCGAACGCCGCGAGCCAGCGCGTCTCGCCATTGTCGGCGCGGACGATGCGGAACTCCATCCGGAGATTGCCGCCGCCCGCCAGGCGCTCATGCTCGCCGAGCACGTAATCGAGATCGTCGGCATGCACGCGCGCCTTCCACATTTCGAACGACGCCCTGCCGTCCGGCGCCGGCACATAGCCCAGCATCCGGAACGCCGAGTCCGACCAGAAGCCCTGGCCGGTTGCGAGATCGAGGTCGTAAATGCCGACGCCCGTGCCTTCGATGGCGAGCTCGAGCCGCTCCTCGCTTTCCCGGTGCGCCGCTTCCGCCGCGCGCACCGCGGTCACGTCGCGCTGAACGCACAGCCAGTGCGTCTTTCCGTCGATGCTCACCGCCGTGATCCGCGAGGCCGTGTAGAAGCCGCTGCCGTCCTTGCGCCGGTTGTGCCACTCGCCTTCCCAGACGCCTTCCGCCTGGAGCGCGGCGATCACGTCCGCGACGCGGCGTTCATTCTCCTCGGCCGGATAGGCGTTCTGGACGGAAACGTGGCGGCCGATCAGTTCGCCGGGTCCGTAGCCGAACATCCGGTCTTCGGCCGGATTGGTGTAGACGAT
>DASVQT010000139.1:0-11185 GCA_036388975.1 Allosphingosinicella sp. | reverse complement strand
CCCTCGCCGTCATCAACCGTTCCGTCCAGACCCAGGAAGCCGCGCAGCTCGGCGCGTCCATCCAGGTCGCGCAGGCGGATCTCCGCCTCGCCGAGCAGGAGCTCAACCGTGCCGCGCAGCTCGTGTCGCGCGGCTTCGTCTCGGCCGCCGACGTCGACCGCAAGCGCGCGACGCGCGATGCCGCCGCCGCCCGCGTCCGCGTCGCCCAGGCCCAGCTCGGCGCCGCCCGCGCCCGCATCGGCCGGCTCGACATCCGCGCCCCCGCCGCGGGCCTCGTCCTCGACCGCAATGTCGAGGCCGGCCAGGTCGTCGGCCCGGGCACCGGCGCCTTGTTCCGGATCGCCCAGGGCGGCGAGATGGAGCTGGTCGCCCGCCTGCCGCAGACCGACCTCGCCCGCCTTTCGGTCGGCGTGCCGGTGACGGTGACTCCGGTCGGTGCGACCGCCTCCTATCAGGGCACGGTCTGGCAGATTTCGCCGATCATCGATGCGCAGACCCGGCAGGGCGAAGCGCGCATCCTCGTCCCCTACACCCGCGAGCTGCGGCCGGGCGGCTTCGCCTCGGCCCAGATCCGCGCCGGATCGACCACCGCGCCGCTGCTTCCCGAGTCGTCGGTCCTGACCGACGACAACGGCACCTATGTGATGGTCGTCGGCCCGAACAGCACGGTTCAGCGCCGCCCGGTCCGGGTCGGCAACGTCACCGATCGGGGCGTCGTCGTGGTGGAGGGCCTGGCGGGCAACGAGCAGGTCGTCGAATCGGCGGGTGCCTTTCTCAATACGGGCGAGCGTATCCGGCCCGAGCTGCGCGCCGCGGCGCGGCGCTGAACCTGGGCGACGGTGGGAGCTGACTGACCATGCGTAACATTTCGGCCTGGGCCATCCGCAACCCGGTGATCCCCATCGTCCTGTTCGCCTTCCTGCTCGCGATGGGCGTCTTCGCCTTCCGCGGCATGGACGTGAACCTCAACCCGGACATCGAGTCGCCGGCGGCGATCGTTTCGATCAGCCAGCCGGGCGCGGCGCCGCCCGAGCTCGAGATCCAGATCACCCGACGCGTCGAAGCGGCCGTGCGCGGCATCAACGGCGTCAACGAGATCAACTCCAACATCCGCGAAGGCAACAGCACCACCTTCGTCAGCTTCGAGATCGGCACGCCGATCGACCGCGCCGTGTCCGACGTGCGCGACGCCGTCGCCCGCATCCGCGGCGACCTGCCCGAAGGCATTCTCGAGCCGCAGGTCCAGCGCGAGGACTTCACCAACGAGCCGATCGGCTATTTCTCCGCGCAGAGCACGGCCATGACCGTGGAGCAGTTGAGCTGGTTCATCGACGACCGCCTCAACCGGCGCCTGATGAGCATCGAGGGCGTCTCCGTGGTCAGCCGCACCGGCGGCGTCAGCCGCGAGATCAAGGTCGAGCTCGATCCGGTCCGCATGCAGGCGCAGGGCGTCACCGCTTCGCAGATCAACCAGCAGCTGCGCGCCATCAACCTGAACGCCGCCGGCGGACGCGCCGAAATCGCCGGCTCCGAACAGACCGTCCGAGTCGTCGGCAGCGCGATCACCGCCCACGATCTCGGCCAGACGCAGATCAGCGTCGGCGGCGGCCGCACCGTGCGCCTGAACTCCATCGCCGCGGTCCGCGACCAGTGGGCGGAGCAGACCAGCTACGGCATCCAGGACGGCCGCCAGGTCGTCAGCTTCATGATCCAGAAGGCCAAGGGCTATTCGGACGTCACGGTCTACCATGCGGTGCAGGAAGCGCTCGCGGAGATGACCGAGGAGGACCCGCGGGTCCGCTACGCCCTGCTCTTCACGCCCGTCAAATATATCGAGATGCAGTATGAAAGCTCGATGTGGGCGCTGTTCGAGGGCGCGGTGCTCGCGGTCATCGTGGTCTTCCTGTTCCTTCGCGACTGGCGGGCGACCTTGATCTCCGCCGTCGCCATCCCGCTTTCGGCGATCCCGGCCTTCTGGTTCATGGATCTGCTCGGCTTTACGCTGAACATGGTGACCCTGCTGTCGCTGAGCCTCGTGGCGGGCGTGCTGGTCGACGATGCGATCGTGGAGATCGAAAACATCGTCCGGCACATGCGAATGGGCAAATCCGCCTATCAGGCCTCGATCGACGCGGCCGACGAGATCGGCCTGCCGGTCGTCGCCACCACATTCTCGATCGTCGCCGTCTTCCTGCCCGTGTCGATGATGAGCGGCATCATCGGCCAGTTCTTCATCAGCTTCGGCCTCACCATCGTCGTCACCGTGCTGATCAGCCTCGCGGTCGCGCGCATGATCACGCCGATGATGGCGGCCTATTTTCTCAAGGCGCATGGCGAGGCCAAGCACGGCGAGGGCTGGCTGATGGACCGCTATGTCGGCCTGCTGCGCTGGACCCTGGTCCACCGCTGGAAGACCGTGTTCATCGGCATGGCCTGTTTCGGCCTTCAGATCTTCGCGTTCATGACGCTTCAGTTCACCTTCCAGCCGAACACGGACGACGACACGGTCCAGGTCGCGATCGAGATGCCTCCGGGCGTCACGCTCGACCAGACCCGCGCCGTCGCCGAGCAGGCGACCGCCGTGATCCGCAGCCAGCCGGACGTCGAATCCTCCTTCGCCTCCGTCCGCGCCGGGAACTCGACCATCTTCGTCTCTTTGAAGGACCGCGACGAAGGCCGCGAGCGCACCAGCACCGACTTCCAGCGCGAAGTGGCGCCGCAGCTCACCGGCATCGCCGATGCCCGCGTCTTCTTCCGCAACTCGCAGCGCGTCGGCGGACGCGACGTTTCGGTGCTGCTCGCCGGCTCCGATCCCGCCAAGCTCCAGCAAGCCGCGCTGACGCTCGTCGAGCAGATGCGCCAGCGTCCCGAGCTGCGCTCGCCGCGCATCGCGGGCGATCTGCGCAGGCCGGAGATCACCATCCGTCCGCGTCTCGACCTCATGGCCGACATGGGCGTCACCACCGCCGCGATGAGCCAGGCGATCCGCGTCGCGACCCAGGGCGAGATCGACCAGGCTTCGGCCCGCTTCTCGCTTTCGGACCGCCAGGTGCCGATCCGCGTCGCCTTGAACGAAGGCTCGCGGCGCAACCTGTCGACGATCGAGAACATGCCGGTTCCGACCACCACCGGCGGTTCGGTGCCGCTCAAGGTGATCGCCGACATCAGCTTCGGCGCCGGTCCGTCGACCATCCAGCGGATCAACCAGGAGCGGCGCATCATGGTCGGCGCCGATCTGGCGCCGGGCGTGGTCGATTACGACGCGGTGATCGCCCAGCTTCCGATCCTCCAGAACCTGCCGGAAGGCGTCGAGCGCGCACGCTCGGGCCAGCAGCGGGAGGAAGCGCAGCTCGTCTCCGAATTCCTCGGCGCGCTCGTCTCGGGCACCTTCCTGGTCTTCGCGGTGCTGGTGCTCCTCTACAAGCGCCTGATGGCGCCGTTCGTGAACATGGGCTCGCTGCTGCTCGCGCCTCTCGGCGGCGCGATCGCGCTTCACCTTGCCGGCCACGCCGTCTCGATGCCGGTGTTCATCGGCATCCTGATGTTGTTCGGAATCGTCGCCAAGAACTCGATCCTGCTGCTCGACTTCGCGATCGAGGAAATGGCCAAGGGCGTTCCGAAGGACGAAGCGATCCTCGACGCCGGGCACAAGCGCGCCCAGCCGATCGTGATGACGACCATGGCGATGGTCGCGGGCATGGTGCCGACCGCGCTCAGCCTCGAAGGCGACGCCAGCTGGCGCGCGCCGATGGCGGTGGTCGTGATCGGCGGCCTCACCTTGTCGACCCTGCTCACGCTGGTTCTGGTCCCCGCTTCGTTCAGCCTCGCCGACAGCTTCGAGCGCTGGCTGACTCCGAAGTTCCGCCGGATCATCACCTACAAGGGCGCGCAGGATCACGGGCCCGGGCCGGGCCATGCGGTGCAGCCGGCCGAGTGAGGACGCTTAAGCGTTGAACCATCGCCCGAACTGGCCATTGAGGCTCCATGAGCCTTCTCCGGCCGAGCGGCGTTAACCGGCTGAGCACCGCCCAGGGCGGCGCCCGCAAGATGCGCGCGCTGGCCACGGCGATGCTCGCCGGCATGGCCGCCCTGTTCGTCGCCGCGACGAAGCTGGAGGACGTGCACCCCGCCTGGGGCTTCGTGCGCGCCTTTGCCGAAGCGGCGATGGTGGGCGGCATCGCCGACTGGTTCGCGGTCACCGCGCTGTTCCGCCACCCGCTTGGCCTCCCCATCCCGCACACGGCGATCATTCCCCGGAACAAGGACAGGATCGGCGACACGCTCGCCTCCTTCCTCCGCGACAATTTCCTCACGCCCACGGTGGTCGCGCGCCGGATGCGCACGCTCGACGTCGCGGCGGCGGCGGGGCGTTTCCTGACCAAGCCGCCGGGCGCCGGCCGGCTTCGCGAAGGCGCCTCGCGGCTTATCGCCGACATCCTCCAGGCTTTGGACCAGGAGAGGCTCGGCGGCATGGTGAAGGGCGCGGTGGCGCAGCGCATGAAGGCGATGGAGGTGGCGCCCGTCGCCGGCCAATCCTTGGAAGCCGCGATCGGCGAGGACCGGCACGTCCCCATTCTCGATGCGATCATCGTCTGGACCGGCCGCACCATCGACGCCAACGAGGAGATCATCCGCGAGATGGTCCACGACCGCGCCGGCTGGATCGTCCGCTTCGCCGGCCTGGACGCCAAGCTCGCCGACAAGGTGGTGGATGGCCTGAGGAAGCTCACCATCGACATGGCGGCGGACGAGAAGCATCCGCTGCGCGCCAAGGCTGAGGAGGGGCTCGCGCGGCTTGCGGCAAGCTTGCAGCACGATCCCGATACCCGCGCGAAGGTGGAAGCCTGGAAGAACGAGATGATCGCCCACAAGGCGGTCGGAGACTGGGTCGAAGGGCTTTGGGAGAATGCCCGCGCCGGGCTGCTGCGCGCCGCCCGCGATCCCGAAGCCGCCATGGCCGGCAAGTTCGGCGACGCGCTGCGCCAGCTCGGCGAAGCGCTGCAGCAGGACGCGCATCTCAAGCGCACGATCAACCTCTTCGCCCGCCGCGCCGCGGTCGGCGCCGTCGCCTCCTACGGCAGCGGCATCGTCACCCTGGTCTCCGAAACGGTGCGCTCATGGGACGCCCGCACCGTCACCGACCGGCTCGAAGCCGCCGTCGGCCGCGACCTCCAATATATCCGCATCAACGGCACGCTGGTCGGCGGCCTCGTCGGCCTCCTCATCCACACGGTGGAAGTGCTGGTCTGATCCGCCCGGCGGTGCCGAGGCTCAGTCGGCGCGGCGGCTATATTCGGGCGTCACGTTGCCGGCCGCGTCGATCGCGATTCTTATGTTGTCGCACCCGCCGGGCCGGCCGTCGGCGTCGCGGCCGATCTTCGCCGGATTGGCGGCGCAAGCGGCATCGTTGAGATCGGTGCGCCACACGGCCCCTCGGCGCGTGAATTCATCGATCACGGCGGCGTCGGGCAGGGTCACCGATCCGTAGCGCGTCGGCCCCGACGAGACGATGTAATGCGCCGCGCCCACGGCATCGAGAAAAGTCGCGCGCGACGACGTCGTGCTGCCGTGATGCCCCGCCACCAATATGTCGGCCCGGAGCAGCGCCCCGCAGCAGCGCAGCAATTGTCCCTCCACCGAGCGGGCCGTCGGCGGCGTCGAAGGCGCAACTCGCGGCCCCGCCTCCGCGTCGCCGGGAAGCAGGATCACCCGCGTGCCGAGCGTAAGCCGCGCCACCACGCTGTTGGCGTTGAAGCTCGACTGGGGCGACCCGTCGGCGTGGAGAAAGGTGAGGCTGGCCCGGTCGCCGAGCAGGATGGTCCGCCCGCGCTGCGCCATGTCGGCGCGCGGCACGTCCAAAGCGCCGGCCGGGATCGGGCGCCCGTAGCAGCGCTGCGCCGCGAAAGCATTGCTGTGCGCCCCGCCGGTCGCGATCCCGTTATGATAAAGCACGCCGCGCGCGGCGGCGGCGGCGAGCAGGTTGCGATAGCTGCAGATCGGGTTGACCGCACCCGAGTCCCAAAGGTTCGCGACCGCATATTGCTCGATCACGTCGGACATCAGCTCGCTATGGTCCTTGTGCGGATGACTGAGCACGACATGGTCGATCGCCCGCAGGTCCGGCCGCACCGCCCGCAGATAGGCGACGACCCGGTTGTTCGCGCCGCGCGCATCGTCGTCGTTGCTCCCCGCATCGTAGAGCAAGGTGAAGTCGCTCCCCTCGACGAAGATCGCGAGCCCGGTTCCGACATCGATGGCGTGAACGACATAGTCCCCCGGCGCCGGCCCAGGCCGCGCGGTCACCGGCTCCACCGGCTGTACCGGTGCTGCCGGCAGGCCCGCCGGCTGCGCGAAAGCGGCGGCCGGCGCCGCGGCAACCGCCGCTAGCGACAGGAAAGCGCGCGTCAGAATGTTCATGGCAGATCCCCCCGAGGGGAAGCTGCGCTTCAACGGCGGCACGCTCGATTCGAGACGTGTCCGAAACGGTGCGACTCGCGCCCCGGGCGCCGCAACCTGATCCAATCCGGACGAACCGGCGGCCGCGGCCGATCCGACCGACGTGGCTGCATCGCGTTTGACAAAGCCCGAACACCGCCGCAGCCTCACCGTTGCGGCACGCGAGCGGAGAGCGGCGATGACGGGGATTGCTTCGAAGCTTCTGGCTGCGCTCTTTCTGATTCTCGGTGCCACCGGCGCGCACCCGGCGGCGCCGCAGGATGCAGCGGGACGTTGGGCGCTCCATTCGGGCGGCCGCGCGCTCATGATCCTCGACCTTCGCACCGATGCCGCCGCGCCTGGACGGTGGGCGGGGACGCTCCACCGGCCGGCGTCCATCCAGCTCGTCGGCGGCAGCGCCGCGATCGGCGATTACCGCTGGTCCCGTATCGCGGGCCCGGTGGAGGCTCGGCCGCTCGTCGCCGCCACCGTCGAAGGGGAGTGGCTGCGCCTCGTCTTCGAAGGCCCGCCCGGCGAGCCGGTCCGCTATGCGATCCGCGCGCTCCCCCGCGGCTTTGCCGAAATCAGCTTCGATCCGGGCGGGGCGGCGCCGATGCGCTTCGTCCGCGCCGAACCCGGCGAGACGGTCGCGACCGACTGGGTCCGCGCCCGCACCTACGCCGCAGACCCGGCCTGGCCGAGCAATGCCGAGATCGCCGCCATGTTCGAGGTCGATCAGGCCGCGCGCCGCAGCCCCGCGCAAATCGACTGGACCCTACTAACCCGCGAGGATGAGGCCCGCCGGCGCCGTGCCCGCGTCCTCCTCGACTCAGGCGCACTCCAAAGCGCCGACGATTTCTACCACGCCGCCTTCATATTCCAGCATGGCGAGCAGCCTGACGATTATCTGCTTGCCCACAGCCTCGCTATGGCGGCCGTTGCCCGCGGCCGGCCCGGCGCGAGCTGGATCGCCGCGGCGACGCTCGACCGCTATCTCCAGAACATCGGACGCCCGCAGATTTTCGGCACCCAGTTCAGCACGCCGCCGGGACAGCCGACGACGCAGGCGCCGTACGACCCAGCCTTGGTGAGCGACGCCCTGCGCAGCGCGCTCGGGGTCCCCGTCAGGGCGGCACAGGAAGAGCGGCGGCTGGAAATCCAGGCGCGTTACGCCCGGCCCCAGCCCGCGCCCGCCACGCCGCCGCGCTGAGCGGCTACAGCTTCTCGGTCAGTTCCGGGACGAGCTTGAAGAGGTCGCCGACCAGGCCGATGTCCGCGACCTGGAAGATGGGCGCGTCCTCGTCCTTGTTGATCGCGACGATGACCTTGGAGTCCTTCATGCCGGCGAGGTGCTGGATCGCGCCCGAAATTCCGACCGCGATGTAGACGCCCGGCGCCACGATCTTGCCGGTCTGGCCGACCTGGTAATCGTTGGGCGCATAGCCCGCATCCACCGCCGCGCGCGACGCGCCGACCGCGGCGCCGAGCTTGTCGGCGAGCGGATCGATCAGCGCGTGAAACTGCTCGGACGAGCCCAGCGCCCGTCCGCCCGAGACGACGATGGTCGCGCTGGTCAGCTCCGGCCGCTCGCTATGCGCGACTTCCTGGCCGACGAAGCTCGACAAGCCCTGTTCGCCGCCGCCGCCCGAAACGGCCTCGATCTGCGCCGACCCGCCCTCGCGCGCCGCCTTCTCGAAGGCGGTGCCGCGCACGGTGATCACCTTCTTGGCATCCGAGGAACGGACGGTCGCGATCGCGTTGCCGGCGTAGATCGGCCGCGTGAACGTGTCCTCGCCCTCGACCGACAGAATGTCGGAAATTTGCATCACGTCGAGAAGCGCGGCGACTCGCGGCGCGACGTTCTTGCCTGTCGTCGTCGCCGGCGCGAGAAAGGCGTCGTGATGGCCCATCAGCTCCGCGATCAGCGGCGCCACGTTCTCGGCGAGCTGGTGCTCATAGGCCGCGTCGTCCGCAACATGGACCTTGCCCACGCCGAGGATTTTCGCAGCCTGTTCGGCGACGCCGCCGACGCCCGAGCCGGCAACCAGCAGATGCGTTTCGCCGAGCTTGCCCGCGGCGGTCACGGCGGCGAGCGTCGCGTCCTTGAGCTGCCCGCCTTCATGTTCGACCAGAACGAGGCACTTCATCCGACCACTCCCGTCTCGCGCAATTTGTCGATGAGCTCGTCGACCGAGCCGACCTTGACCCCGGCCGTCCGCTTCGGCGGCTCCGTCACCCTGAGCGTCGTGATCCGCGGCGCGACATCGACGCCGTAATCCTCCGGCGTCTTCTGCGCGAGCGGCTTGGACTTCGCCTTCATGATGTTGGGCAGCGAGGCATAACGCGGCTCGTTCAGGCGGAGATCGGTCGTCACCACCGCCGGAAGCTTCAGCCGCACCGTCTCGAGGCCGCCGTCCACTTCGCGGGTGACGTTCACCGCGTCACTGCCTTCGACCTCGACCTTGGACGCGAACGTCCCCTGCGCCCAGCCGAGCAGGGCCGCGAGCATCTGCCCCGTCTGGTTCGAATCGTCGTCGATCGCCTGCTTGCCGAGCACGATCATGCCCGGCTGCTCTTCCTCGGCGATCTTCTTCAGAATCTTCGCGACCGCAAGCGGCTCGACCTCGGCGTCGGTCGTCACCAGGATCGCCCGGTCCGCGCCCATCGCCAGCGCCGTGCGCAAGGTCTCCTGCGCCTTGGCCGGCCCGATCGAGACCACGACGATCTCGGTCGCCGCGCCCTTTTCCTTGAGGCGGATCGCCTCTTCGACGGCGATCTCGTCGAACGGGTTCATGCTCATCTTGACGTTGGCGAGGTCGATCCCCGTCCCGTCCGCCTTGACCCGCGGCTTGACGTTGTAATCGATCACCCGCTTCACGGGGACTAGCAGTTTCATGCGTTCCTCTCCTTGCGCACACGCGCTGGTAGCATAACAACGCCGCTAGGGCTGAGCCTGTCGAAGCCCGGAGTGCAGAGCGCTGCAATCCGCCCTTCGACAGGCTCAGGGCTAGCGGGAGTGGCAGACGCTCCCGTCACCGTTAGGCCGCGTCCTGCACCTGGGCGACGATCTTGCGCGCCGCATCGCCGAGGTCGTTCGCCGCCACGATGGGCAGCCCCGACTGGGCGAGCAAGGCCTTGCCCTCCTCGACGTTCGTTCCTTCGAGCCGCACCACCAAAGGCACCTTCAGGTCCACCTCGCGCGCGGCGGCGATGATGCCGTCGGCGATGATGTCGCACTTCATGATGCCGCCGAAGATGTTGACGAGGATGCCCTTCACCGCCGGGTCCGACAGGATGATCTTGAACGCCGCCGTCACCTTTTCCTTGGAAGCGCCGCCGCCGACGTCGAGGAAGTTGGCCGGGAACGCGCCATTCAGCTTGATGATGTCCATCGTCGCCATGGCGAGGCCGGCGCCGTTCACCATGCAGCCGATCGTCCCGTCGAGTTTGATGTAGGCGAGGTCGTATTTGGACGCTTCGAGCTCGGCCGGATCCTCCTCCGTCTCGTCGCGAAGCGCCATCAGGTCCGGGTGGCGGAACATGGCGTTCGAGTCGAAGCCCACCTTGGCGTCGAGGACGAGGAGCTGCCCGTCCTCGGTGACGGCGAGCGGATTGATCTCGATCTGCGCCGCGTCCGTGCCGAGGAAGGCGTCGTAAAGCTGGCTCGCGACCTTGGCCGCCTGCTTGGCGAGGCTGCCGTCCAGCCCCAGCGCCTTGGCGACCGCGCGGCCGTGATGCGGCATGAAGCCGGTCGCCGGATCGATGGCGATGTTCTGTATCTTCTCGGGAGTCGAATGCGCGACCTCCTCGATGTCCATCCCGCCTTCGGTGGACACCACCATCGCGATCCGCCCCGTCGCCCGGTCGACGAGCAGGGCGAGGTAGAATTCCTTCGCGATGTCGACCCCGTCCGTCACGTAGAGCCGGTTGACCTGCTTGCCCTCGGCCCCGGTCTGGATCGTCACCAGGGTGTTGCCGAGCATCTCCTGCGCGGCCGCGCGCACCTCGTCGAGCGTGCGCGCCAGGCGGACGCCGCCCTTGGCGTCCGGCCCCAATTCCTTGAACTTGCCCTTGCCGCGCCCGCCGGCGTGGATCTGGGCCTTTACCACGTAAAGCGGCCCGGGCAGCGTTTCGGCCGCCGCGACGGCGGCATCGACGGTCATCGCCGCATGGCCCGCGGGCACCGGCACGCCAAATTTCGCGAGCAATTCCTTCGCCTGATATTCGTGGATGTTCATGGGTGGGGGCTGATCCTCGGATAGGCAGAGACGTGGCGGCCCTTAAGCACAGAGCGCCGCCCTTGGGAAGCCGCCCGGAGGGGCGGGCTCGGCAGGCATAACGAGCAGTGGGGCGGGCCGGGTCCGCGGCCGATGCGAGTAGGCCGCCCCCGGGTCCGATGGAAGAAGCCCGAGGGCGGCCGCCCTTGCATCGGAGCACTGGCGGTGACTCCGACAAAAGGCGGTTAAGCGTCCCCGCCGCCCCGAGTCTGTGCGTTTTCGCACATCCCCGAGCCTCAACCCCCAACCGCCAGCCCTGAGCCTGTCGAAGGGCGGCTTGCAGCGCACGGAGCGGGTGATCCGGGCTTCGACAGGCTCAGCCCTGGCGGGATTGGATGATCGGGCGCCAAGTCACATACACCGCCAGCCCTGAGCCTGTCGAAGGGCGGCTTGCAGCGCACGGAGCAGGCGATCCGGGCTTCGACAAGCTCAGCCCTGGCGGGAGTGGGAAGCGACAAGGCACGGTCAGGTCA
>DASVQT010000138.1:0-6985 GCA_036388975.1 Allosphingosinicella sp. | reverse complement strand
GACCGGCTCGCCGCCCGGCCGCTGCGGCAGCGAGACGGAAAAGCCGAGCCGCCCGCCGAGCGCCCACCAGGCGTGGAAAGACGCGGCGAACGCGATGATCGCCAGTGCGAGGATAAGGGAAAGCGACATCGCGCCTTTGTGTCTTTGCGCGACGGCCGCGGCAAGGCGAGCGGAAAGGTCCATTTTGGACCTTCTTTGCACCCCTGCCGGCGTGATACAGGGCCACCGCCGCGCGAATGCCGCGGCACCGAGGGGGGAGACATCATGTACAGGATCTTACTGGCCGCTGCTTTGGCCGCGTCGGCGGCAGGCGCGCACGCTCAGGCACCGGAGCTCGGGCCGGTCGTTCAGGACGTACCCGGCCGCTGGATCTGGCGGCTTCGTCCCGACAGCGTCGTTCCGGTGAACATCCCCGGCATCGCCGCGAACGCACAGGAATTCTGGATCGTCGGCGAGAATCGGGGAACAAGCGGCGCGCGCTTCGCCCATGCCCGGATCGGTCTCGACTGCCGGGGCAATCGATTCGTGCGCGAGCGGCTGGTGTCGCTCGACGCCGATCGGAACGTGATCACGGACAATTCGGTCGGCGATCATCCCTCGAACTGGACCGCGATCCTGGCCGGAACGTCGATCGACGGCGCGCGCCGCCTGCTCTGCCGCGTCGGCTGAACCGGCTCATCCGCCGGCCTGCCGCCTCAGGGGCTGGCGGGCATTTCGTCCCCGCCTTCGCCCGCGAGGATCGCGATGAGCAGGGCGACGAGGATCAGCGCCGGAAGAATCCAGATGGCGCCGCCGCGAAGGGCGCTACCGTCCGCGCTTTCAGATGCGGGCTCGATCGGCTGCGGGGCAGCCGAGGCTGCCGTCGGGGCCGCGGCGAGGGCGAGGGCGGCGAGGGCAGTTGCGATGGGCTTCATCTTCAAGTCTCCTGTTCGCCGCGAGCAAAGCGGGAGCGGCCTCCGGCGTCAACTCGGAACATCGCGGGCGAGACCCTCGGGCAAGCGTTGTCACGAAAGAGTCACGTCCCTGTCACAGGAGACTCGCCGAACCGGCCTAGCCGGGGAATGCGCTGGTGGACGGCGCGCTTCGAGGAGGTTCCCGACGTGAAGAAGACCCTTGTGACGATGGCGCTGGCCGGGCTGGCACTTGCCGGATGCGGCGGCGAGGGCTCCGGCGGCGGCGCAAGCGCCGGCCGCACGCAGATCCGGATCGTCGGGTCGTCGACCGTTTATCCCTTCACGCGCGCGGTGGCCGAGCGCTTCGGCCGGGCCAATGCCAGCAACGGCGCGCCGATCGTCGAGTCGACTGGGACGGGGAGCGGCATCAACCAATTCTGCTCGGGCGTCGGCGCCGACAAGCCGGACATCGTCAACGCGTCGCGCCGCATCAAGGCGAGCGAGCTCGAAGCCTGCAACCGCAACGGCGTGGCGCAGGTGATCGAAGTTCCCGTCGGCATCGACGGCCTGACCCTGATCGAATCGGTCGAGCGCCCGACCAATTTCCAGCTCACCGCCCGCGACATCTATGCCGCTCTGGCCGCCAACCCGTTCGGCCGGCCGCAGCAGGCGCGGACCTGGCGCGACGTCAATCCGGCGCTGCCGGCGGTCGCCATCCGGGTCTACGGCCCGCCGCCCACGTCCGGCACGCGCGACAGCTTCGCCGAGCTGATCATGGAAAAGGGCTGCGACACGGACGAAGCGATGAAGGCGCTCAAGACGTCCGATTCGGACCGCCACAAGACGGTCTGCACCCAGATTCGCGAGGACGGGGCCTGGGTCGATGCCGGCGAGGACGACAATCTCCTCGTCCAGCGCGTCGCCGAAAATCAAGGCTGGCTGGGCGTGCTCGGCTATTCCTTCCTGCAGGCGAATGGCGAGCGGGTGCGCGGCGTGCCGATCGGCGGCGTGACGCCGACCGCGGCGACCATCACCGACCTTTCCTATCCGGGCGCGCGCCAGCTCTACATCTACGTCAAGGGCGAGCATCTTTCCGTCATTCCGGGGATGCGCGAGTTCCTGGCCGAGTTCCAGCGCGGCTGGGCGCCGGGCGGCTATCTTTCGCAGGCTGGGATGATCCCGTCGGCGCCGGACGTCCAGGCGCGCGCCGCCTCGCTCATCCAGAACCCGCGGCCGATCACGGCGGCGGACCTGCGCTGACCTTGAACGAGGCGCCGGACCCGCGCATGAGCGGCGGGTCCGGCGCCTTCTTTCGCTCCTGACCACGGATTGAGCCCCACGTGCCTCTTTGGCTGACATTGCTGCTGATCCTGGGCTTGGGCGGTATTGCCTGGGCCTCGGCGCGTGCGCGGGCGCGAGCCTTTGCCGGCGGGCCGGTCCGGGTGCATTCGCTGCCCAATTACCATGGCTGGTACGTGGCCCTTTGGGCGGTGCTGCCGGCGCTTCTCTTCCTCGCCGTGTGGGGCAACCTTTCGGCGGGCTTCGTCCACCAGACGGTGATGGCGAGCCCGGAAGCCGCGTCCTTGCCGAGCTTCGACATGCAGCGGGACGCGATCCTCGCCGAAGCGCGGGGGCTGGCGCGCGGGCAGCTGACGGCGGTGTTCAATCCGCAGTCGCGCGAGCTGGCGCCGGTCTATGCCTCGGCCTTTCAATTCTACTCGCTGATCGGGCTTGCGGTCGCGGCCTTGATTGCCTTTGCCGGCGGCGGCTGGGCCTATACGCGGGTGTCGCCGCATTTCCGGGCGCGCACCCGGGTCGAGCGGCTGGTGATGGCGGTTCTGCTGCTCGCCAGCATGATCGCGATCCTGACGACGCTCGGCATCGTCCTGTCGCTGCTCTTCGAGTCGCTGCGCTTCTTTTCGCGCGTGTCGCCGGCCGAGTTCCTGTTCGGGACGAACTGGAGCCCGCAAATGGCGATCCGCGCCGACCAGGCCGGCTCGTCGGGCGCGTTCGGCGCAATCCCGCTCTTCTGGGGCACGGTGTTCATCGGCGCGATCATCGCCATGATCGTGGCCATTCCGCTCGGGCTGCTCTCCGCCATCTACCTCACGCAATATGCGCATCCGACGACGCGCAAGTGGATGAAGCCGATCCTCGAGATTCTCGCGGGCGTGCCGACGGTGGTCTACGGCTATTTCGCGGCGCTGACCGTGGCGCCTGCGGTGCGGGACCTCGGGCTGACGCTCGGCCTTTCCGCCTCGTCCGAGTCCGCGCTCGCGGCGGGCCTGGTCATGGGCATCATGATCATTCCGTTCGTCTCCTCCATGGCCGACGATTCGATCGCCGCCGTGCCGCAGGCGATGCGCGACGGCTCGCTCGCCATGGGCGCGACGACAAGCGAGACGATCCGCAAGGTCCTGGTGCCCGCCGCGCTGCCGGGCGTGGTCGGCGGCGTGCTGCTGGCGGTGAGCCGCGCGATCGGCGAGACCATGATCGTGGTCATGGCGGCGGGGCTCGCCGCGAATCTGACGGCCAATCCATTCGAGAGCGTCACCACCGTCACCACCCAGATCGTCATGCTGCTGACCGGCGACCAGGAATTCGACAGCCCCAAGACGCTCGCCGCCTTCGCGCTCGGCCTCGTGCTGTTCCTCGTCACGCTGGCGCTCAACATCATCGCGCTGCGCGTCGTGAAGAAATATCGGGAAGCGTATGACTAAGCGCGCACCAACCGACTGGGCGGGCCCCGACATGCAGCGCCGCATCCGCAAGCGCTATGCGGCCGAGCGGCGATTCCGGATGATGGGCCTGTTCGCCGTTCTCCTTTCGGCGGGCTTCCTGGCCTTCCTGCTGATCACCATCGGGATCAAGGGCATACCGGGGCTGACCGGCACCTTCCTCACCGGCTCCGACGCCACCGATCCGGAGCTCGCCGGCATCTGGGGCGCGTTCAAGGGCTCGCTGCTCACCGTCGGCGTGACCTTGGCCATCGCCTTTCCGGTCGGCGTTCTGACCGCGGTCTATCTCGAGGAATATGCGCCGCGGAACCGCTGGACGGACGTGATCGAGGTGTCGATCAACAACCTCGCCGCCGTTCCGTCGATCATCTTCGGCCTGCTCGGCCTCGCCGTGTTCCTGAACTTCATGCACCTGCCGCGCTCGGCGCCGCTGGTCGGCGGCATCACGCTGGCGCTCATGACCATGCCGGTAATCGTGATCGCCGGGCGCAATGCGGTCAAATCCGTGCCGCCTTCGATCCGCGACGCGGCGCTGGGCGTCGGGGCATCTCGGGTGCAGGTCGTCTTCCACCACGTGCTGCCGCTGGCGCTGCCGGGCATCCTCACCGGCACGATCATCGGCATGGCGCGGGCGCTCGGCGAGACGGCGCCGCTGCTGATGATCGGCATGCGCGCCTTCATCGCGTCGCCGCCGGGAGGAATCACCGATCCGGCGACGGTGCTTCCGGTGCAGATCTTCCTCTGGTCGGACGAGGTCAGCCGCGGCTTCGTCGAGAAAACGTCGGCGGCGATCATCGTCCTCCTCGCCTTCCTCCTCGCGATGAACGGCCTCGCCATCTACCTTCGCAACAAGTTCGAAAGACGCTGGTAATGAACGCTCCAACCGATCCCAAAATGACCGCGCGGAACGTCAGCGTCTATTACGGCGCGAAGCAGGCCGTGAAGGACGTCTCGATCGACGTTTCCAAGGAGCATGTCACCGCCTTCATCGGACCGTCCGGCTGCGGCAAATCGACCTTCCTGCGCGCGTTCAACCGGATGAACGACACGATCTCCAACGCCCGCGTCGAGGGCGAGATCGCGCTGGACGGCGAGAATATCTATTCGAGCGGCATGGACGTGGTGCAGCTTCGCGCCCGCGTCGGCATGGTGTTCCAGAAGCCGAACCCGTTTCCGAAATCGATCTACGAGAACGTCGCCTACGGGCCGCGCATCCACGGGCTCGCCGCCGGCAAGACCGATCTCGACGCGATCGTCGAGAAGTCGCTGAAGCGGGCGGGGCTTTGGGAGGAAGTGAAGGACCGGCTGAAGGAAAGCGGCACGGCGCTGTCGGGCGGTCAGCAGCAGCGCCTGTGCATCGCGCGCGCCATCGCGGTCGATCCGGAAGTGATCCTGATGGACGAGCCGGCCTCCGCGCTCGACCCGATCGCGACGGCGAAGATCGAGGAGCTGATCCACGAGCTGCGCGGCCGCTACGCGATCGTCATCGTCACCCACAATATGCAGCAGGCGGCGCGCGTGTCGCAGAAGACGGCCTTTTTCCACTTGGGCGAGCTCGTCGAATATGGCGACACGTCCGACATCTTCACCAACCCGAAGGTGCCGCGCACCAAGGATTACATCACCGGCCGGTACGGCTGAGGAGCAAAAGATGGAAACGACCGGCGGGCACACGCTCAAGGCATTCGACGAGGACATGGACGAGCTGCGCGCCCTCATCAGCGAGATGGGCGGGCTGGCCGAAGAAGCGATCCGCGAGTCGATGCGCTGCCTCATCCAGCGCGACTATGACGGCGCCCGGGCGGTGGTCGAAGCGGACGGGAAGCTCGACGTGCTCGAAGCCCAGGCGGAAGCCGCGGTGGTGCGGCTGATCGCGCTTCGGGCGCCGATGGCCGACGATCTGAGGGAAGCGGTCGCCGCGCTCAAGATCTCGGGCCTGGTCGAGCGGATCGGCGATTATGCCAAGAACAATGCCAAGCGGGTCCAGCTCTTCGCCGAGGCCGGGCGGATCGAGCCGCTCTCGCTGCTCCCGGAAATGGCGCGGATCGCGGCGGAGATGGTCCACAATGCGCTCGACGCCTTCATCCAGCGCGACGCCGCAAAGGCGCATGAAGTGTGCGTGCGGGACAAGGCGCTGGACGATTTCTACAATTCGATCTTCCGGGCCCTCCTCACCTTCATGATGGAAAGCCCGAAGAACATCACGGAAAGCGCGCATCTCCTGTTCGTCGCCAAGAACCTCGAGCGGATCGGGGACCATGCGACCAACATCGCCGAAATGGTCTATTATGCGGCCACGGGCGACCGCATCACCGACCGCCCGCGCGGGCACAATCCCGCGGACCCCGAATGAGCCGTCCGAAGCTCCTCCTCGTCGAGGACGACGCGTCCCTGCGCGAACTCCTCACCTGGAACTTCGAAAAGGAGGAGTTCGACGTCGCGTCGACCTCCGACGGCGACGAGGCGCTTCTGCTGGCGGAGGAAAGCCCGCCGGACATCGTGATCCTCGACTGGATGATCGAGGGGGTTTCGGGAATCGAGGTGTGCCGGCGGCTGAGGCGGCGGCCGGGAACGGCCAACGTGCCGATCATCATGCTCACCGCGCGCGGCGAGGAGGCGGACAGGATCCGCGGGCTCGAAACCGGTGCGGACGATTACGTGACCAAGCCGTTCAGCCCGCGCGAGCTGGTCGCCCGGGTCGGCGCGGTGCTGCGGCGGGTGCGGCCGGCTCTGGCTTCGCAGACTTTGTCCTATTCGGACCTGGAGCTCGATACGGTGAGCCACAAGGTGCGCCGGGGCGGCGTGCCCGTGGCGCTCGGGCCGACGGAATATCGGCTGCTGGTTCATTTCCTCCAGCATCCGGGCCGGGTCTTTTCGCGCGAGAAGCTGCTCGATTCGGTCTGGCCGCACGACAGCGACATCGAGCTTCGCACGGTGGACGTGCATATCCGGCGCTTGAGAAAGGCGCTGAACGAGGGGGACCGGCCGGACCTGATCCGCACCGTTCGGGCGGCGGGCTATTCGCTGGACGTGGAGGGTTAGGCCTAGCAGGTCCCTCGACCCGGGCTCTCGATACGGCTTCGCCTACTCGATCCCTGCTCGGGACGAACGGGTGGGTTGATTTCCTGATCGAGCACCAACCCGTTCGTCCCGAGCAGCCGTCGAGCTTGCCGAGACGGCGGGTCGAGGGACCTGCGCCGTTCCGCCCGCTGTCAGAAGTCGATCTGCGCCCTCGCGGCGACCACGTTGACGCCGTAGCTGCGGTCGCCGCCCGCCGCCGGTATCCTCGCGTCGCCGTAGCGCAGGTGCGCGGCGTTGAGCATGAAGCGGATGTAATCCTGGGGGATCCAGATG
>DASVQT010000137.1:0-34138 GCA_036388975.1 Allosphingosinicella sp. | reverse complement strand
AACGCGCTTTGGAACTTCTCGAAAAGCGCCTCCACCTCCCGGTGGTCCTCGGTCAAGAGCCTCGTCGCGTCCTGCTTGCCTGAAGCCATGTCCGTCCTCCTCATTTGGCCTCTGGAACATTCGGCGCTAGGTCCGGTTCCTTGGCGGCCAGCCTCAGGATGCCACCTCCCGGGATGATCCAGTGAACGACACCGAAACCCTCTCGCCGCTCCTCCCCAACGAAACGGAGGAAGCCGCGCGAGTCCTCCTGTCCAAGGCCTCCGAACGGGGCCTGAAGCTCGCCACGGCCGAAAGCTGCACCGGCGGCATGCTCGCCTCCCTGCTGACCGACGTGCAGGGCGTCGCCCACACGTTCGACCGCGGCTTCGTGACCTACAGCTTCGAAGCCAAGAACGAGATGCTCGGCATTCCCATGGAGACGATCGTCCCGGGCGATGCGGTCACGAAAGAGGTGGCCGTCGCCATGGCGGAAGGGGCGCTGGAGCGAAGCCGCGCCAACATCGCGCTCGCCATTACCGGCTTCGCCGATGCCGGCGTCGAGCCCGGCCTCGTCCACTTCGCCTGCGCCCGCGCCGGCCGGGTGACCCTCCACCGCGAGGAGCATTTCGGCCCCGGCGGCCGCGGCGCGACCCGGATCAAGTGCATGAAGACGGCGATCGAAATGATGACGGAGATGCTGTGATGGCGGGGAAGACCGCACCTTTCGAATCCATCCACCGCCACGGCTTCGTCCGCGTGTCGGCGGCCTCGCCGGTCGGCTCCGTCGGCGACGTCACCTTCAACGTCGACCAGGCGATCGCGCTTGCCGAGGAAGCCGACGGCAAGGGCGTCGACCTCCTCGTCTTCCCCGAGCTCAACATCAGCTCCTACGCCGTCGACGACCTCTTTCTCCAGGAAGCCTTTCTCGACGCGGTGGAGGACGGCATCGCCCGCTTCCGCGACGCGACTGCGAAGCTCGGCCCCTGCTTCGTCATCGGCGCGCCGCTGCGCCGCAACGGCCGGCTCTACAATTGCGGCTTGGCGATCTCCCGCGGCCGCATCCTCGGCGTGGTGCCCAAGAGCTTCCTCCCCAATTACCGCGAATATTATGAGAAGCGCTGGTTCGTCAGCGGCATCGGCCTGAACGGCATCGACATCGCGGTCGCCGGCGAGATCGTCCCCTTCGGCACCGACCTCGTCTTCTCCGCCGAGGATTTCTCCGACTTCATCTTCCACGTCGAGATATGCGAGGATTATTGGGCGCCGCAGCCGCCCTCCACCGTCGGCGCCCTCGCCGGCGCCCTCATCCTCTGCAATCTCAGCGCGTCGAACATCACCATCGGCAAGGCGGACGAGCGCAAGCTTCTCTGCGCCTCGCAAAGCTCGCGCTGCTGCGCCGCTTATGTCTACGCCGCCTCCGGCCCGGGCGAGAGCACGACCGACCTCGCCTGGGACGGCCAGAGTTCCATCTACGAAATGGGCGAACTGCTCTGCGATTCGAAGCGGTTCGATCCCGATCCCGAGCTTTGCATCGCCGACATCGACGTCCAGCGCCTCCGCCTCGAACGCATGCGCATGCCGACCTTCAACGACAATGCCGTCGCCGCCGGTCACCCGGAAAAGACCGCTCGCCGCATCCATTTCGAGCACAAGCCCAGCTTCGCCGACATCGGCTTCCGCCGCAAATACCGCCGCTTCCCCTATGTCCCGAACCGGCTCGAGCAGCTCGATCAAGACAGCTACGAAGCCTTCAACATCCAGGTCCAGGGCCTTGCCCGCCGCTTCCAGGCGACCAACGGCTCCAAGATGCTGATCGGCGTCTCGGGCGGTCTCGATTCGACCCACGCCCTCATCGTCGCCGCCAAGGCCTGCGACTGGCTGGGCGTCCCGCGCGACACCATCCTCGGCTTCACCATGCCCGGCTTCGCCACCGGCGAGACCACCAAGGGAAACGCCTGGGCGCTGATGAACGCGCTCGGCATCGTCGGCGAGGAAATCGACATCCGCCCCGCCGCTATGCAGATGCTGAAGGACATGGGCCACCCCTTCGCCAAGGGCGAGAAGGTCTACGACATCGCCTTCGAGAACGTACAGGCGGGCCTTCGCACCGACTATCTCTTCCGCCTCGCCAACCAGAGGAACGGCTTCGTCGTCGGCACCGGCGACCTCAGCGAAATCGCATTGGGCTGGATGACCTACGGCGTCGGCGACCAGATGAGCCACTATGCCGTCAACGCCGGCGTCCCCAAGACCCTCATCCAGTATCTCGTCCGCTGGGCGGTCAAGACTGACCAGTTCGATGCCGAGACCAACCGCGTCCTCGTCGAGATCCTCAAGACCAAGATCAGCCCCGAGCTCATCCCCGCCGGCGACGACGAGGAAATGCAGTCCACCGAGGACAAGGTCGGCCCGTACGAACTGAACGACTTCTTCCTGTTTCACATCCTGCGCACCGGCCAGCCGCCGAGCAAAGTCGCCTTCCTCGCCTGGCAGACCTGGAAGGACATGCACGAGGGCCTCTGGCCCTTCGATTTCCCGGAGCATCTGAAGCAGGAATATGATCTCCCCACGATCCGCAAATGGCTCGAAACCTTCCTCTGGCGCTTCTTCCAGATCAGCCAGTTCAAGCGCTCCGCCCTGCCCAACTCCCCCAAGGTCTCCGCCGGCGGGGCGCTGAGCCCCCGAGGCGACTGGCGCGCCCCCAGCGACGGCAACGCCAAACCCTGGCTCGACGAATTGAAAGCCGCCTTCGGAGACTGAGCCACCTCCCCGCGGGAGCCGCCCCGCTTGCATTTCGCTCCTCTCCGCGCGAGCCTCGCGGGGGGAGGACGCATGCTCGATCTGCCGCCGGCGCTGATTGCGACGATCTACTGCGCCGCCGTGGCGCTCGCCGTGGTGGTGATCGACTGGCTCCTGCCGCGCTGCAGCCGGACGACGCTCGTGCTCGGCGCCAGCCTTCCCGTGCCGCTGGCGATCCTGGCGACGGCCGCCTGGTTCATCCTCCAGATCGGCCCGCCCGCCCCCGACGAGATCGACGCGGGCGGCATGGCGGCGATGGCCTTCATGGTCATGGGCATGGCCGGCGCGGGGCTCAGCTTCTTCCTCGGCGCCGCCGCGGCGTTTCTCGCGGCCCGCACGTTGCGCGCGCCCTGATCGCCGCGCGTCCTTCCTTTGTAGGACTTCTTATGTTCTCCTGCGGCCATGACCGAGTCGCCGCGGCCCACCCATATTGCGATCCCCATCCGCCGGGCGGACTTCCGCACGGCTGCCAGGCGCATCGCGAGCCGCTTTTTTCTCGAGAGCCGAAACTTCATGAACTTCGAGGGCCCCAAGTGCGTCGTCAGCGCGACCTTTGGGACCTTTCGCGCGCGCCGAGGCCGGAAACGGCCCAATAAATCAGATAATTAAATATAATCTCGATCAGGGAGAATCCCATGCTGCACTGCGGAACTTCGGCCGTTACGCGGGCGTTATTGTACCCGCCAGATAACAGACCGAGGGCACTCACTTGATCCAGCTTTCCACCGCCTCTTCCCTGGGGCAGACCCAGCTCGCTCCGTCGATCCAGTTCGACAACAGCCTGATCTGCTTTTCCCATCTGCGGTGGAACTTCGTCTTCCAGCGGCCCCAGCATCTGATGAGCCGCTTCGCCGACGAGCGGCGCGTCATCTTCTGGGAAGAGCCGGAAGCCGCGCTGCCGGGCTGCGAGCCCGCTCTGGGCGTGCGCACCTGCGCCGAAACCGGCGTCGTGGTCGTCACCCCCTCGCTCCCCGAAGGCATGGACGAAGCGCAGCAGGAAGCGGTCCTGAAGACGCTGCTCGACGGCTTCCTCGCCGGCGAGAAGGGGCCCTTCATCCGCTGGTACTACACGCCGATGATGCTGCCCTTCTCTCGCCACATCGATGCGGCCGCGACGGTCTACGATTGCATGGACGAGCTCGCCAACTTCAAATTCGCGCCGACTCGCCTGCTCTCACTCGAGACGGAGCTGTTTGACGCCGCCGACGTCGTCTTCACCGGCGGCTACAGCCTTTACGAGGCCAAGCGCAGCCGCCACCCCAACGTCCATCCCTTCCCCTCGTCGGTGGACCGCGAGCATTTCGGCCGCGCCCGTGCCGTGGACGGCGATCCGGACGATCAGGCGATCGCCAGGCGCCCGCGCTTCGGCTTCTACGGCGTCATCGACGAGCGCATGGACCTGTCGCTCATCGCCGCCATGGCGGACGCGCACCCCGAATGGTCGATCATGATGGTCGGGCCGGTGGTGAAGATCGACCATGCGGATCTCCCGCAGCGGCCGAACATCTTCTATCTCGGCGGCAAGACCTATGAGGAGCTGCCGGCCTATCTCGGCGGCTGGGACGTCGCGATCAGCCCGTTCGCGATCAACGATGCGACCCGCTTCATCTCGCCGACCAAGACGCCCGAATATCTCGCCGGCGGCCGCCCGGTCGTGTCCACTCCGATCGTCGACGTGAAGCGCCATTATTCCGATCTCGAAGCGGTGTTCATCGCCGGCGGCGCCGAGGATTTCGTCGCGGCCTGCGAGCAGGCGCTGGCGCTGGTGCGCGGCGGCGACGACTGGCTCCGCCAGGTCGACCAGAAGCTGGCGAACCTCAGCTGGGACATCACCTTCGCCCGCATGCGCGGCCTGGTCGGCGAGTCGATCCGCGACACGAAGCGCGGCCCGAACATCGTCACCAGCATCGCCGGCCGCCGCTACGATTATCTCGTCGTCGGCGCGGGCTTCGCCGGCTCGGTGATTGCCGAGCGTCTCGCCAGCCAGCACGACGCCAAGGTGCTGGTCATCGACCGGCGCCCGCACGTCGCCGGCAACGCTTACGACCATCTCGACGAAGCGGGCATCCTCATCCACCAATACGGCCCGCACATCTTCCACACCAATTCGGACGAGATCGTCGATTATCTCAGCCAGTTCACGTCGTGGCGCCCGTATGAGCACCGCGTCCTCGCCGAAGTGCGCGGCCAGCTCGTGCCGATCCCGATCAACCGCACGACGCTGAACAAGCTGTTCGATCTCGACTTGAAGACGGACGAGGAAGCGGCTGACTATCTCGCCTCGCGCGCCGAGACGGTGGACGAGATCAAGACCTCCGAGGACGTCGTCATCAACGCCGTCGGGCGCGAGCTCTACGAGCTGTTCTTCCAGGGCTACACGCGCAAGCAGTGGGGCATCGATCCGTCCGAGCTCGACAAGGCGGTGACCGCCCGCATTCCGACGCGGACCAATACGGACGACCGTTATTTCGGCGACAAGCACCAGATCATGCCCGCCGAGGGCTATACCATGATGTTCGAAGCGATGCTCGATCATCCGAACATCGACGTTCTGCTCGGCGCCGACTTCCGCGAACTCAAGGACAAGATCCAGGCCGGCCACATCGTCTATACCGGCCCGATCGACGAATATTTCGACTTCCGCTTCGGCAAGCTCCCGTACCGGAGCCTCAAGTTCGAGCATAAGGTCGTCGATCAGGAGACGTTCCAGCCGGTCGCGGTGGTGAACTACCCGCATCCGGACGTGCCTTATACGCGCATCACCGAGTACAAGTATCTGACCGGCCAGAAGGCGGCGAAGACCAGCCTCACCTACGAATATCCCTCCGCGGAAGGGGATCCTTATTATCCCATCCCACGGCCCGAAAATCAGGCGCTGTTCAAGAAGTACGAGGCCCTCGCGGACTCGACGTCCGGAGTGACCTTCGTCGGCCGCCTCGCCACTTATCGTTATTACAATATGGACCAGGTGGTCGGCCAGGCCCTCGCCACCTTCCGCCGCCTCGACGCCGCCCGCACGGCGGCGCCCAAGACGAGCGAAGCGAAGCTCGAAGCCGCGGAGTAAGCCCCTCTACACCCTCTCCCTTACCGGGGGAGGGTTGGTGGGTGATGGAGCGGATGGCGAGAACAGGAGAACCGCCCTTCGACAAGCTCAGGGCGAGCGGAGTTGGCAATCCTCCTGCACCGCCAGGGCTGAGCCTGTCGAAGCCCGGTGAACCGCCCCCCACCCCGGTTGCAATGTAGGTTGGGGCAGTCCATTGGACGGCCATGCTTTCTCAACGGACGAGGTACACAATCCGGGCGCTCCTGCACCTGGCCGACCGCTATGGCGAAGGCCCGGTCCAGCTTTCCGAGATCGCCGAAAAGCAGAACCTTCCGCCCAAATTCCTCACCGTTATCCTGTCGCAGATGCGCCGCGACGGCTTGGTCGACACGCTGCGCGGCCGCGAGGGCGGTTACTGGCTCGCCCGCCCGCCGTCCCAGATCAGCTACGGCGAGATCGTCCGGCTGACGCGCGGCTCGCTGGGCCTTCTCCCCTGCGCCAGCCGCTTCGCCTACGAGCAGTGCAAGAACTGCATCAGCGAGGACAAATGCCGCCTTCACCGCGCCATGCTCCTCGTGCGCGACGAGACGGCGCGCATCCTTGACGGCCTCACGCTCGCCGATCCGGTCGATCTCGGCGAGCCGCTGGAGCGGGCATGAGCGTCCGCGCCGCGGTGATCGGGGGCGGGCTTTCGGGCGCGCTCCAGGCGATCCACCTGCTGCGCCGCGGCGCCGCCCGCGTCACCCTCATTGAACGCGCCCGCACGCCCGGCCGCGGCGTTGCCTATTCGACGGCGCACCCGGAGCATCTCCTCAACGTCCCCGCGCGCCGGATGAGCGCCTACCCCGACGCGCCTGACCATTTCGCGCACTGGTATCGCGAGCGCGGCGGCACGGCGGAAAGCTTCGCCCCGCGCATGCTGTTCGGTGGATATGTCGTCGAGCAACTGGCTGCGGCCGGCGAGGGGCTGGAGATCGTGCGCGGCGAAGCGGTCGACGTGGAGGGCAGCGATGTCCTGCTCGCCGACGGGCGCCGGATAGCGGCTGACGTGGTCGTGCTCGCCCCCGGCAATCTCCCGCCCGCCACGCCGCGCGGCATCGATCCCGAAGCGCTCGGCCCCTTGTGGGTGGGCGATCCCTGGGCGCCCGGCATCGACGAAGGGCTCGGCGCGTCGGACACGGTGCTACTCATCGGCACCGGCCTCACCGCTGTCGACGTCGCGCTGACGCTGCAGGCGGGCGGCTTTCGCGGCGGCATTCTCGCGCTGTCCCGCCGCGGCCTCGTTCCGCGCACCCACGGCCCGCGCGAACCGGTCTGCGCGCCGCCCGAGGCCTTGCCCTCCGACTGCATCGCCCTGCTGCGCGACGTCCGTCGCCGCTCGGGCGAAGTCGGTTGGAGGACCGCCGTGCACGCCCTGCGCAGCGTCACCCAAGGGATCTGGGCGGGTGCCGACGAAACGCAGCGCCGCCGCTTCCTCCGCCATCTGCGCCCGTGGTGGGACGTCCACCGCCACAAGCTCGCGCCAGACGTCGGTGCCGCGATCGACAACATGCAGGCCGAGGGCCAGCTGCGCTTCGCGGCAGGCCGCATCCTCTCCGTCGCGCCCGACGGCACGGTGGCCTGGCGCCCGCGCGGCGGCAGCGCGCCCGAGACGCTGAAGGCGGCGCGGATCGTCAATTGCACCGGTCCCGAATGCGACATCGTCCGCGCCGGCGAGCCTATGCTGGGCGCACTCCTCTCCCGCGGCCGCATCCGTCCCGACCCGCTCCGCATCGGCATCGACGTCGATGCCCAGTGCCGCACCCTCAGCGACGGCGGGCCGTCGGACAGCCTTTACGCCATCGGCCCGGTCACGCGCGGCACCTTCTGGGAAAGCGTCGCCGTGCCGGACATCCGCACCCAGGCGGCGGCCGTCGCGGAGCGCATCCTCAAAGCAGCATCCTGAACACGGCGCCGCCGCCGGGCGCATCGTCCACGCTGATCGAGCCGCGATGGGCGAGGACCACCTGGCGCGCCAGGCTGAGTCCGACGCCCGTTCCCTTCTGCTTGGTGGTGAAGAAGGGGAGGAAGATGTCCTGCTTCAAGTTCTCGGGCACGCCCGCCCCATTGTCCGCCACGTCGATCTGCACTCGCCCCGTGGACGTCTCCGCGAAGGTGAGGGTGAGATGCGGCGCCTCGCTGTGCGCCTTTGCCGCGTCCGCGCCGTTGCGGAGCAGGTTGATCAGCACCTGGCAGAGGAGGTCCGGATCCGCCTCGAGCCGCAAGGTCTCGGGCTGTACGACGACCTGCAGCGGCACGTCCCGGCCGTGGTCGCTCGCTTCGAACAGCGAGTCGATCTCCCGCGCCCAGGGCAGCACGTCGAACAGCTTGCGCCTGACCTCCGGCGCGCGGCTGATCTGGCGGTAGCTTTCGACGAAATGCATCACCCCGTCCGCCCGACGCGCCAGCGTATCGACGGCGGCGCGGGCGTCGCGGATCGTCGGATCGCCGCTCGCATCCACTTCGCCCATGAGCTGCGCCGCAGTATGCGCGAGCGAGGTGACGGGCGTCATCGAGTTCATGATCTCGTGCGTCAGGACGCGGATGAGGTCGCTCTGCGCCGCCACTTCGATGGCGTTGAGCTCGCTCTGGATCGGTTGCACCGCGACGACGCGAACGAGCCCGCCGAGACGGTGCACGACCGCCGCGCTCACCATCGCCGTCTGCGGCACCCCTTCCGTCATCAGCGGCACAAGCCTTGGCCGGTTGACCGCGCCGCCCGACAGCGCCTTCGAAAAGGCGTCGCCATAATCGGTGAAGTCCTCGACCCGAACGCCGGTATGGCGCACGAACAGCCGCCGCGCCGCCTTGTTGGCGAGTTCGACCTTGCCGTCCCCCTCGACGATCAGGAGCGCGATCGGCGCATCGTCCAGCACCGCCTCGTAGAAGCGGTTCGCGTCCGACAGATTGTGCCGCTCGTCGCGAAGGCGCTTGATGCCCTGGTCGAGCGCTTCGCCCAGCTCCGCGAAGCCGCTCCCAGACCAGCGATGGGCGAAGCCCTGGCCGAGGTCGCCGAAGCGCACCGCGTCGATGAAGCGGGCAAGCTCGCGATTGGTGCGCTGGATGTAGCGCCAGAGATGCGCGCCGGCGCCGCAGCAGAGCAGCAGAGCGACGATCCGCGCCGCGCCGAGCCCGGGCATGTACAGCGTCTGCACGAAGGCGAACGCCGCAAGCAGCAGCAGCCCGACCCGTGTTGCCAGCCCGAAGGCGAAGCGGCTCCTAAAGCCCATGCTTCTCCATTCGGCGGTAAAGGCTCGCTCGGGTGAGGCCGAGCTCCTGCGCGGCGAGCGAGATGTTGTAGGCGTGCTTCTTCAGCGCCTGCTCGACGATCTGCCGCTCGGCCCGCTCGAGATTGAGGTCGCCGGCCGTCACCGCCGTGACGGCCGATGCGAGCGGCGGCGCGGGAGCCGAGGCAGCGGCCGTACGCGGCGCGAGGCTGCGGGACAGGGAGAAGTCCTCGGCCTCGAAATCGCCGTCGCCGGCGAGGATCACGGCGCGTTCGGCGGCGTGGCGGAGAGCGCGGACGTTGCCGGGCCAGTCATAGGCCTGGAGCTGGGCCATCACGTCGGTTGGAACGCGCCGCGCCGGCTTGCCGTACTTTTTGGAATAAAGGCCGAGGAAGTGCTCGACGAGCAGCGGCACGTCCTCGCGGCGCTCCCGCAGCGGCGGCAGCTCGATCTCCACCGTGTTAAGGCGGAAGAGGAGATCCTGGCGAAAGCGGCTTTCGTCGGCGAGCTGGTCGAGCGGAAGGTTGGTGGCCGCGATGACTCGGACGTCGATCGGCACCGGCTTGTTGGCGCCGACGGGGATCACCTGGCGCTGTTCGAGCGCCGTCAGCAGTTTGGGCTGGAGGTGCAGCGGGAGGTTGCCGATCTCGTCCAGGAACAAGGTCCCGCCATGCGCCGCCTGCAGCCGCCCGATGCGGTCGCCGCGGGCGTCGGTGAAGGCGCCCTTGACGTGGCCGAACAGCTCGCTGTCGAACAGATTCTCGGCGACCGCGCCGAGATCCACCGAAACGAGCACGCTCTCCGCCCGGCGCGATCTTCGGTGAAGCTCCCGCGCGACCAGCTCCTTCCCAGTGCCGTTCTCGCCGAGGATGAGGACGTTCGCCTCGGTCGGCGCCGCCCGCTCGATGAGCGAGTTCACCCGGGCCATGCCCGGCGCCTGGCCGAGCAGGGGCATTTCCCCCGCAGCCGGGGCGGCAATGGCGGCCGAGCGCTTGCGCTCGGTGACCGCTTCCTCGCGCGAGTTGCGTAGAGCCGCCGCCGTGCGGACGGTGGCGAGCAGCCGCTCGTTCGACCAGGGTTTGGAGACGAAGTCTGTCGCGCCGCGCTTCATCGCCTCGACTGCAATCTGGACGCCGCCATGGGCGGTGATCATTACCACCACCGCTTCCGGGTCTCGCTTCAGTATCTCCGCCAGCCACTGAAAACCTTCGGCCGCATTGGTCGCGCCGCGCCCGAAATTGGCATCGAGCAGCACGACGTCGGGCCGCCGCGCCTCCATCTCCGCTAATGCCTCGTCCGGCGCCTGGAACGTCGCGATCTCCCGGAACAGGTCGCGCAGCAGCAGCCGCGCCGACAGCAGGATGTCGGGATCGTCGTCGATCACGATGCACAGATCGTACGGCTTGTCGCGCTTCACTGAACCCACTCCCCGGGCGCTTTTATAAGTGACGCGCGGCAACAATCAATTTCCGTGCCAGCGCGCCCGTCTCGCGTCCGCAACCGAACAGCGGCGTTCGAAAACGAACATGCCGTGCGTGCGCAATCGGCCACGAGTGCCGCGCCCACAACTGCGAAAACGGCGCAATTCTGCGCTTTTCGCCCGCTGGCACGCCTCCTGCTCAAGGAGCGGGGACAGCAATGTCGCAACCTTTTTTCGGGAGACACACAATGGCCAAGCTTGAAAACTTCACCTTCTCCGTCGGCATGGCGCTTTCCACGCTGCTGATGTTCGCCACCCTTGCGCCGCTCGCCTGATCCCTCCGGTGCATGTCCGCTCGCGAACAGGCGCTGTTCGAATTCGAACAGTCTTCGGCGCCTGCGGAGCGTGCATCGGGGGCTTCGCGCGCCCGCTTTCCGTGGCACGATGATTGCAGCGTCTGTGCCGGGCGCGAAGCGCACGTGGAGGGGATGACTGAATGTCCGTGATTACCATCAAGTCCGACAAGCCGAAGGCCGAAAGCGGCGGCGCGATGGACAAGGTCGTCGAGCGCAAGGGGCTGCGCAAGGAAGTGAAGATCGCGATCGGCGTGCTGCTGGTCCTGATCGCCGCAGCCGTTTTCTACATGATGGCGCCCGCCGCAAACAGCCAGACGATCGCCGCCGACCGGGTGACCATCTCCACCGTCGCGCGCGGACGCTTCGACGATTTCCTTCCGCTCCGCGCCCGCGTCGAGCCGAGCGTCACCGTTTATCTCGATGCCGTCGAAGGCGGCCGGGTCGAGCAGCGCATGGTCGAGGACGGCGCCGTCGTCCAGGCCGGCCAGCTCCTCGCCGTTCTGTCCAATTCGGATCTGCAGCTGAACGTCCTCGCGCGTCAGACCGAGGTCACGCAGCAGATCAACTCGATGCGCAGCCAGGAGCTGTCGCTTTCTCAGACCCGCCTCGCCAACCAGCGCGCCCTGATCGAAGCGGATCTCACCGCCCAGCAGGCGCGGCGCCAGTTCGAGCTGCAGCGGCCGCTCGCCCAGCGCGGCTACGTTTCGCAAAAGCAGTTCCAGGACAGCCGCGACGTCTACAATGCGGCGCGCGAGCGCAGCGCCATCCTGCGCCGCCAGCAGGCGACGGACGAGCGGCTGCAGTCGAGCCAGCTCGCCCAGCTCCGCGCCTCGACGACGGCGCTCAACCAGAGCCTCCAGCTCGCCCGCGCCAGCCTCGACGCGCTGAACCTGCGCGCGCCGGTGGCGGGCCAGCTCACCAGCTTCTCGATCCAGGTTGGCCAGTCGTTCAACCGCGGCGAGCGCCTCGGCCAGATCGACAGCGCCGGCGCCAACAAGCTGCGCGCCCAGGTCGATGAATTCTATCTCGGCCGCGTCGCCGAAGGGCAGATCGCCACCGCCGACGTCGGCGGACGCCCGTACCGGATGCGCGTCGCCAAAATCTATCCGCAGGTCCGCAACGGCGCCTTCGAGATCGACCTCACCTTCGTGGGCGGCGAGCCGGCCAATCTCCAGCGCGGCCAGACGGTGCAGATCCGCCTCACGCTCGGCGATCCGACGCCGGCGCTGCTCATCCCGGCGGGCGCATTCTACAACGAAACCGGCGGAAACTGGGTGTTCGTGGTCGCGCCGGACGGCGGCAGCGCGGTGAAGCGCCAGGTTCGCCTCGGCCGCCGCAACTCGGAATATATCGAAGTGCTGGACGGGCTGCAGCCGGGCGAGCGGGTGATCACGTCGCCCTACACCGGCTTCGCCGAGCGCGACCAGCTGGACCTCAACTGACCACCAGAAAACTCCACGGGCTAGAACAAGGAGCGAATGAAATGCTGAGCATGCGGGACCTTTCGAGGGTCTACAGAACCGAAACGGTCGAGACGACGGCGCTCGACGGCATTCACCTGGACGTCGCCGACGGCGAGTTCGTCGCGGTCATGGGCCCGTCCGGCTGCGGCAAGTCGACCTTGCTCAACGTGCTGGGCATGCTCGATTCGCCGAGTTCGGGCTCCTACGTCTTCAACGGCACCGAAGTGGCCGGCCTCCCCGAGGCGAAGCTGGCGGACTTCCGCAAGCGCAACATCGGCTTCATCTTCCAGAGCTTCAACCTGGTCGACGAGCTCACCGTCCGCGAGAATGTCGAGCTCGCCTTGCTTTATCACGATGTGCCGGCCGCCGAGCGCCGCCGCCGCGTCGACGAGGTGATGGACAAGGTCGGCATCGCCCACCGCGCCAAGCACCGCCCGAGCCAGCTTTCCGGCGGCCAGCAGCAGCGCGTCGCCGTCGCCCGCGCATTGGTCGGCAGCCCGAACATGATCCTCGCCGACGAGCCGACCGGCAACCTCGACACGCAGCATGGCGAGGAGGTCATGAAGATGCTCCAAACGCTGAACGCCGAAGGCTCGACCATCGTCATGGTGACTCACTCGCCCGCCCATGCGGATTATGCGAGCCGCGTCGTCAACATGCTCGACGGCCGCATCCTCGTCGAACGCCGCCGGGCGGCTTGACGCCCATGCGGGTGAGCAGCCTTGGAACGGTAGGAACTGGCGGAACCCCGCCAGCCCTGAGCTTGTCGAAGGGCGGATTGCAGCGCTCTGCATATCGGGCTTCGACAGGCTCAGCCCTAGCGGTTCTGGGGGCGCTCGCCGCCACTGGCCTGCTCACATCCACTTCGGCCCCAGCCTCCGCGCAGACGCGCAGACCCGACAACGTTTTCATGTCCGAAAACGAAGGCGGGCGCCGCTTTCAGGAGGCAACGGGCTATTCGGACGCGGTCGTAGCCGGCGACACGATCTACCTTTCGGGGGTTGTGGTCGGTCTTCGTGAGGGCGAAGACCTCGGCGCCGCCTACGACCGCACATACAGGCAGATCGGCGCGATCCTCGCCCGCGCCGGGGCGGGCTGGGACGATGTCGTCGACATGACGAGCTACCATACGGACGTGACGGCGCAGTTCGACGCCATGGTCGCGGTGCATCGCCGCTACGTCCGCGCGCCGTTCCCGGCCTGGACGGCGATCGATGTCGATCGCCTGATCCCGGCGGGCGGCATCACTGAGATCAAGATCGTCGCGCGGCGTCCCGAACGGGCGCGGCGCAGGGGCGGCGCGCGCCGCTGAGGCGCGAGGCAGGGAGAAGAGACGATGTGGCGCAACTATTTCACCGTCGGTGTCCGGGCCCTGGTCAAGAACAAGACCTATGCCTTCATCAACATCGTCGGCCTCGCCATCGGCATGGCGGCCTGCCTCCTCATCCTCCTTTTCGTGCGCCACGAGCGCAGCTTCGACACCTGGATCCCGGGCCATGAGAATGTCTACCAGCTCCAGAGCTGGTACAAATCCGACGACACGGGCGAGGAGAACCGCCTGCGGATGACGCCCTACATCGCCGGCAAACGGGTCGCTCAGGATTTCCCGCAGGTGGAGCGCGAAGTCTACGCCTTCTCCACGACGCCGGTGATGATCCAGGACGGCCAGGCGGTCACGCTCGAGGACTTCCTCTACACGGACGGCAATTTCCTGCGCGTCGTGCCGCTCCCCATGCTGCAGGGCAATGCCGCCGCGCTCGACCAGGCGGGCACCGCCGTCATTTCGCGCGAAGAAGCCGTCCGGCGCTTCGGCACCGACAATGTCGTCGGGCGCACCCTGTCCGTGATCAGCCGGGGCGTGACGCGCGACTTCCGGATCAACGGCGTGCTCGCCGATCTGCCCTCCAACAGCCACATGCGCGCCAACGTCATCGCTCGCATCGATTTTGCCGCCTTCAACGGCGATTCGCCGCAAGCGCTCACCTGCTGGGGCTGTCAGGGCGGCTGGGTCTATCTGAAGCTCCGGCCCGGCGCCGACCCAAACACGATCCGCGCCGGCTTCCAGGCCTGGGAGCGCCGCAACATTCCCGACGACAATGCCGGCGAAGCCCGCTTCAACGCCGGCGACGAGCAGGATTGGCATCTGGTCAACATCGCCGACATCCACCTCGGCGAAGCGCAGGACGGCGCCATGCGGCCGGGCAACGACAGCAGCACCATCGTCACCTTCGCCGTCATCGCGCTTCTGATCCTCGGCATGGCGGTGGTGAACTTCACCAATCTCGCCACCGCCCGCGCCAGCCAGCGCGCCCGCGAAGTCGCGCTCCGCAAGGTGCTGGGCGCCAGCCGCAAGCAACTGATCGTGCAGTTCCTCGCTGAATCGGTGCTGATCTCCGTGCTGGCGATGGTGATCGCCCTCGCGCTCGCCGAGCTGCTGCTCCCGAGCTTCGCCGCCTTCCTCGATGCGGACATGCAGATCGGCTATTTCGGAAGCGGCGGGATCGGCATTCCGGTGCTGCTCCTCGTCGCCGTTGTCGGCCTGCTCGGTGGGCTCTACCCCGCTTTCTTCATCTCGCGCTTCCAGCCCGCGACCGTGCTCAAGGCGAACAAGAGCTCCACGGAGCCGCCGGGCACCGGCCGTCTGCGCACCGCTTTGGTCGTCGGCCAGTTCGCCGTGTCGATCGGCCTCATCATCTGCACGGCCGTGATCTACGCCCAGACGGTCTACGCCCGCACCGTCGATCCCGGCTTCAACCGCTCGCACATTCTGCAGGTGGACGAGCTGTCGCGCTACCAGCTCCTCGGCCGCACCGAAGCGATCGTCGAACAGACGCGCCGCGTCCCCGGCGTCCAGGCGGTCGGCCGCACCGGCATCGGTGTCGCCACCGACAACCAGAACAATACGGGCGTCATGGTCCCCGGCCGCACCGAGCCGGTCACCATCGGCAATTACCAGGTGGACGAAGGTTTCTTCGACGCCATGGGCCTGCGCCTCGTCGCCGGCCGCTGGTTCGACCGCAACCGCCCGATGGACGACATGTCGCTGCCCTATCCGGCGACGCCGGAGTCGCAGCGCACCCTCGCGGCGCGCGGCGGCAACGTCGTCATCACCGAACTCGCGGCGCTGCGCCTCGGCTTCCGGGATCCCGGCCAGGCCGTGGGCAAGACGGTCCGGGCCGCTCTGGTGGAGAACGAGATCGGCCTCGTGCCGGTGACGATCGTCGGCGTGGTCCGCGACGCCCGCTTCCGCTCGATGCGCGAAGCGGTCGATCCGATCATGTTCCTCAACAGCCGCACCGGCCCCCACAGCCACATGATCGTCCGCTTCAACGGCGATCCGGCAGCCGTGCGCGCCGGCGTCGAGCGCGCCTGGAAGTCGGTGATCGCGGAAGTGCCGTTTAATGCCGACTTTTCCGACGACATCATGATCGAGCTGTACGAAGCCGAGGACCGGCGGGCGACCACCTTTGCCGCCTTCGCGCTCCTTGCCGTGATCGTCGCCTGCCTCGGCCTGTTCGGCCTCGCCGCATTCACCGCGGAACGGCGTACCAAGGAGATCGGCATCAGAAAGGTGCTCGGCGCCAGGACGCGGGACATCGTCCAGCTCCTCGCCTGGCAATTCTCGAAGCCGGTCATCATCGCCAACGTCATCGCCTGGCCGGTCGCCTGGCTGATGATGAAGCGCTGGCTCGACACCTTTGATGCCCGCGTCGACATGGGGCTTGCCCCCTTCCTCCTGGCCGGAGGGGTCGCGCTCGCGATCGCCATCGGCACCATCGCCGGACACGCGATCAAGGTCGCGCGCGCCAACCCCATCCACGCCCTCCGCTACGAATAAGCAGCTCAGACTCGGGAGACCGCCAGCCATGTGGCGCAATTACTTCACCGTCGGGATCCGTGCGCTCGTCAAGAACCGCACCTATGCCTTCATCAACATCGTCGGCCTGGCGATCGGCCTCGCCGCCTGCCTGATGCTGCTCCTCTACGTCGATTACGAGCGCAGCTACGACGAATGGCTGCACGAGAACGAAAACGTCTATCAGGTGCAGTCGGAGCTTCGCGATCCGGGCACCGGCGAAGTGACCAACATGCAGATGTCGCCTTATGCGACCGGCGCGGCCCTCGCCCGCGACTTTCCGCAGATCGCCGCCAAGGTCTACGTCCAGGCAGCCCGCCCGGTCGTGATGCGCGGCAGCGAAGCGCTCCCGACGGAGAATGCCGGGCTCGTCGACGGCAATTTCTTCGACGTCGCCCGCGTGCCGCTCGTCCACGGCGATGCGCGCACCGCTTTGTCCAACGTCGGCTCGATCGTCCTGTCCGAAACGGAATCGCGCCGCCTGTTCGGCGAAGGCGTGAACCCGGTCGGGCGCACGCTGACCCTGATCCTGCGCGGCCAGAACGTCGATCACCGGGTCACGGCCGTGATGCAGGACATGCCGCGCAACTCGCACATGCGCTTCAACCTGCTCGCCCGCTACGATCCGCAGACCTATTTCGCGGAAACGCCCGATTTCCTCACCTCCTGGGGCGCCAATTCGGGCTGGAACTACGTCCGCCTTCGCGAAGGCACGGCGCCGGGCACGATCCACGAAGGCATGGCGGCCTTCGAGCGGCGCAACATCCCCAACCAGCAATTCGGCAACCAGACGCTGAACCAGGGGCAGTTCGCCGACTGGCGCCTCGTCAACGTGCGGGACGTCCATCTCGGCATCGCCCAGGAAGCGAGCATGACGCCGGGCAACGACGCCCGCACCATCTTCACCTTCGCCGTGATCGCATTCCTGATCCTCGGCATGGCCTGCGTGAACTTCACCAACCTCGCCACCGCCCGCGCAAGCCAGCGGGCGCGCGAGGTAGCGCTTCGCAAGGTGCTCGGCGCCAGCCGCCGCCAGCTCATGACGCAGTTCATTGCGGAAAGCGTGATCGTGGCGGCGATCGCCATGGTGCTCGCCCTCGCATTGGTCGAACTCCTCGTGCCGCCTTTGTCCAACTTCCTCGATGCGGACATCCAGGTGAATTACCTCGGCTCGGGCGGCATGCTGCTCCCGATCCTGATCCTCACCCTGCTCGTCGGCGCGGCGGGAGGGCTCTATCCCGCGGCCTATTTGTCGCGCTTCCAGCCCGCGCAGGTGCTGAAGGCGAACAAGTCGACCGCGGAAGCGGCGGGCTCCGGCAAGCTGCGCAGCGCCCTCGTCATCGGCCAATTCGCCGTGTCGATCGCGCTCATCATCTGCACGGCCATCGTTTATTCCCAGACCATGCACGCGCGGACGGCCGATCCGGGCTACAAGCGCGAAGGGCTGATGCAGGTGGACGGCATTTCGCGCCGCCAGCTCACCGAACGGGCCGAGGCCATCGCCCGCGAGATCGAGCGCGTGCCGGGCGTGCAGTCGGTGACCCGCACCGGCATCGGCATCGCGACTCCCAACCAGAACAATACGGTCATCGAAGTGCCGGGGCGTGACCAGCCGGTCAGCATGGGCAATTACACGATCGACGACAAATTCTTCTCCACCATGGGGATCGAACTCGTCGCCGGCCGCACGACCAGCATGAACCGGCCGCTCGACGTGGAGCTGACCAGCTGGAACCCGACTCCGGAAGAGGAGAGGGCGTTGGCGGGGCGGGGGCTCAACATCGTCATCAACGAGCGCGGGGCGCGCGATCTCGGCTTCCGCGATCCGGCGCAGGCGGTGGGCAGACAGTTCCGCATGGCCCTGGTCAATCCGGACAATGGCGGCCTGGTGCCCGTGACCATCGTCGGCGTGGTGCGCGACACGCGCTTCCGGACCATCCGCCAGCCGCTCGAGCCGATCGCCTACCGCCTCTCGCCGACCGGCCAGACCCACCTCGTCCTGCGCTACAACGATCCCAATCCGGGCGCGGTGCGCGAGCGGGTCGCCGCGGCCTGGCGGCGGCTCGCGCCCGACGTGCCGTTCGAGGCCGAGTTCGGCAACGAAATCGTCGCGGAACTCTACAATGCCGAGGAAGCGCGGGCCAAGGTCTTCGCCGGCTTCGCGATCCTTTCGGTGATCGTCGCCTGCCTCGGCCTGTTCGGCCTCGCCGCCTTCACGGCGGAGCGGCGGACCAAGGAGATCGGCATCAGGAAGGTGCTCGGCGCCCGGACCCGCGACATCGTGCGGCTCCTCGCCTGGCAATTCTCCAAGCCGGTGATCATCGCCAACGTGATCGCCTGGCCGGTCGCCTTCGTCGTGATGCGCGACTGGCTCCGGACGTTCGACGCGCAGATCGACATCGGCCTGACGCCCTTCGTGCTGGCGGGCTTCATCGCGCTGGCCATCGCGATCGGCACCATTGCCGGCCACGCGATGAAGGTCGCGCGGGCGAACCCGATCCATGCGCTGAGATACGAATGAGGCGCCCGGAGAAAGACGAACAGGCGCGGTGAGGCTGCAGGGGGAGAGCGAAGATGTGGCGCAATTATCTGACGGTCGCGGTTCGCTCCCTCCTGCGGCACCGCACCTACGCCTTCATCAACGTTGTCGGGCTGGCGATCGGCATCGCCGCCTGCCTCCTCCTGCTCATCTACGTCCGCTATGAAACGACCTTCGACACCTGGCTGAAGGACGGCGACCGGGTCTATCAGGTCCAGTCCATCTCCACGGCGGACGGCGCCTGGGAGCCGCAGCAATCGAGCCACGGCGTGGTCAGCGAAAGCCTGCCCCAGGCCTTCCCGGAGATCGAGGCGATCGCCCGGATGGACGGCGACCAGGTCGTGCTCCTCGATCGCGGCGAGCCGCGCTTCTTCGATCTCTTTTTCGCCGATCCCAGCCTGTTCCGGATCCTCCAGGTGCCATTCCTGCGCGGCGACCCGGCGCGGGTGCTGGAGCCCGCCGAAGCCCTGGTGCTGAGCCGCCGCCACGCCATGGCGATGTTCGGCAGCATCGACGTCGTCGGCCGCACCGTCACCCAGATCCGCCGGGGCGAGCGCCACGAGCGGCGGATCACCGGCGTGTTCGAGGACTCGCCGCAGAACAGCCACCTCGACCTCCAGATGGTCGGGCGGATCAGCGAGGAGCAGAAGGAGGATTGCGGCTGGGGCTGCATCAACGGCTACGTCTACTTGAAGCTCAGGCCCGGCGCCGACGCGGCGGCGATCAACGCGCGCCTCGCCGCCTGGGAACGGCGCAGCATTCCGCCGCAGGACGTGGGCGGCGTCCGGGTGAGCGAAGGCGACCGCTTCGACTGGCGCCTCGTCAACGTGCGCGACGTCCACCTGTCCGGCGCCGAGGGCGAAGACAGCCGGCCGGGCAACGACCGCAGGACCATTCTCACCTTCTCGATCGTCGCTTTCCTCATCCTCGGCATGGCCGCCGTCAACTTCGTCAACCTCGCCACCGCCCGCGCCGGGCAGCGCGCCCGCGAAGTCGCGCTGCGCAAGGTGCTCGGCGCCCGGCGCCGGCAGCTCGTCATTCAGTTCCTGAGCGAATCCCTGCTGATCGCCGGTGCCGCCACCCTGCTCGGCGTCGCCGCGGCGGAGCTCGCTCTCCCGTGGCTTTCCGCCTTTTTGCGCGCGCAGCTCGACTTCCAATATTCGGGCGCGGGCGGAATGCTCCTTCCGATCGCCGGCCTGTGGCTCGCCGTAGGGCTGGCGGGCGGCCTGTACCCGGCTTACTATCTCAGCCGCTATCAGCCGGGCGAGGTGCTCAAGGCCAACAAGTCGAGCGCCGAGCCGCGCGGCACCGGGCGGCTGCGCAGCGCATTGGTCGTCGGGCAGTTCGCCGTCTCGATCGGCCTCATCGTCTGCACCTTCGTCGTGTATTCGCAGACGCTCTTCGCCCAGCGCTCGGACATCGGCTTCCAGCGCCAAGGGCTGATCCAGATCGGCAACGCCAACCGGGCGGCCGTCGTGCCCGTGATCGAGTCCCTGCTGCGCGAGATCGAACGCGTGCCCGGCGTCGAGTCCGCGGCGGGCGCCAGCATCTCGGCGGCGAGCGGCACCGTGCTTAACACCAACGTCAGGGTGCCGGGCCGCAGCGACCCCGTCACCATCGGCAATTACAGCGTGTCGCCCGCTTTTTTCCATACAATGAACATCCCCCTGCTCGCCGGCCGCCCCCTGTCGCGCAGCTACGCCAACGATTACGGCTTCACCCCCTACGAGCCCGAAGAAGCGGTGGAGCCGGCGCAGCGCGCCATGGCCGCGCGCGGTCTCAACATCGTCGTGACTCGCGAAGCGGCGCGGCGCATGGGCCTCGGCGCCCCCGAACAGGCTGTGGGCAAGCAGGTCGGCCTTGATTTCTACGGCGAGGAGGTCGGCCTCCTCCCGGCCACCATCGTCGGCGTGGTGGAGGACAGCCGCTTCCGCTCGCTGCGCGAGCCGGTCGAGCCGATCATCTACAACGACACCGGCATTTACGGCGGAGTCGTCGTGCGCTTCCGCGCCAGCGACCCGGAAGCGGTGCGGCGCCAGATCGGCGCCGTTTGGCGCCGCGTGGTTCCGGACGTTCCCTTCGAAGGCGAGTTCGCCGACCAGCAGCTCGCCGAGCTCTACGCCACGGACGCGGCGCGCGGGCAGACCTTTGCCGGCTTTTCGCTGCTCGCGGTCGTCATCGCCTGCCTCGGCCTGTTCGGGCTCGCCGCCTTCACGGCGGAGCGGCGGACGCGCGAGATCGGCCTTCGCAAGGTGCTCGGCGCTCGGAGCCGCGACATCGTCAAGCTCCTCGCCTGGCAATTCTCCAAGCCGGTCATCGTCGCCAATATCGTCGCCTGGCCGGTCGCCTGGTGGACGATGCGCGACTGGCTCGACGGGTTCGACACGCGCATCGATCTCGGCCCGGGTCCCTTCGTCCTGGCCGGGGCCATCGCGCTTGCCATCGCCATCGGCACCATCGCCGCCCATGCCCTGAAGGTCGCCCGCGCCAATCCGATCCATGCCCTGCGCTACGAATAAAGGTCCATAACGGCACTTTCTCGCGCTGGCGGGCGCCGCCGCGACCATGCTAGCCCTCGCGGCGCGAAGGCGAAGGCAGGGGCGGCTTAAACCAGCATGTGGCGCAATTATCTGACGGTCGGCTTGCGCGCGCTGGCCAGGTCGAAAACCTATGCGTTCATCAACGTCTTCGGCCTGGCGCTGGGTCTTGCCGCCTGCCTGCTGCTGCTCGTCTTCGTTCGCTACGAAATGAGCTACGACGCATGGCTGCCCGGCGCGGAGCGCGTTTATCAGGTCCAGTCGATCAGCGCCGATCCCGACGAGGCGGAAAGCCCGCTCGACCAATATGTGCACGGCGTCATGACCGAGACACTGGCGCGCGACTTCCCGCAGATCGAAGCGATCGCGCGGATCGACGAGATCAACCCCGTCTTTCTTCGCGACGGAGAGGCCACCTCCGCGCCCATGCACGTCGCGGACCCAAACCTCTTCGACATTCTGAAGCTGCCCTTCCTGCGCGGCAACCCCGCCACGGCGCTCACAGGAACGGACAGCCTCGTCCTCACCCGCCGAGAGGCGATGAGCCGCTTCGGCGGGCTCGACATCGTCGGCCGCACCGTCACCGCGATCCGGCGCGGCGAGCAATACAATTTGCGGGTGACCGGCATCGTCGAGGATCTGCCGCGCAACAGCCACATGGACCTGCGAATGGTCGGCCGGCTGCCGGACCCGGTGCGCGCGGAATGCGGATGGGGCTGCGTCAACAGCTTCGTCTACCTGCGCCTTCGCCCGGGCGCCGACCCGCGCGAGATCGAGCGGCAGCTTCCCGCCTGGGAGCGGCGCGCCATTCCGCCGGTGGAGGTGGGCAGCCAGCAGCGCAGCGAAGCGGACCGCTACGACTGGCGCCTCGTCGCCTTGCGCGACGTCCACCTCTCCGGCGCGCCCGGCGCCGCCGAGCGGCCCGGCAATGACCGGACCTCGCTCGCCACGTTCAGCATCGTTGCCTTGCTCATCCTCGGCATGGCGACGGTGAACTTCATCAATCTGGCGACCGCGCGGGCCAGCCAGCGGGCGCGCGAAGTGGCGCTTCGAAAGGTGCTCGGCGCCACGCGCGGCCAGCTCATCGCCCAGTTCCTCGCCGAATCCGCGATCGTGACCGGCATTTCGGTGCTCCTCGCCGTGGCCGCCGTCGAGCTGGCGACGCCCTGGCTCGGCGCTGCCCTCGACGCGGATCTCCACACCCACTGGCTCGGCCAGCGCGGCCTCGTCATTCCCGTGATCGCGCTCTGGGTGGTGGTCGCGGTCGCCGGCGGCATCTACCCGGCTTTCTACCTGTCGCGTTACCGGCCGGCGGAAGTGCTCAAGGCCAACAAGTCCAGCGCCGAGCCGATCGGCACCGGGCGCCTCCGGATGATCCTGGTCGTCGCGCAATTCGCCGTCTCGATCGCGCTCATCGTCTGCACGATCATCGTCTACCGCCAGGCCATGTTCGTCCAAACGGGCGACCTCGGCTTCCGGCGCGACGGGATCATCCAGGTCGCGAACTTCAACCGCGCCTCGATTATACCCCAGACCGAGAATCTGATGCGCCAGGTCGCCCGGATCGACGGGGTCGAAAGCGTGGCGGGCAGCAATTTGCGGATCGCGACCGATCAGGTGCTCACCACCGACGTCGAAGTGCCGGGACGTCCCGGCGCCGAGATCATCGGCATGTACAGCGTGTCGCCGGAGGTGTTCGACACGCTGGGCCTGCGCCTTCTCGCCGGCCGGGCCTTGTCGCGCCAGTTCGCGAACGACGAGGCCTCCGTTCCGTTCGAGCCGGAAGAGGCCGCCATCGCCGCGGAACGGGCGATGACGGCGCGCGGGGCGAACGTGGTGGTGAACGAAGCGGCTGCGCGGCGCTTCGGCTTCGGCGATCCGCAGGGCGCGGTCGGGCGGCAGGTGCGCATGGCGATGTTCGGGCGCGACATGCCGCTCGTGCCCGCCACGATCGTCGGTGTGGTTGCGAACGGCCGCTTCCGCTCGGCGCGCGAGCCGATCGAGCCGCTGCTGCTCTTCGACCGGCGCATCTACAATAACCTCGTCGTCCGCTACGACGCACGCGATCCCGAGCGCGTCCGCCAAGCCGTCGGCGAGGTCTGGCGCCGCCTCGCTCCGGACGTGCCTTACGAAGCCGAATATGCCGACGAGCAGCTCGCCCGCCTTTACGCGGCGGAAACGGCGCGTGCGCGGACCTTCGGCGGCTTTGCGCTGCTCGCGGTGGTGATCGCCTGCCTCGGCCTTTTCGGCCTCGCGGCCTTTACCGCCGAGCGGCGCACCAAGGAGATCGGCATCCGCAAGGTATTCGGCGCGCGCAGCCGGGACATCGTCAAGCTCCTCGCCTGGCAGTTCGCCAAGCCGGTGCTCCTCGCCAACCTCATCGCCTGGCCGCTCGCCTGGTATGTGATGGACCGGTGGCTGCACGGCTTCGACGCCCGCATTTCGGCAAGCCAGCCCTGGCCATTCCTGCTCGCGGGGGGCGGCGCCCTGCTGATCGCGCTCGGCACCATTTCCGCCCATGCGCTCAAGGTCTCGCGGACCAACCCGATCAGGGCCCTTCGCTACGAATGACGACAGCCCGGCCGAAACGGGCGCGGAACGGTGTCCCGGATGCGGGGTTCTAGGTCGTCATGGCGGTTCTTCTCCTCGGCGCCACCGGGCTTATCGGATCGGCCGTCGCCGCGCGTCTCGCGCGGGACGGCCGCGAGGTGGTCGGAGTCGCCCGCGGCGCCGGACATGAGACGCGGCGGGTGCAAGGCGTGGCGCGCTGGATTTGGCTCGATCTGAGAGACGTGGAGGGGCCGGAGGACTGGCGCCCGCATCTGGCCGGGATCGAGGCGGTGGTGAACTGCGCCGGGACGCTTCAGGACGGCGGCCGCGACTCGACCGACGCGGTCCATGCAAAAGGCCCTGCCGCCTTGTGGCAGGCCTGCGCCCGGGCCGGGGTCCGGCGAGTGATCCACTTCTCCGCCGTCAACGTCGACCAGGGTGGGGTGACCGGCTTCTCCGCGTCCAAGGCGGAGGGCGACGCCGCGCTCGAGGCGAGCGCACTCGACTGGGTGATCCTGCGGCCTTCGGTCGTCGTCGGCCGCGCGGCTTATGGCGGGAGCGGCCTGTTCCGCGGCCTCGCGGCCTTGCCGGTGCTGCCCCGCACGCCCGAAGCCGGGGCGCTCGACCTGGTGCAGCTCGACGACGTGGCGGAAACGGCGGCACGGCTCCTCCAGCCGGGCGCGCCGTCGCGGGTCGTTATCGCGCTGGCCGGGCCCGAGCGGCTGCGCTTCGAGGACGTGGTCGCCGCCTATCGCCGCTGGCTCGGCTGGGAGCCGGCGCGCCTCGTCTCGCTTCCGTCCTGGGCGATGGGCGCCGCCTACCGCGTCGGCGACCTCATCGGACGCCTCGGCTGGCGGCCGCCGATCCGCTCCACGGCGCGCAAGGAGATCGTTCGCGGCGCCATGGCGGACCACCGCGAATGGTCGCGCCTCACCGGCGTCGAGCCCAGATCGCTCAGCGCCGCCCTCGCCGCCGAGCCCGCGTCGGTGCAGGAGCGTTGGTATGCGCGGCTTTACTTCCTCAAGCCGCTGGCGATCGGGGTGTTCGCCCTGTTCTGGCTGATGACCGGCTTCGTCTCGCTCGGGCCGGGCTACGGCCGCGCCGTCGCGATCATGCGCTCGACGGACGCGGCGCCGCTCGCCGAGCTCAGCACGGTCGCCGGCGCGCTCACCGACCTCCTCGTCGGCTGCATGATCCTGTGGCGGCGCACGGCCAAGCTCGGCCTCGTCTTCGCCTTTCTCGTGTCGCTCTTCTACGTGGCGGCGGGGACGCTCCTCAAGCCCGAGCTTTGGGCCGATCCGCTCGGCCCGATGATGAAGATCTGGCCGATCCTGGTCCTGAACCTCGTCTGCCTCGCCATATTGGACGAACGGTGAGCGGCTATTTCCTCCTCAAGTTCCTGCACGTCATCGGCGCCACCGTGCTGCTCGGCACGGGTGCCGGCATCGCCTTCTTCATGCTGATGGCGCACCGCACCGGCGACGCCCGCACGGTGGCGGCGACGGCGCGGATCGTGGTGGTTGCCGACATGGTGTTCACGGCCACCGTCGTCGCGCAGCCGATCACCGGCGTCTTGCTGGCGAAAACGGCCGGCTATCCGCTCGGCGAAGGCTGGATCGTCGCCTCGATCCTTCTCTACCTCTTCACCGGCGCCTTCTGGCTGCCCGTGGTCTGGATGCAGGCGCGGATGCGAAACCTCGCCCGGGCGGCGGCGGAGGCGGGGGAGGGGCTTCCCGCCGCCTATCACCGGCTATTCCGCTGGTGGTTCGCCTTCGGCTTTCCCGCATTCGCCGCGGTCTTGCTCATCTTCTGGCTGATGATTACGCGTCCCCAGATCGCATGGCTGACCCTTTGAAAACGAACGCGGCGCGCCCGCGCCTCGCCAGCCGGCTGGTGATCGGCGCCGTGGCGGGCTTCGTCGGTACCATGGCGATGACGGCTGCCATGCGCCGTCTCCACAAAAGGCTTCCGGAAGAGGAGCGCTATCCGCTCACCCCGCGCGAGATCGTCGATCGTGTCGGCGAGCAGGTCGCCGGTGCGGCGCCGCAGGACGAGACCGCCAAGGACGTCACTACGGTCTCGCATTTCCTGTACGGCGCCGCCATGGGCGCGATCATTGCCGGGCTGAACCCGGACCCCAGCCGCAAGTCGGGCGCGCTCGCCGGCACGGCCGTGTGGGTCGCGAGCTACATGGGCTGGATACCCGCCGTCGGAACGCTGGAGCCGGCGACCCGGCACCCGGCGCGGCGCAACGCCCTGATGATCGGCGCCCATCTGGTCTGGGGCGCCTCCACGGCCGCGGCGATCAAGGAATTGCGCCTCGCCCGCGAGACGATCTTCGCCGCCGGCGAGGACAAGGACGCGCCGGGCTGAGACTAAGCTGCCGCCGGGTTCGGCCTAGCGTCGGACGTCCTTGATGGTGAGGCGGTCGGTGCGCGCGGCCCAGGGCGAGGTGGCGCTTTCGTCTTCCAGATAGGCCGGGCGCATCATCTTCAGCCCCGGCACCGGCGCCGCCGGTGCGGGCGCGGCGGCCGGGGGCGCCGGCTTGGCGCGGCCGATGCGGCGCAGGTCGAAGGCTTCGGCAAAGGCGAGGCCGATCCGTTCCTCGTCGCGCCACCGCACTTCGGCGGGAATGACGAGCCCGTCTTCGAGCGCGAGCTCGACCGCGCTGCCCGCGGCGAGCGGCGTCCCGTCGCCGTCCACCATCGCGCCGCCGCCCGAAATGTTGCGCAGGCGCACCGGGAAGGCGTCTCCGCCGCTGCGCAAAGTTCCCATGCGGATCAGGCTATGGCGCGGGGCGCGCGACCGGTCCGCCTCGCTGGCCGGAACGGCGGCGGCCTTGGAGGCGAGGGCGCGCGCATCGGCGGCGGCCATCGGGCGGCCGAACAGGAAGCCCTGCACCTGATGCATGCCGAGGCGGCGGATGAGCTGGAGATCCTCCAGCGTTTCCGTGCCTTCCGCGGTGACGTCCATGTCGAGGCTGGTCGCCAGCGCGACGAGCGCGCTCAGCAAGGCGCGGCTGCGGCTGCGTTCGGACGCGGCGCTGCGCAAAAAGCTCTGGTCGATCTTGATCCGGTCGAGCGGCGCGGTCCTGAGGCCGGCGAGGCTCGACGCGCCGGTGCCGAAATCGTCCAGGGCAAGGCGGACGCCGAGGTTCTTGAGCGCCGTTACCGCTTCGCTCGACTGCAAACTGTCTGCGAGCAGGGCGTCCTCGCGGAACTCGAGTTCCAGTCGGCCGGCCTGGACTCGCGAAACGGCGAGCGCATTGGCGACAAGCGCCGCAGTGCGCGGATTGCGCAGCTGCGAGGGGGAAAGGTTGACCGAAAGCGTGAGGTGCGGCGGCCAATGGGCCGCTTCGGCGAGAGCGCTGCGCAGCACCCATTCGCCGATTCCGTCGATCAGGCCGCTTTCCTCCGCGACCGGCAGGAATTCGGCCGGGGCGAGGACACCGCGGACCGGATGCGACCAGCGGACCAGGGCTTCGAAGCCGGCGAGGTCCTCGCTGGCGGCGTGGACGACCGGCTGAAAGAGCAGGCGCAGCTGCCCCTTGGCGACGGCGCTTTCCAGGTCCTTCTGCAGGATCTGCCTGTCGCTCGCCTGGCTCTGCATTTCGGGTTCGAACAGGCGGAACGTGCCGCGCCCGGCGGCCTTGGCAGCGTACAAAGCGACGTCGGCGTCGCGGATCAGCTGCTCCGCATAGGTCTTGCCCGGCCGGGCGACGGCGATCCCGACCGAGACGCCGATGGTGACCGAATGGCCGCGGATCATATAGGGCTTGGAAACCTGCCCGATCAGCCGCTCGGCGAGCGCGGCGAGCCGGCCTTCTTCTTCCTCGCCCGGGAGCACGGCTTCGAACTCGTCGCCGCCGAGGCGGCCCACCTGGCCGAACTCGCCCAATACGCTCGACAGGCGCTGCGCGACCTGTTTCAGGAGTACGTCGCCGACAGGATGGCCGAGCGTGTCGTTGACCTGCTTGAACCGGTCGAGATCGATCAGGAGCAGCGCGCAACCCTGGCGGCGGGTCGCGGAGTTGAGGAGCGCCTCGTCCAATGTCGTGCGCATTGCGGCGCGGTTGGGAAGGCCGGTCAGGGAATCGAGACGGGCGAGTTTGGAGCTGATCACGGACGCGCGGCGCTCGTCCGAAAGGTTCTCGCCGATGCCGCGAAAGCCGAGAAAGCGGCCGAGATCGTCGAAGCTAGGGCTTCCCGACAAGGCCCAGCAATGCTCGCGCCGGCCGTTGGGCGTCACGATCACTTCGGAGAATGGGAAGCGCGCGGACAGGTGGAAGCCCAGCGTCGGCCGGTCGCCGTCCGGCCCGCCATTCTCCTCGACGAGGATGAGCTCGGAAAAGGGGCGGCCGACCAGGGCTTCCGGCGTTTTGCCGAGCTCGCGGGCGAGCGGTTCGGGGACGTGGGTGAGGGCGCCGTCGGCATTGGTTTCCCAGAACCAGCCGCGGCCGCTCGCCTCGAAGGCGGCGACGAAGCGGCTCGCCTGCCCCGCCCGCCAGTCGGTGACGAGCCGGTGATGGGCGGCGAGGATCGCATCGCGCGCGCGCACGAAGCTGAGACCGGCAAGGCAAGCCGAGAAAAGCGTGCTCATCGCGATCACGGCCGGCCCAGTGAACAAAATGGTCGCGGCCACTGCGCCGGCGCAGCTTGCGAGAACGAGGGCGGGCACGGCCATGAAGGCGAGGATCGTCGCGCCGATGCCCGCGACCATGGCGGAGCGCGCCGCCGGGGCGGCCACGCCGATCCCGGCCTTCACGTTGGCCGCGATCAGGATCAGCCAGAGCAGGGAGCCGAGCACCGCGTAGAGCAAGGCCAGGCGCATGATCCGGTGCGGCGGCCGCGGCGCGGCGCGGCGGCGGGTGAGAAGCCACAGCCTGAGGTCGAGAAGGAGGATCGAGGCGAAGGGTAGGCCGAAGAAGACCGGGTCGGGGCGGAGGCCGAGGGCAACATAGGTCCAGATCATCACGGCGCCGCACACGAGATGGGCGGCGGCGAGGAAGGGCGCGGCGTGGGCGATCGCCTGGATGCGGTCCGATGCGACGCGCTCGTGATGCGGACCGTGCGCGGCGATGAGATCGAACCAGAGCGGGTGCGCGCCCGGCAAGGCGTCGGCGGCCGCGGGGCCGCTGTCGCTCAAGCCGGAAAAGCGGCCCATCCTCATTCGTCCGGCCCTTTGCCAACGGGCGCCGCGGCGCCCTTCGATGTCGTCCTCAAGATGTGCGCGCAGGCTCGCGCATGCGCCTTGCCGCCGCGGCCTCAGCCGAGGTCGATGCTGCCTTCGCCGAGATCCAGGCCGATGCGGCCCTGCTTCACCCAGCGCACGATGCCCTGCAGCCGATCGAAGCCTTCGAATTCCACGGCCACCGATTCGCCGATGCGCGGCACGATCTCACATTCGATCATGATCCCGCCGGACGACACGTTCACGACCTTGACCAGCAGCTTCTTGCGGCGGAACACGATCATGGCCCGGTCGACGACGCCCCAGTGGCGGTCCTCCCGGCGCTGGTTGGTGACTCGGCGTTCTTCTCGGGGAATGCGAAGCTCTGTGAGACTCGGGCCTCCCGTCTGGCGCCGGCACCCCTCCTTGGAGGAGATGAGCGCATTGCTCGCCGCTTCGCCTGAAAGGATCGCGCTTCTCAGTCCGTGCATCTCGTTCCTCGTCCCCCTGACGGACAAGGCTATGCACCAAAAAGCCTTACCGATTTGCCAACGCGGCCGGCAGCAATTGCTTAACCGGCTTCGGTGTAGTCCGAGTCGCGGGGGCACGAGGAGGAGGCGTCGGATGCGCCGAAGCGAGCGGATCGAAGTCGACACCACGACGCGGCTGAAGCCCAACGACTGGTCGAGCCTCGAGGTGCGCCTCGTCGACCTTTCGGCCGAAGGCTTCCGCGTCCAGTGCGACGCGACCGTGCTTCGCGGCGCGCTGGTCCGGATCGCCCTTCCCGGCCTCGGCGAGACGGAAGCGCAGGTGAGCTGGCGCCGCCGCGGCGAGTTCGGCGCGCGCTTCATCGTCCCGATCGACCTCGAAGCCGCCGGCGTCGAGCCGGTGCCGACCGAAAGGGTGCTGGCCCGCCTGCTGGTGCAACGCGCCGACGCGCTGACCGGCGGCCGCTTCCGTCAGGAGCAGGATTTGCGAGAGCGCATTCTTGCCGCGCTGCCGATGGTGCGGCTTTAAGCGCTTCCGCGCGCACCCGCGCATCGCCCAGCCACGTGGCGACCCGCACCGCCTCCTCAACAGCACTTTAAGGATTGATCGTTACGCAAGCGTCCCATGGGGAGGGGCTTCATCCAGCGCGCCGCGCGTGCGCTCGACATCGGGGAAGCGGCGTCGCCGGTCGGGCGCGCGCTGCTCGAAGTGCGCTACCGCGCCCTCCAGAAGCAGATCCCGTTTCTGTACCTGATCGCCCTGGTGAACTTCATCGGCCTTCACCTTGCGACCGGAGGCGAGTTCGGCGCGGTGGTCCACCCGGTCAACATCCTCATCCTCTTCGTCGTGCTGCGGCTCGGCTATTGGGTCCGGACGCGGGCGCGCGACCTGCCGCCGGAGCGGCTCGTCGCCGAACTCTTCAAGACCTATCTGTTCGCGGCGGCGTTCAGCGGCCTGTTCTGCTTCTGGGCGATCCGGCTGCTCGCCATTGGCGACGTCGGCCAGCAGAATTACGTCGTCCTTTTCGCCAGCCTCGCCGCCATCGGCTGCGCCTACGGCCTGTCGAGCTTCCCTTCGGCCGCGCGCCTGCCGCTCATCCTGTTCGCGCTGCCGCTCGCCGCCACCCTGGTCGTCTCGGCGCGGCCCGAGCATATCACCGTCGGCATCAGCCTCGGTCTCATCACCTTGCTGCTCCTGCGCCTGCTCGGCATCCACAATCGCGGGTGGACCCAGCTCGTGCGCTCGCGCGCCGAGGTGGAGGTGGAGCGGGAGCGAGCGCAAAAGGCCGAAGCCGAGGCGCTTCGCGAAAAGGCGCGGGTCCGGATCGTCGCCGACACCGATCCGCTGACCGGCCTCGCCAACCGCCGCGCCTTTCTCGCCGCGCTGGAGGAGAAAGCCGGCGCGCCCGACCGGACACGCCCCGTCACCCTCGCCTTGATCGACCTCGACGGCTTTAAGCCGATCAACGACACGTTCGGCCATGCGACCGGCGACGCCGTGCTGCGCGAAGTCGGCGACCGGCTGGTCAAGGCGGGCGGGCCGGGAAGTCTCGCCGCGCGCATGGGCGGAGACGAATTCTCCCTGCTCGTCCCGGCCTGCGCGACCCGCGCGGCTGCGGGGCGGCTCGGCACGCGCATCGCCTTTGAGCTTCGCCGCCCTTATCACGTCGATGGCCGCGAATTCCGGCTTTCGGGCGGCTGCGGCCTTTTGCTGATCGAGCCGGAGGAACGCGATCTGACGCTCGCGCTCGGCCGATGCGACACCGCCCTGTACGGCGCCAAGCAGCGGGGACGGGGCGAATATGCGCTGTTCACCGACGAAATGGAGGTGGTGACTCGCCGCCGCGCCGCCATCGAGCGCGCGCTCGGCGATCCCGCCGTCCACGATCAGGTGCAGCTCGTCTACCAGCCGATCTGGGATTTGGAGACGCGGCAGATCCACAGCTTTGAAGCGCTCGCCCGCTGGGATCATCCCGAGCTCGGCCCGGTGCCGCCAAGCGAGTTCATCCCGATCACCGAACAGATCAATGCCGTGGAAGCGATCGGCGAGACGCTGCTGCGCCGCGGCGCCGCCGAAGCCGCCGCCTGGCCCGGCGCGGTGCGTCTGTCCTTCAACCTGTCGGCCGTGCAGCTTTGCTCGGCAAGCGCGGCGGACCGCATCCTCGCCGCCGTCGCCAGAGGCGGCCTGGATCCGGCGCGGCTTCAGCTGGAAGTCACCGAAACCGCCTTGCTCGTCGACTTCGACACGGCGCGGCGTAACCTTCGCCTGCTCCGCCAGGCGGGCGCCAGGATCGTGCTCGACGATTTCGGCGCCGGCTTCGCGTCCTTGTCCTACCTGCGCGAAATCGAGTTCGACACGATCAAGCTCGACGGCGGCATGCTCGCCGCGGCCGTCCAGAGCCCCGCCGGCATGCGCCTGCTGCGCGGAGTCGTGCAGCTCTGCGCGTCGCTCGGCGTCCCTTGCGTCGCCGAACATGTCGAAACCGAGGAGCAGCTTGCACTGCTGAGGACGCTCGGCTGCCGCTTCGGCCAGGGCTATCTCCTGTCCCGCCCGCTTCCCGCGGAGGAGGCGCGGGCGATCTGCCAGGCCAAGCTTCTGCCGATCAAGGCGCGTTCGGCGGGCAAGGACGGAGGCGGCCGGGCCGCCGCCTGACATTTGTCGGGTTGCGGGCAAGCCAGTATGTGATAACGTAACATCTTCTCAGGAGGATGAACCGATGCGTTATCTGAGCCTGCTGCCGATGACCGCGCTTGTTTTGGCATCGCCGATGAGCGCGCCGCTTCCCGCCCAGAGCACCGCCTCCATGCCGCTCGCTGCGGCCGGCGCCGTGTCCGAGTCGCGCGCGCTCCCCGATGCCGACTCGATCTGCGCGCCGTTCCTTCAGCAGTTCCGCCAGAATAGCGGCCATTCCGGCGGCGGGATCGCCGTGACCGGGTCGCGCATGTCGCGCCGTGGCCCCGTGTCCCCTGCCCCCGTCTACGCGCCGCCGCCGCCGGAGGAAGGCGCCGCCGTCGACATGGCCATGCCGCCCATGCCGTCGCCGCCTCCGCCGCCCCCACCGCCGCCGCCGCCCACGGTAAGCCCGCCGCCGCTGGTGCGGATGGCACCGGCCATGCCGCCCCCGCCCGGCCAGATGCGAGGCGAAAATCGCGAGCGCTATGCAGGCGAAGCGGTCGCCACCGTCCAGTCGGTTGCGGAAGCGCCGGTTTCCACCTTCTCGATCGACGTCGACACCGGCTCCTATGCCAATGTCCGGCGGATGCTCGGCCAGGGCCAGATGCCGCCGCAGGGCGCGGTGCGCACCGAGGAGATGCTGAACTATTTCCGCTACGATTATCCGGCGCCGCGCGACCGGGCGCAGCCCTTCACCGTCTCCGCCGACATGTCGACGACGCCGTGGAATCCGGACACGCGCCTGCTGCGCGTCGGCCTTCGCGGCTACGACATTCCCCGGGCCGAGCGGCCGCCGGCCAATCTCGTCTTTCTCGTCGACGTGTCGGGTTCGATGGAGTCGGAAGACAAGCTTCCGCTCGTGCAATGCTCGCTCGCCCTCGTCGCCGAGCGGATAAGTTCGCGCGACCGCATCTCCATCGTCGCTTATGCCGGCGCGGCGGGCCTCGTTCTCCCGGCATCGGGCGACCGCACGGAGGTAGTGAAGGCACTCGCCCGGCTTCAGGCGGGCGGCTCAACCGCGGGCGGCGAGGGCATCCAGCTCGCCTATCGCACCGCGCGCCAGAACATGATCGAAGGCGGCATCAACCGCGTGATCCTGGCGACGGACGGCGACTTCAACGTCGGTGTCACGAGCAACGACGCGCTCATCTCCATGGTGGAGCGCGAGCGGGCGAGCGGGATCACGCTCACGACGCTCGGCTACGGCACCGGCAATTTCAACGAAGCGATGATGGAGCAGGTCGCCGATCACGGAAACGGCAATTACGCTTATATCGACAGCCCGCGCGAGGCGCAGAAGGTGCTCGACCAGGAATTGTCGTCGACGCTCTTCACCATCGCCCACGACGTCAAAATACAGGTCGAGTTCAACCCGAACTACGTCTCGGAATACCGGCTCATCGGCTATGAGAACCGGGCGCTGCGGGAGCAGGATTTCGATAACGACGCGGTGGATGCCGGCGAGATCGGATCGGGCCACCAGGTGACGGCGCTTTACGAGATCGTGCCCGCGGGCGGGCGCGGCTGGCGGCCGGAGCGGCGCTATCCGGAGAATCGGGTGCAGGGGGAGGGCAGCGCGAACGGCGAACTCGCCTTCCTGCGCCTGCGCTACAAGCTGCCGGGCGAGCAGACGTCGCGGCTGATCGAGCGCCCGCTGGCCTCGTCGCTGGTGCGCAGCGCCTCGGCGCCGCGCGGCGACACCGCCTTCGCCGCCGCGGTCGCCGCTTACGGGCAGCTGCTGCGCGGGGACCCGTGGCTCGGCAATTTCAGCTTCGCCGACGCGCGGCGCCTGGCGGCGGGGAGCGCGCGGGGCGACTGGTGGCGCAGCGAGTTCGTGAGGCTCACCGAAGCCGCCGAGCGCCACGCGGTGAAAGGCGCGGCGGCGAGCGGACTGCGCTGAAGGGTAACCAACACCGCCAGCCCTGAGCCTGTCGAAGGGCGGGTTGCAGTACTCGACGAACCGGGCTTCGACAGGCTCAGCCCTAGCGGTGTTGAGAGT
>DASVQT010000136.1:0-11271 GCA_036388975.1 Allosphingosinicella sp. | reverse complement strand
CTCCCGCCACGCGCGGCAGCCGCTGCGTCCCGCCCGCGCCGGGGAGAAGGCCGAGCTTCACTTCGGGAACGCCGAGCTTCGCCGACGGCACGGCGACGCGGTAATGCGAGGCAAGCGCCACTTCGAGGCCGCCGCCGAAGGCCGTGCCATGGATCGCGGCGACGACAGGCTTGGTGCAGGCTTCGATCCGGTCCACCACCATGGGCAGCATCGGCATCTGCATCGGCTTGCCGAATTCGGTGATGTCCGCGCCCGCGAAGAAGGTCTGGCCTTGGCAGACGATTACGACCGCCTTCACCGCGTCGTCCCCGTCCGCTTCGTCCATCGCCGCGACCAGCCCCTCGCGCACCGCAATGCCAAGCGCATTCACCGGCGGATTGTTCGACGTGACGATGAGGACGTCGCCGTGGCGGCTGGTCGAGATCGGGGAGGTCATGCGCGCGGTCTCCGAAGCTTGGGTTTCGTTACGGGCCGATAGTCGCTGCTTTACGTGAACGTCAACCTGTGGGTGGTGGATGGGTCGGCGCGGCCGCAGGTCGGCGTACCCTTGCAAGCGCCCGCCGCATTGGAGCCGAAAAGCACGGGAACGGGCAGAGCCGGAGACGGTTGGGCAAGCTGCAGATGCTGCATTTCCTCAGGAGCGGTAAGGACATAGACCATGAAGACGACGACCGGATTGCCCCAGGGTGCGGGCGCGACCACCAGCGGCGCCGACACGCCCGACGCGCAGCCGCGCGGCGGCCGCGATTATGCCGAACGCTCCGAAGCGCGCGTGACGAGCGGCCAGGAACTGGTGGTGTCCGATGCGCGCGCTCGGCCGTCGACCATGGCGGTCGTCGGCGCGGCACTCGCCGGCGCGGTCGCGGGCGCGGCCATTCCGTTCATGCTCGCCGGGCGTGCCTCGGCGCGAACTGCCGGCTCAAGCGAGGCCGGGGAGGAGACGGTGATCCACGAATCGGTGATCGTCGATCGCCCGGCGCGCCAACTCTACGATTTCTGGCGCAATTTCGAGAACCTCCCGCAGTTCATGGACAATATCAAATCCGTCGAGACGCTCGATGCAAAGCGTTCGCACTGGGTGATCAAGGCGCCGGCGGGAACCAGCGTCGCGTTCAACAGCCGCGTCGTCGACGACGTCCCCGGCCGCTCTATCTCCTGGGAATCGGAGGAAGGCGCGAGCGTCCCTAATCGCGGCGGCGTCGAGTTCATCGAAACGGCGTCGGGCACCGGCACGAACGTGCGCGTCACGCTGAGCTACCGGCCGCCTGCCGGGGCCGCCGGCCGCGCGGTCGCCAAGCTCTTCCAGCGCGAGCCCTCGATCCAGGCCCGCGAGGACCTGCAGCGCTTCAAGCAACTGATGGAAGGCCGCTCGGCCTGATGACGGCGGGGGACGGTCGCGAACGGCTGTCCCCCCGGCCCATCGAAGATCGCACGGCCTAGAAGGAGGTGCGTCCATATTCCTGACGGTAGAAGGGGTGGCTGGCCGAAAGGCCGCCGTCGACGACGAGAGCGTGGCCGTTGACGTAGCTCGCATCGTCGGACGCCAGGAACAGGGCGGCCCTGGCGATCTCGTCCGGTTCGCCGCCGCGCTTCAGCGGATTGAGGTGGCCGATCAGGTCCTCCTTCCCAGCGGAACGCGCCATGTCGTACAGGCCCTTGGTCATTCCCGTTTCGATCAGGCCCGGGCAGATGGCGTTGACCCGGATGTTGGCGCCGGCAAGCTGGGTCGCGGCCACCTGGACGAGCCGGATCACGCCCGCCTTGGACGCCGAATAAGCTGGCCCTCCCGCGCCTGCGCGAAGCCCGGCGACGCTGGCGGTGCAGATGATCGATCCGCCGCCGCCTTCCTTCATGACCGGCGCCGCATGCTTGATCGCGAGCCACGGCCCGACGAGGTTCACCCGCAATATCTCCTGCCAATCCTCGACGCTCTGCTCGAAGATCGAGGACAGACCACCCGAAATTCCGGCATTGGCGAAGAAGATGTCGAGCCGGCCGTGCTCGGACAGCGCCCCTTCGACGAGCGCCTTGACGTGCTCCTCCGCGCCCGCATCGGCCGCGACCACGCCCTCCGCCTCGGCGCGGTCCGCGGCGATGACTCTTGCCCCTTCGGCCCGGAACCGCGCTGCGGTCGCCTTGCCGATGCCGGACGCGGCCCCGGTGACGATCGCGACTTTGCCTTCGAGGCGCCCGCTCACAGCCCCACTCCCGTGGTCGAGCCGCCGTCGACGACGATCGCCTGACCGGTGACGAAGGTGGAGGCGTCGCTCGCCAGGAAGACTGCGGCGCCTGCGATTTCGTGCGGCTCGCCGATGCGCTGGAGCGGTGTGTGCATGGTGACGGCCGCGAGCGTCTGCGGGTTTTCCCAAAGCGCCTTGGCGAAATCGGTGCGGATGAGGCCGGGCGCGATGCAGTTGACGCGGACCTGGTGCGGGCCGAACTCGGCGGCGAGGTTGCGGGCGAGCTGGAAATCGGCCGCTTTCGAAATGTTGTACGCGCCGATCACGGCCGAGGCCTTGAGCCCGCCGATCGAGCTTACGATGATCACCGAGCCCGCGTTGCGCTCGATCATCTCGGGCGCGACCATCTGGATCAGCCAGTGGTTGGCGATGACGTTGTTTTCGAGGATCTTCCTGAACTGGTCGTCCGTGATCCCGCCCATCGGCCCGTAATAAGGGTTGGACGCGGCGTTGCAGACGAGGATGTCGATGCGCCCCAATTGCCGCCGCGTCTCGTCGACGAGGTGCTGCAGCGCGTCCTTCGATGAGATCGACGCCGGCACGACGATGGCGCGCCCCGCGCCATGCTTCTCGTTGATCGCGTCCGCGACGACCCGGCAGGCCTCCTCCTTGCGGCTCGAGATCACCACCTGCGCGCCCTGGTCCGCCATCGCCTCGCCGATCGCCCGCCCGATGCCACGCGATGAGCCGGTGATGATGGCGACCTTTCCGGTCAGATCGAACAAAGACATGGTTTCTCCTTAGTCGAACAGGATCACGGAGCGCGCCGCCTCGCCGCTCCTCAGCTTGGCCATTGCATCGTTGACGCTCTCCAGCCCGATCCGCTCGGCGACGAGGGCGTCGAGATCGAGGCGGCCGGCGAGGTAGAAATCGACGAGGCGCGGAATGTCGAGCGGGAAGCGATTGGAGCCCATGAGCGAGCCTTGCAGCTTCTTCTCGGCGAGAAGGTCCATCGCGCCCATGGACAGCCGCTCGGCGAGCGGCATCATGCCGACGATCGTCGCGGTGCCGCCGCGGCGCAGCAGCGACAAGGCAAGCTCGCCCGCCGAGATGCGGCCGACCGCTTCGATGGCGTGGTGGACGCCGCCCTTGGTGAGCTCGGAAACGCGCTCCTTGAGCCGCTCCTCGTCCGGCGCGAAGCTGTGCGTCGCCCCGACCTGCTCCGCCAGCGCACGCTTGGCGGGAACCGGATCGACGGCAACGATGCGGCGCGCGCCGGCGATCTTCGCCGCGTTGATCGCGGCAAGGCCGATGCCGCCGCAGCCGATCACCGCCACATCCTCGCCGGGCCGCACGCCCGCCGTGTTGAACACGGAGCCGGCGCCCGTCACCACCGCGCAGCCCATCAGCGCCGCGCGGTCGAACGGCATGTCGCGGTCGATCGCGACGGCGCCGTTCTCGTGTACCAGGAGAAGCTCGGCGAAACCGGCGACGTTGAGGAGCTGGTGGACGGGCGTTCCGTCCAGCGCCAGGCGCGGCTCGCCGCCGCGCTTCCGCTTGGTCGACGCGTCGGTGCACAGCGCCAGGCGGCCGGTGAGGCAATATTCGCAGCGTCCGCAGAAATTGGAAAAGCAGGTGACCACATGGTCACCCGGCTTCATCGCAGTCACGTCCTCGCCCACCGCTTCGACGACGCCCGCCGCCTCGTGGCCGGGAATGGCCGGAAGCGGCGTCGGATAAGCGCCGTCGACGAAGTGAAGGTCCGAATGGCAGACCCCGCAAGCGCGGGTGCGGACCAGGATCTCGCGCGGGCCAGGCTTGGAGACGGTCACGTCTTCAAGCGCGAGCGGGGAGCCCGGCTGGCTGAGAATTGCGGCTTTCATAGTTCCTCCCCATCAGCCGCGCTGATGGGGAGGGGGACCACACGAAGTGTGGTGGAGGGGTAACTGGCGCAGGGCGAGCCAATACCCCTCCACCACCCTACGGGTGGTCCCCCTCCCCACCGCTTCGCGGCAGGGAGGAACCCGCCGCCCTCACTCCGCATGTTTTGAAAACTCGATCCTCGCGATCGCCCGGTTGTGGACTTCGTCCGGCCCGTCGGCGAGGCGCAGGGTGCGGATGCCGGCCCAGCTCTTGGCGAGCTCGAAATCCTGCGAAACCCCCGCTCCGCCATGGGCCTGGACGGCATCGTCGATGATCCGGAGCGCCATGTTCGGCGCCTGGACCTTGATCATCGCGATTTCGGCGGCCGCCGCCTTGTTGCCGGCTTTGTCCATCATGTCGGCGGCCTTGAGGCAAAGCAGGCGCGACATGTCGATGTCGATCCGGGCGCGGGCGACCCGCTCGTGCCAGATACTATGCTCCATCAGCTTCTTGCCGAAGGCGACGCGCGTCCCGAGCCGCTTCACCATCGCCTTCAGCGCCTCTTCGGCCGCGCCGATGGTGCGCATGCAATGGTGGATCCGCCCCGGCCCGAGCCTTCCTTGCGCGATCTCGAAGCCGCGCCCTTCGCCGAGCAGCATGTTGGTCGCCGGAATGCGCACGTCCTTGAGCTCGATCTCCATATGGCCGTGCGGCGCGTCGTCATATCCGTAGACGGTGAGCGCCCGCTCGACGGTGACGCCCGGCGCATCGAGCGGCATCAGCACCATCGATTGCTGGCGGTGGCGGTCGGCGCCCTTGTCCGTCTTGCCCATCACGATCGCGACCTTACAGCGCGGATCGCCCGCGCCGGACGACCACCATTTGCGGCCGTTCAGCACATATTCGTCGCCTTCCCGGCGGATGTCGCACTCGATGTTGGTCGCATCCGACGAAGCGACGGCGGGCTCCGTCATCAGGAAGGCGGAGCGGATCTCCCCGTTCATCAGCGGCCGCAGCCAATGCTCCTTCTGCTCGCGCGTGCCGTAGCGGTGGAAGACCTCCATGTTCCCCGTGTCGGGCGCGGAACAGTTGAACACTTCCGACGCCCAGGCGACCCGCCCCATTTCCTCGGCGCAAAGCGCATATTCGAGGTTGGTGAGCTGCGTCCCTTCGAACTCGAACGTCTCGTCGACATGCTTGAGCGCATGGCCCGGCGGCATGAACAGGTTCCAAAGGCCCGCCGCCTTCGCCTCGGGCTTCAGCTCGTCGATCACCTCGATCGGCTGCCACCGGTCGCCCGCTTCGAGCTGCGCCTTGTAATCCTTGTTCCTGGGGCGAATCCGAGTCTCGACGAACTCGCGAACCCGGTCGCGGTAAAAAGCCTGCCGTTCCGTAAGGTCAAAGTCCACGGGTGCCGGATCCTCTCGTTCGAATGCCGCCCCCCGCTGCCAGAAACGGCGGAATTGCGCCAGTGGGGAGGCTCAGGCGATCCGCTCGGGCACGGCGGCGGCATCCAGTTCGAGGGCGGTGCGGGGGGCGACGGCTTCCCAGGGGAAGACGTACCAGCTTTTGTCGCGGTCGCGGTCGATCTCGCTGCCGTGATATTCGGCGCGCGCCTTGGAGCGGACGTTGTGGACGAGGACGGCGACGCGGAGCCGCTCGGGCGCGTCGACCTTCGCTTCGATCGCGGCACGCAGGAAGTTGATGGTGCCGCCGCTGTCGTTGATGTCGTCCACGATCAATATGTTCTGCCCGCCGCCGATCTTGGCGGCGACCTTGTCCAGAAGCTCGGCGCCGAAGCCGTGGTCGCCGGTGCTGTGGTCCACGGTAAGGAGCGGCAAGCCGGTGCGGTGCGAAAGATAGACGGCGGGGACCAGGCCGCCGCGGCCGATGCCGACGAGGAAGTCGGGCTGCCACCCATCCGCCTCGATCAAACCGGCTAGTGTCTCGATTTCCTCCAGAAAGCGCTCGTGCGGAATAATAAGGAATTCGGGCATGGCGGCTCCTGTGGTCTGGAACAGCGGCATAGAGGCACGCGCCGCCGCGGCCAAGGCGTAGCGCGACGGAGCGGCTTTGCGGCGCCCCCGGATGCGCCTAGCCTCGGTTTCGAAAAGCAGGGGAGCGGGCAATGGCGGGGTCGATGGAACAGGCGCTTCGGCTCAAGCGCGCGGCGGCAGCGGCGCGGCTAGGCCTCGCCGCGGCCTTTGCCCTGGCAGCGGCTGCGCCGGCGTCCGCGGCCGATCTCCTGCTCGATCACCGCTCCGGCTTCGTAATTCCGATCGAGGTCAACGGCCATACCTTGCGCCTGCGCGTCGATCCGGGCGCGAACGGCGTCATCGTCCTCAATCCCGAGGCGGCGCAGCGAGTCGGCCTTCGCGACCTGCCCGTGGACCGAGACCTTGCCCGGGCGCTGTCTCCCGGCCGGCGCCGCGAGGAGCCGCCGGCCGGCCGCTCGCTGAGCGAAGTGCCGTCGGGCCCGGCCGAAGCGACGCGGGTGCGCACCGAGGGTGGGGAGGCGACCCCCTTCATCCAACTCGGTCCGCTCCTCGCCCGCGGCCGCTTCGGCCGGGCGGAAGCGCGCATCGGCGGGCAGGCGGGCACCCGGATCTTCGCCTGGTTCGCGCAGCCTGCGGTGGACGGCGTCGACGGCCTGATCAGCCCGGGCGAGCTTCCCTATGACAGCGTCACCTTCCGCTGGGCGGACGGTCGCCCGCGCGAGCGGTCTTTTGCCTTTCGCGGGCAGTTCTCCCCGCTGGCCGGTTTCTCGATGCCGGTGCGGGTCGACGCACATCTGGTCAACGTCAAATTCTCCGTAGCCGAGCCGGCTAGCGTCGCGACGGCGGCGGCCGGATCGGTGATCGCGCGCGACTATCGCGGCGGCTGGGCGGGCGAGGTCCGGCGCCATCATATCGCGCTCAGCGTCCTGCGCCCGGTGCGCCCGCTGGCGCTCGGCCGCGCCTTTCCGGTCGGCGGGATGCCCGTCTCGCGCTTTCTGGTGCGCATCCGCGATCATGGCGGCAACATGCAGCTGCCGAGCGACGTCATCGCCGATCAGGACGAGATCGTCGTCACCGCGCCGGGCGCGGCCCAGCCGGTGCGCTTCCTCCTCGTGCTCGGGCAGGACCAGTTCACCGGCTGCAGCAGCCTCACCTATCACCGCCGCTCGGTGCGGCTGGTCGCGAGGTGCCCGGCCGCCTGAGCGCCCTTGCGAACGTGGGCCTTTGTCGCCGAAGAGGGCGGCGATGGTTTCACAGCATTTCGACATAGTGATCGTCGGCGCCGGCATTTCCGGGATCGACGCGGCCTATCACCTCGGCAAGCGCCTGCCGAACAAGAGCTGGGCGATCCTCGAAGGGCGGGAGCGGATCGGCGGGACGTGGGACCTGTTCCGCTATCCCGGCATCCGCTCGGACAGCGACATGTACACGCTCGGCTTCCCGTTCCGCCCCTGGCGCGGCGACCAGGCGATCGTCGGCGGCGGCGACATACGCGATTATGTCGAGGACACGGCGCGCGAATACGGCATCGACCGCCACATCCGCTTCCGCCACCGGGTTACGGCGGCGCGCTGGTCGAGCGCCGACGCGCGCTGGACCGTCGAAGCCGAGACGGAGGAGGGCGCGCACACCTTCACCTGCTCGTTCCTCTATCTGTGCGCCGGCTATTACGATTATGCCGGCGGCTACCGCCCGTCCTGGCCGGGCGAGGAGACGTTCACCGGCCGCATCGTCCATCCGCAGCATTGGCCGGACGATCTCGATCATTCCGGAAAGCGCGTCGCGGTGATCGGCAGCGGCGCGACGGCGGTGACGCTCGTCCCCGCCATGGCCGAGACGGCCGCGCATGTGACCATGGTGCAGCGCTCGCCGAGCTACGTCGTCTCGCGCCCATCGCGGGACGCGCTGGCGCCGCGGATCGGGGCGGCGCTCACTCGCGCCAAGAACGTCGCGCTGGGGAGCCTGTTCTTCAACCTCGCCCGCGCCCGCCCGGCGAAGACCCGCGACAAGCTCATCGCCATGGCGAAGGACGAGCTTCCCCAAGGCTATGACGTCGAGCGGCATTTCGCCCCGCGCTACGATCCGTGGGCGCAGCGCCTCTGCCTCGTGCCCGATGGCGACCTGTTCAAGGCGGTTCGCGAGGGCCGGGCCTCCGTCGCGACCGGCGAGATCGAGACGTTCACCCCCACGGGACTTCGACTCTCAGGCGGCGAGGAGGTGGAGGCGGACATCGTGGTGACTGCGACGGGCCTTGTCGTGAAGCTGATGGGCGGCGTGGCACTCGAGGTGGACGGCGTTCCCGCCGACGCGGCGGGGCGGCTCGTCTACAAGGGGATGATGCTGGAAGGCGTTCCCAACCTCGCCTTCGCTTTCGGCTACACCAATGCGAGCTGGACGCTGAAATGCGACCTTTCCGCCCGCTACCTTTGCCGCCTCGTCCGCTACATGGACGACCGCGCCTACCGCGTCTTCATGCCGCGCGTCCAAGGCGCCGAAACGGAGCGGCTGCCCTTGCTGGATTTCAGCTCCGGCTACATCGAGCGCGCCAAGGCCGTGCTCCCCGCGCAGGGCGCCGGCGCGCCGTGGCGCGTCCCGCAAAACTACTTCCGCGACGTCCTGACCCTCGGCCTCGGCCGCGTCACCGACGAGGCTATGGAGTTCCGGTGAGGGTCCCTCGACACGGGCTCTCGACAGGCTTCGCCTGCTCGATCCCTGCTCGGGACGAACGGGTGAGGAATTGGTCCAGGGCGTTCAATTCCCAAATCCGTTCGTGCCGAGCAGCCGTCGAGCTTGTCGAGACGGCGGGTCGAGGCAGCCGCACCGCCCCCGTTGACACGCGCCGCCGCGCGCGCCAGTTGACGTTTACGTAAAGGAGAGACAGATGGCCGATCTGGACACGTTCCGCGCCGAGACTCGCGCCTGGCTTGAGGCGAATTGCCCGGCCGAGATGCGCGAGCCCGTGCGCGACGAAAGCGACGCCTGCTGGGGCGGGCGCAATCCTTCCTTCAAGAGCGAAGCGCAGCGCCGCTGGATGGAGGTCATGGCGGAGCGCGGCTGGACGGTGCCCGACTGGCCGAGCGCCTATGGCGGCGGCGGCCTGTCCCCCGCCGAGACCAAGATCCTGCGCCAGGAAATGGCCCGCATCGGCGCCCGCAACCCGCTCTACAGCTTCGGCATCTCCATGCTCGGCCCGGCGCTCCTCAAATACGGCTCCGAAGAGCAGAAGAAGCGCTTCCTCCCAGAAATCGCCCGCGGCGAGATCCGCTGGTGCCAGGGCTATTCCGAGCCGAACGCCGGCTCCGACCTCGCCTCGCTTCAGACGCGGTGCGAAGACAAGGGAGACCATTGGCTCGTCAACGGCCAGAAGGTCTGGACCTCCTATGCCGACAAGGCGGACTGGATCTTCTGCCTGGTGCGCACCGATTTCGACGCGCCCAAGCACAAGGGGATCAGCTTCCTCCTGTTCGACATGGCGAGCCCGGGCGTCTCGACCAAGCCCATCCTCCTCATCTCCGGCTATTCGCCTTTTTGCGAAACCTTCTTCGACGACGTCCGCGTGCCCAAGGACCAGGTCGTCGGCGAGGTCAACAAGGGCTGGGACGTCGCCAAATATCTCCTCGGCCACGAGCGCGAGATGATCAGCGGCATGGGCCTTGGCGGCGGCTCGAACGCGTCGCTCGGCGAAGCGCTCGGCGACCTTCTCGCCGACGATCCGATCCTGCGCGCCGACGTCGCCCGCTTCGACGTGGACGCCATGGCCTTTCGCGCCATGTCCGAGCGCTTCATCGACGAGCTCAAGGCCGGCCGCGCCCATCCCGCCCAGCCGTCCATGATGAAATATGCCGGCACCGAGCTCAACAAGGCGCGCCACGAGCTGGTCATGGCGGCGGGCGGCTCCAACGCGCTCGAATGGGAGAGCGACAAGAGCCGCGGCGGCAAGGCGGCCCGCGAGTGGCTGCGCACCAAGGCCAATTCCATCGAAGGCGGCACCAGCGAGATCCAGCTCGGCATCATCGCCAAGCGCATCCTCGAACTGCCGGGAGCCTGACGAACATGCCTCTCTACCTCACCGACGACCAGGCGATGCTCCGCGACACGGCGCGCGGCTTCATGGCCGAGGAAGGCGCGATCTCGAAGCAGCTCCGCCATTGGCGCGACAGGAATTGCCGCGACGGCTTCGGTCATGCCCTTTGGAAGCAGTTCGCCGAGCTCGGCTTCACCGGCATCCTGATCGGCGAGGAGGATGGCGGCCTCGGCCTCGGCCATGTCGAAGCTGGGATCGTGCTGGAGGAGATCGGCCGCAACCTGACGCCCTCGCCCTTCCTGGTGACGGCGGTGGCGGTGGTCGAGGCGCTGAAGGGCTCCGGCCAGCGGGAGCGCTGGTATCCCGGCATCCTGTCCGGCGACACGGTCGCGGCCCTCGCCGTGGACGAAGGCCCCAAGCACCGCCCGGAAGCGATCGCGATGAAGGCGGAGCGGGCCGGCAACGGCTTCCGCCTTTCGGGACGCAAGCAGTTCGTCGTCCAGGGCGCCAGCGCCGACCTCATCGTCGTCGCCGCGCGCAGCGACGAAGGGCTGACGCTCTTCGCCGTCGAAAAGGATGCACGCGGCCTCGAGGTCGACGGCGTGCGGCTCGCGGATTCCAGCATCGGCGCGCGCATGACCTTCGACAATGTCGAGGTGGATGCCGATGCGGTGATCGGCGAGGTAGGCGAGGGCGAAAGCGTCCTGTCCCGCGCGCTGGGCGCCGCGCGCGCCGGCGCGGCTTCGGAGATGGTCGGCGTCGCCTCGGGCGCGATGGACATGACGGTCGATTATCTGAAGCAGAGAAAGCAGTTCGGCCGCCTCATCGGCGAGTTCCAGGCGCTCCAGTTCCGGGCCGCCCACCTTTATTCCGAGCTGGAAATTGCCCGCGCGGCCGCTTTGAAGGCGCAGCAGCTCCTCGACGAGGGAAGCGAGGAAGCGGACGCCATGGTTTCGGTTGCCAAGGCCAAGGCCGGCCGGGTGGCGACGCTCGCCGTGCAGGAAGGCGTCCAGATGCACGGCGGCATGGGCATGACCGACGAATATGACATCGGCCTCTACATGAAGCGCGACCGGGTGCTGAACGAACTGTTCGGCGACCCCTCCTACCACGCCGACCGCCTCGCCCGGATGAAGGGATACTGAAGTTCCCTCTCCCCTTCAGGGGAGAGGGCCGGGGAGAGGGGGAGTCGGACGATCCTCCCGGC
>DASVQT010000135.1:0-2540 GCA_036388975.1 Allosphingosinicella sp. | reverse complement strand
AGGCGCCTGATGAGCGGCGGGCCGACAGTCGAGCCGCCGCAGCCGGGCAGCCTCAACAGCGCGCTCGCCCGCAACATCGCCGCCCTGGAGCGCCGGCGCCGCGACGAGGCGAGCGCCGCGCCGCGCAACGAGCGCGCCGCCCAGGCGATCAGCGATTTCGCCGGCACGATGACCTTCGTCTACCTGCACCTCGCCATTTTCGCCTTGTGGATCGCGATCAACGTCGGCTGGCTGCCGATCCTTCCGAAGTTCGACGAAAGCCTCGTCGTCCTCGCCATGATCGCCTCCGTCGAGGCGATCTTCATCTCCACCTTCGTTCTCATTTCGCAGAACCGGATGGCCGCGCAGGCGGAAAAAAGGGCGGAGCTCGATCTCCAGATCAGCCTTCTCGCCGAGCATGAGATCACCAAGGTGGTCGCCATGGTCGACGCCATCGCCGACCATCTCGGCGTCCGCCACGAAGCTCGGGACGAAGTCGACGAACTGAAGCGCGACGTCGCCCCCGAAAACGTCCTCGACGCGATCAGCGAGCGTGAGGAGGAGGAAGAAGCAAGGGACGCGGAGCGGAAGGCGGACTAGCGGTCAGCGCCGCGCGCCGTCATTCCCACTCGATCGTGCCGGGCGGCTTCGAGGTGTAGTCGTAGACGACCCGGTTGATGCCACGCACCTCGTTGATAATGCGGGTCGCGACCCGGCTGAGGAAGCCCGCATCGAACGGGTAGACGTCGGCGGTCATGCCGTCGGTGGAGGTCACGGCGCGCAGGCCGCAGACGAAGTCGTAGGTGCGCGCGTCGCCCATTACGCCCACGGTGCGGACCGGAAGGAGGACGGCGAAGGCCTGCCAGATGGCGTCGTAGAGACCCGCCAGGCGGATTTCCTCGAGATAGATGGCGTCGGCCTTGCGCAGGATGTCGCAGCGTTCCTTGGTGACTTCGCCCGGGATCCGGATGGCGAGGCCGGGCCCCGGGAAGGGATGGCGCGACACGAAGGCCTCGGGAAGGCCGAGCTCCTTGCCGAGCACGCGCACTTCGTCCTTGAAGAGCTCCCTCAGCGGCTCGACGAGCTGCATGTTCATCCGCTCGGGAAGGCCGCCCACATTGTGGTGGCTCTTGATCGTCACCGACGGACCGCCGGTGAAGCTGATGCTTTCGATCACGTCCGGATAGAGCGTGCCCTGCGCCAGGAAATCGGCACCGCCGACCTTGCGAGCTTCCTCCTCGAAGATGTCGATGAAGGTCTTGCCGATGAACTTGCGCTTGGCTTCGGGATCGGTGACTCCGGCGAGGCCGGACAGGAACAGCGCCTCCGCATCGACGTGGACCAAAGGAATGTTGTAGCTGTTCCGGAACAAGGAGACGACCTGCTCCGCCTCCTGCGCGCGCATCAGGCCGTGATCGACGAAGACGCAGGTCAATTGCTCGCCGATCGCCTCGTGGATCAGCACGGCGGCGACTGCGCTGTCCACGCCGCCCGAAAGCCCGCAGATGACCCGGCCCTTGCCGACCTGGGCGCGGATTTCGGCGATCTTGGTCGCACGGAACTCGGCCATCGACCAGTCGCCCGACAGGCCGCAAACGTGGCGCACGAAATTGGCGATGAGCCTGGCGCCGTCGGGCGTGTGGACCACTTCGGGATGGAACTGCACGCCGTACAGGCGCCGCGCGTCGTCCGCGGACGCGGCAAAGGGGGCGCCGTCCGATTGCGCGACGATCCGGAAGCCGGGCGGAAGGGCGTCCACCTTGTCGCCGTGGCTCATCCAGACCTGGTGGGTCTCGCCGGCTTGCCAGAGACCGTCGAAAAGCGCGCAATCGTCCTTGATGTCGATGAAGGCGCGGCCGAATTCGCTATGGTCGCCGGTCACGACCTTGCCGCCCAGTTGCTCGGCCATGAGCTGCTGGCCGTAGCAGATGCCGAGCATCGGCACGCCCGCGTCGAACAAGGCCGGATCGCAGCGCGGGCTGTCTTCCAGCGTCACCGAAGAAGGCCCGCCCGAAAGGATGATCCCTTTGGGCTTCATCCGCTCGAACGTTTCGAGCGCGCGGGTGAACGGAGCGATCTCCGAATAGACCCCGGCCTCCCGGACACGCCGGGCGATGAGCTGGGTCACCTGGCTGCCGAAGTCGACGATGAGAACGGAGTCGCTGGGCTGGATCGTCATGGCGGCGCCCTAAGGCGGGGCTCCCCGGCTGTCCAGCGAGGGCGTTCGGTGCAGGGGTCGGTGAGAGGGCGCGCTCCGCCGTGCGCCGTTTAGCCGGTCGGGTTGAGCGATAGGCTAGGTTCTGCGCGCCACCCGTCGAAGCCTGGGCCTTCCGGCACAGCCCAAGCTCAATCGCGGATGTTCCTGAGGAAGGTGCGGCATTGCGGCGTGTTCCGGCCGGCGGCGGCGCAGAAGCGGCGCATGTTGCGTGCGTTGCGGTAGCGGACGGGGCGCTCGGCGTCCGCCCGTCGCTCGCGGCGTGCTTCGCGGCGCCGGTCGCGGCAGGCGTCGGTGCGGCGGCCGACGTCTGCGCACCAGGCGCGCATATCGAAGGATCGGACGG
>DASVQT010000134.1:0-9646 GCA_036388975.1 Allosphingosinicella sp. | reverse complement strand
CCCGCCCGGCCTAATTCCTCCCCAAGCTTGCTTGGGGAGGGGGACCACCCGAAGGGTGGTGGAGGGGTAACTGTCTCCGCCTCCCCGATTCGCGCGCCAGACGGCGGAAGTCTTGCGCCTCCTGCCCCTCCACGAGCCTGCGGCCGACCGCTGCTCCGCAGCCGGTTCCGGCTCTCGGCATGCCCGCGGCATGCCGCCCCGCCTGCACCCCGTCCCAGCTCCGATGAGGAGGAACCTACGGAACCGGCTGCCCTTCCGGATTGGTGCGGCGATCCTCGCGAGACTGACGCATCATCTCATTCCAGCACCCCGTAAACCCGCCCGGACCGACGGTGGAGCAGCTCTGAATGCCGGTGCGGCCGACCGTTTCAAGGCTGCGGGCGTTGGCGGCCCAGCTTTCGGCCTGCCGCTGGCCGGTGCCGCGCAGCGGTTCGGGGATGCGATAGCGCTCGTCCTCGTCGCGCCGAGCGCAGACGACGATCACGTCGGCGGTGCTCGCGGGGCAGGGGTCGTTGCCGTAGACGATGAGCTGGCTCACGCGGCGCCCGTCGGCCGCGGTCGCGGCAGGGGCCTGGCCTTGTGCGTGGGCACCCGCGGCCGCCGCGAGTGCGGCGCCGGCAGCGAGCAGAATCGGTGTAAGGCGTGTCATGACTGGCCTCCTGGCAGACCGGCGCGCGGCCGGAGCTCTATGTGAAAAAGGTATAGCCGCGCCGCTTTGTTCCGGAAGCACGCGGCCTCTGGTGATCAATCGTCCTCGCTTTGCGACCGCTCGATCTCGGCCGCGTCCCGGTCGATGCGGCGGCTGCGATCCGCGCGCGCTTCGGCGACGAGGCGCGCCCAATTGATATCCTGCTCGGCACGGCGCTCGGCGCGGGCCTGGGAGATGAGCTGGTTCTGGCAGCCGATGAAGCCCCCGGCGCCGCTTGGCGTGCAGCTTCCGATGCCGCTCCGCCCGGCATAGGACAGCTCGATCGCGCGGTCGTACCAAGTGCGGCCCCCGAACCCGGGCCGATCGCGCAGCGAAGGCGGAATGCGGAAGCGCTCCTCCTCGGGAAGCCGCGCGCAGACGATGATCTCGTGCTCGTTGCCCGGCGGACAGGCATCGTTGCCGTAGACGATGAGTTGATTGACCCGCGCATCGCCTGGAGCAGACCCTGCGGCCTGCTCCTGCGCATGTGCGGAGGGTGAAACAACGCTACCGAGGAGAGTCCAGATCACGGCTACGATGTGCATGCCTTTGCGCGCGGCGCGCCGCCTCGGGTGGCTGGCCGATCCGCATAGGGCAGCCGGAGACTTCGTACAGATCGAAGCCGTGACTTTTGGCGCGAACGGGGCTCCGGCGGGGACTGCCTGCCGCACCTCAGATCCGCTTCGACAGTGCGATCGCGGCCCGGCAGCCGGCACGAATGAAGAAGGAAAGGACCGGATAGCCGAACGTGTCCTCGGCCCCCGCCGCAATGGCGGTGTCGCGGTGCTCGAGTTCGTCGGCCTGGAACTCGCGGATCGTATCGGCGAGGTCCTGGTCCTCCGCGCCAAGCGTCGAGAGCTGCTCGGAATAATGCTTGTCGATCTCGGTCTCGACGGCCGCCGTGCACGCCATGGCCGCGCTCGGGCTGATCAGGGCGGTGACCGCGCCCAGCGCATGGCCGGCATGGTTCCAGAAGGGCTGGAGCAAGGTCGGCCGCACGCCGCGGGCAGGGAGGAGTTCGTCGAAATGCCTGAGGTGCCGCTCTTCTTGCGAGGCCATGCGGGCAATGACGCGCGCGCCCTTGCCTCTGTCGCCCAGAACGGCGAGCTGGCCGGCGTAGATGCGGGTTGCGCCATATTCGCCGGCCTGGTCGACGCGCAGCATCGACGGGATGTCCGGCCGGTCGTCGCCCGGGCGCCAGGCGGGGGCCCGGCTCAGGCCCGGGCGCGCGGTTTCTTGAGGCTCAGCCATAGGATCGCCATTCCGAACCCGAGGGAAATGATCGCGTTCCATCCGGCGATGGAAATGCCGAGAAAGCGATACTGGACTTCGTCGCAGCGGATAAGCGGCGCGTTGAAAATGGCGTCGAGATCGCCGCCGCTGCTCGTGCAATGGGTGATGCCTTCGAACCAGCCCAGCTCCACGCCGAAATGGTAGAAGCCGATCCCGCCGCTGAGCAGAATGGCGAGCGCTGCGAGCCAGACGAAGCTGCGGCCCCGGTCCGGCAGGCCCGACAGCACGTAGGACAGTAGGCCGAGGCCAAGCGCGGCGAAATGCGGCCAGCGCTGCCAGTAGCACATCTCGCACGGGTGGAGGCCGCCCAGATATTGCGAGCCGTAGGCGCCGGCGAGCAGCGCCGCCGGCACCAGCACGGAAAGAAGGCGCGCGCGTTCGAGCCCGGTCACTGCGGCGTCCGCTCCCTAGCGGCGCGGCGAGCGGGACGCGCCGCCGCCCGCTGCCGCCGGCGCAGGCGCGGCGGCCGTTCCGGTCCGCGGCAGGCGGGCGAGCGTCTGGATGGCGTAATGGAGCTGGTAATCGTCGATGCCGCGGGTGCGAAGCTGTTCGGGCGTTGCCGTGAAACGCGGATCCGGCCGCTGATCGTCCCGGATCACGTCCTCGCCCACCGCCGCTTCGTTGACGAGGTGGCGCCTGAGGTCCGATTCGCGGACACGGTTGCGCGAGCGGTAATCCGGGTCGGACAGCTGCGGAACCAGGACGTCGGGAGCGATTCCGCCCTCCTGAACCGAGCGTCCCGACGGCGTGTAATAGCGCGCCGTGGTGAGACGGATAGCCGTTTGATTGTCGCCGAGTTCGATCACCGACTGGACGGACCCCTTGCCGAAGGTGCGCTCGCCCATGACGATGCCGCGGCGATGGTCCTGCACCGCCGCGGCGACGATCTCGGCCGCCGAAGCTGTGCCGGCGTCGACGAGCACGACGATGGGAAGGCCGTTGGTGATGTCGCCGGGACGGGCATGCCAGCGCTGGATGTCCTCGCGCCGGCGGCCGCGCTGCGAAACGATCTCGCCGCGTTCCAGGAACAGGTCCGAAAGCCCGATCGCCTGGTCGAGCAGGCCGCCGGGATTGGAGCGCAGGTCGATGACGAAGCCCTGCAGGCTCGCGCCGGCCGCCCGCTGGACCTTCTGGATCTCGGTCGCGACGGCTTCGGTGGTGTTGCGGTTGAAGGTCGTGACCGTGATCACGCCGACATTGTTCTTCACTTCTGAACGCGCCGCCTCGATGTTGACGACGGCGCGCGTGATGTTGACGTCGAACGGCCGGTCGCGCCCAGGCCGCACGATGGTGAGCCTGACGCTGGTGCCAGGTTCGCCGCGCATGCGTTCCACGGCTTCGTCGAGGGTGCCGCCGTAAAAGAGGCGGCCGTCGATGTGGGTGATGAAGTCGCCGGCCTTGATTCCGGCGCGGTCGGCGGGGGTGTCGCGGGTCGGGGCGATGACCTTGACGGCGCCGTCCTCCATCGTGACCGAAAGGCCGAGACCGCCGTAATTGCCCTCGGTCGTGGTCATCAGCGAGCGGAAGCTGCGTTCGTCAAGATAGGAGCTGTGCGGATCGAGGCTGGCGAGCATGCCGTCGATGGCGCCCTTGATCAGCCGCTCGTCGTCCACCTGCTCGACATATTGGGCGCGGACGCGCTCGAACACGCTCATGAACTTGTCCATGCTCTGATAACTGTCCGCATCCACCTGCGCCATTCCAGCGGTGGCGGCCGGGATGAGAGCGATCGCCGATACGAGGGCGAGGGAGCGAAGGACGTTGCTGGCCATGGAGTTCCTGACGCGAAGAGTAAGTATGCGCTTCTACCGCCACTTTAAACCGGCGCAAAGCAACCTTCGATGAACGCGCGTTCAGGGGAGATGAAGAGGAAGCGTCAGCCGGCGAGCAGCGGGGCGATGGCCACGGGCCGGCCGCCGCGGCGAAGCTCGATGCTGATGCGCGGCTCCTCGTTTCCGGCGCGGCCGAGGCGCTCGCCCCGGCGCACCCGCTGGCCGGCGGCCACGACAAGGGAGGCGAGATCGGTGATGACGCTCTGCAGGCCGCCGCCATGGTCGATGATCACCACCTCGCCGTAGGAGCGGAAGCGGCCGGCGTGAACGATCCGCCCGTCCGCAGGTGCGACCACCTCCGCCCCCGCCTGCGGCGCGATCGTCAGGCCGCGGGCATGCACGCCGCCGTCGGAAAGCTCGCCGAGGCCGGCGACGAGCCGGCCCTCGACCGGGAGCATGTAGGGCGAACGGCCGCGCGCCGGAGTGCCGCTCGCGTTCGGACGCGGAACCGGGCCGGGCAATGCTGCGAGCCGCGCCCCGAGGCGTTCTTGCGCCTCCCGCGTGCCGGCGCGGCGGGCGAGCTCGCGCGCTTCCTCCCCGAGCGCCAGTGCCCGATCCGATTCGACAAGCGCCGATTGGGCAAGGCTCTGCGAACGTTGCCGCTGCTGGATTTCGAAGCGGGCAAGGGCGACCCGGCGGCGCTGCAGCTCCTCGCGCGCGGCGAGCAGGGCGCGGTGGGCGTTGGCGGCGCCCTGGCGGAAGCGGTTGCCCTGTGCGACTTCCGCGCGAAGGCTGGCGGTTTGGGCGCGGATGCGCGGCAAGGTGGAGGCGAGAACCGAACGGACGCGCACCACGTCGTCGAGCGATCCGGGCTGGACGAGGGCGAGCGCGGGTGGGCGGCGCGCCATGGTCTGGAGCGCGGCGGTGAGGCGAACGACCGGCTTCTGGCGCTCGGCGAGGCGGGCGCGCTGGCCGGCGGCGAGGGCTTCGGCGATGCGGACCTGTTGGTCGGCGGCCGTGATGTCGGCTTCACCCGCTTCGATGCGGGCGGCGAGGGCTTCGGCCTCGGCGCGGGCGCGCGCCGCGTCGGTGGTCGCCCGCGCCGCTTCCTGCTCGAGCCGCTGCGAGCGGGCGAGGGCCTGGCTCGCCTCCCGCTGCGCCAGGCGAAGCGCCGCATCGTCCCCGGCCGGTGGGTTCTGCGCCACGGCGACACCCGCGGTGCAGGCGATGGCGGCGAGGACGAGAAGGGTGCGGCGCATGGCGTCACCCTTCACGATGATAAGGGTGGTTCGCAAGGATGGACGTTGCGCGCCACAATTGCTCGGCCAGCAGGACGCGGGCGAGAAGGTGCGGCCAGGTCGCCTTGCCGAAGGCGAGGAGGAGGTCGGCGCCGGCGCGCTCGGCATCCCCGAAGCCGTCCGCCCCGCCGATCAGGAACCTGGCCTCGCGGCGCCCGTCGTCGCGCCACGCGCGCAGCTTCTCGGCAAAAGCGAGTGAGCCGAGCTGCTCGCCTTTCTCGTCGAGCAGGACGGTCACGCCGTTGTCGCCCGCCGGCGGAACCCGCCCGCCGCTTTCCGGAAGCTCGCTGAGCCTGGTCGGCCAGGAAATGCGCTTCAAATAGCGCTCGACCAGCTCCCCCTCCGGGCTGCGGCCGATCTTCCCGCGCGCGACGATGTGGAGGAGCATTCTGCAGCCTTAACCGTCATTGCGAGCGAAGCGAAGCAATCCAGCGGAAGCCGGTGCGGGTGTTCGAGGCCGCCTGGATTGCTTCGTCGCTTTCGCTCCTCGCAATGACGGAGCGCGGGTCAGCCGGCCGCGGCGGCGGGAACCTGCGCGGAGCTGCCGGAGCGTTCTTCGAAAGCCCACATCCGCTCGAGATTGTAGAAGGTCCTGACTTCCGGGCGGAAGATGTGGACGATGACGTCGTCGGCATCGATCAACACCCAATCGGCGATCGGCAGGCCTTCGACGCGGACGTTGCGCTTCATGTCCTGCTTGATCCGCTCGGTGAGCTTCTGCGCCATGGAGGCGACCTGGCGCGCCGAGCGGCCGCTCGCGATCACCATGTGATCGGCGATGCTCGACTTGCCGGCAAGCGGAATGGAAACGACGTCGACCGCCTGGTCGTCGTCGAGCGAACGGAGAACGAGCGCATGCAGAGCGTCGTTGCTGTCCGGAGCTCCGCCGTGCGGAGCGGTCCGTTCGGGGGCTCCGTCTTCGGGCGGAGCGGGGGTCGGTTCGGGCAATGTGCCTCCTTCAAGTAAGCGGCCGCCGCGTGACGCCGTCACGCAGGACCTTGGGGTTGAACGATCTTTCGGCGGATCGGTGCCAATGGGGATTGGCGGCGCGAATGGCGGTGGCGGAGGTCGGATCGAGCGGCAGCTGAAGCAGCACGAGCGACGGTTTACTCCACGTCGTCCAGTGGCGGGCCATGGCTGCGGGCCGGACGAAGCGACGCAGCCAGCCCATCGCACGAGCCCGATGGGCGGGGCCATGATAACCCGGCCGCATCACGACCGCAATCACAACCATGCGGGCGATGCGCCGCCATTCCCGCCAGCGGTGGAATTGGGCGAGATTGTCGGCGCCCATCAGCCAGACGAAGCGCCTGTCGGGAAAGCGGCGCACGAGTTCGGCAATGGTTTCAACGGTGAAGGGGCTCCCGAGCGCCTCCTCGATGGCGGTGACGCGGATCGGCGCATGGCGCGCGGCGCGGCGCGCGGAGGCGTAGCGCGCGGCGAGGGGCGCCATGCCCGCTTTCTCCTTGAGCGGGTTGCCGGGGGAGACCAGCCACCAGACCTCGTCCAGGCCGAGCGCGTCGGCCGCGGCCAGGCTGATCCGCCGATGCGCGCGATGCGCCGGGTTGAAGGAGCCGCCGAGAAGGCCGGTGAGCGTCATTGCACCGGGCGATAGCATGGCGGCGCGGCGGCGCGAATGTTCTCGACGCCCGCGGCGGCCTTCGTCACTGTTGCGCGAGCCAAAGCAGGGGGCAGGAGATGAGCGAGGTCGACGGCATCGGCGAGGCGGTGACGGGAGCGCTCGCCGCGCGTGCGATCGAGCCGGCGCAGGGCGAGCCGGGGCAGGGGGAAGTGGCGGCCGGAAGCGGCCATGGCGGCGTCTGCCTCAATTGCGGAACGGCGCTGACCGGCCGGCATTGCCACGAATGCGGCCAGAGCGCCCACGTCCAACGCACCGTTTCCGCCTGGTGGCACGACGTGCTGCACAGCGTGCTTCACTTCGAAGGCAAGATCTGGCGGACCCTGCCCATGCTCGCCTGGCGGCCGGGCGAGCTCACCCGCCGCTACGTGGAAGGGGAGCGCGCCCGCTTCGTCTCGCCCATGGCGCTGTTCCTGTTCACCGTCTTCCTGATGTTCGCCTTGTTCAGCGCCTTGGGCGCGGACATGATCGGCCCGGGCGACGGCACGCCGTCCGCCGAGGAGATCGCCGAGCTGCGCCAGGCGGACGCGGCGATCGTACGGCTCGAGCGTGAGCGGGCGGCGCTTGCGCGGCGCGGGGCATCGACGGCGGCGGTGGACGACGCGCTCGACGACGCGCGGACCGAGCGGCGGGTGCTCGCCGTCGCTTCCGGGCGCGAGCTGATCGGCGAAGAGCCGCCGGAGACCGGCTGGGCGCGGCTCGACAAGGGGCTGAAGAAGGCGAACGAGAATCCGGCCCTGCTCTCCTACAAGCTCCAGTCCAGCGCCTATAAATATAGCTGGGCGCTGATCCCGATCTCGCTTCCGTTCCTGTGGATGCTGTTCCTTCACCGCAGGCGCTACCGGGAGCGCTTCCACGCCTACGATCACCTCGTCTTCATCACCTATTCGATCGGCTTCATGAGCATGGTGCTGATCGCCTTCGTGGTGCTGCGCACGATCGGGGTGACGCACGGGCTCGTCACCTTTGCCTTTCTGCTCATACCGCCGGTGCATATCTTCCGGCAGCTGAAGGGCGCCTATGCGCTGTCCTGGCCGAGCGCGCTTTGGCGAACGGTCGCGATGCTCTTCATCTCGAGCGTCACCGTGACCCTTTTCGGGCTGCTCCTGCTCGGCCTCGGCCTGCTTGCCTGACGCGAGCCGCGTCGGACGGCTTGCGCCGGAAGCCGGCGCGGGCCGCGGCGGCGGTCAGGCCCCCTGCGAAGCCGGACCGCCAATGCCGCCGCGCGGACGCTTGGTGGACGGGATCGAAGAGCCGGTGACCGGGAAAGGCGGCGGCCTCGATCCGTGGTCCTCGCGTCCGATATCCTCGCCGCGGATCGCCTTTTTCGACTCCTCGCCGGTCAGCGTCTCATATTCGAGAAGGGCGTTGGCGAGGCGGTGGAGCTCGTCGAGATTGTCGGTCAGGACCCGGCGGGCAGCGGCTTCCGCCTCCTCGATCAGGCGGCGGACCTCCTGGTCGATGAGGCGGGCGGTTTCTTCCGACACGCTCTGGCTGCGCGCGACGCTGTGGCCGAGGAAGACCTCTTCCTGATTGTCGCGGTAGCGCAGCCAGCCGAGCTTTTCCGACATGCCATATTCCATGACCATGGCGCGCGCCATGTCGGTCGCCTGCTGGATGTCGTTGGACGCGCCGGTGTTGAGCTCGTCCTCGCCGTAGATGAGCTGTTCGGCAATGCGGCCGCCGAAGCAAAGGGCGAGGCGTGCCTTCATCTGCTTCATGGTCATCGAATAACGGTCGCGCTCCGGGAGGTTCCAGGTGACGCCCAGCGCACGGCCGCGCGGGATGATCGTCACCTTGTGCAGCGGATCGCAGCCCGGGACGTGAAGCGAAACGAGAGCGTGGCCGGCCTCATGATAGGCGGTGGCCTTTTTCTCGTCCTCGGTCATGACCATGGACTTCCGTTCGGCGCCCATCATGACCTTGTCCTTGGCTTCCTCGAACTCGCGCATGGCGACGAGGCGCTTGCCCTTGCGGGCGGCGAGAAGGGCGGCTTCGTTGACGAGGTTGGCGAGATCGGCGCCGGAGAAGCCGGGCGTGCCGCGCGCAATGGTGCGCGGATCGACGTCGGGCGCGAGCGGCACCTTCTTCATGTGAACGGCGAGGATCTTCTCGCGGCCTTCGATGTCCGGGCGCGGCACGACGACTTGGCGGTCGAACCGGCCCGGGCGGAGAAGCGCGGGATCGAGCACGTCGGGGCGGTTGGTCGCCGCGATGATGATGATGCCTTCGTTCGCCTCGAAGCCGTCCATTTCGACGAGGAGCTGGTTCAGCGTCTGCTCGCGCTCGTCGTTTCCGTTGCCAAGCCCCGCGCCGCGATGCCGGCCGACGGCGTCGATCTCGTCGATGAAGACGATGCAGGGAGCGTTCTTCTTGGCTTGCTCGAACATATCCCGGACGCGGCTGGCGCCCACGCCGACAAACATTTCGACGAAGTCAGAGCCGGAAATGGTGAAGAAGGGGACGTTCGCCTCGCCGGCGATGGCGCGCGCCAGCAAGGTCTTGCCGGTGCCGGGGCTGCCGACGAGCAGGGCGCCCTTGGGGATCTTGCCGCCCAGGCGCGCGAACTTCGACGGGTCCTTCAGAAACTCGACGATCTCCTGCAGCTCTTCGCGCGCTTCGTCGATGCCGGCGACGTCGTCGAAGGTGACGCGGCCGTGCTTTTCGGTCAGCAATTTGGCCTTGGACTTGCCGAAGCCCATCGCGCCCGAGCCCGCATTCTTCTGCATCTGGCGCATCACGAAGAAGGCGATGCCGAGGATGAGAAGGAAGGGGAGGGACTGGTAGAGGAGGATCAGCCAGACGCTGGTCTGCTGCTCGGGCTCGGCCGAAAAGGCGACGCCCTTGGTCTTCAGGCGGTCGACCAGCTGCACGTCCTGCGGCGCATAGGTCCGGAACTTCTCGCCATTCGTCAGCTCGCCCGAGACGATGTCCTTGCCGATCGTGACGTTCTTGA
>DASVQT010000133.1:0-24292 GCA_036388975.1 Allosphingosinicella sp. | reverse complement strand
CGGATGTGGAAGTGGAGTAATCCATGGAGCTAACCGGTCCTAATTGCTCTATTCGCGCTTGAGAGTCCCACCATCAACGACAGCTTTGGCTGTCCGAGAGGGACTCAGCCAGATGATTGCACGGTTTCTAGAACACTTTATGCGCAGGCCCCATAGCTTGGTGGCCATAGCGTCTGTGACCCACCCGATCCCATCCCGAACTCGGCCGTGAAACCAGACAGCGCCGATGGTACTATCACTTAAGCGATGGAAGAGTAGGTCGTCGCCAGGCTTTGAAAGCCGCGCAGGAAGCAGGGTTCCCATCGAAGTAATACTTCGATGGGGTCCCAAACCCATTCACATTGCCTCCCCTTCAGGGCTCAGGCCCCCTCGGGGAGTGGTTGACGCGGGATGGAGCAGCCCGGTAGCTCGTCAGGCTCATAACCTGAAGGTCGCAGGTTCAAATCCTGCTCCCGCAACCACCCAAAACGCCGCCGCGCCCTCGGGCCCGGCGGCTTTTTTGCGTCTTGCCCTCTCCCGCGCTGCGGCCCGATCGGTCAGCGATAGACCGCGTCCACGATCCGCGCCTGGAAGAAGGGCAGATAGTCGGCCGTCCCGAAATGATTGCCGACATGCACCTCCGCGGGGATGGTGAAGCCGGCGAAGCGCGCGCTCCGAAGGACGGTGCCGCCGAACGGCTGCAGCCGGAAGCGGCGCTCCCCATTGGCGTTGGACCAGCGCGCGCCCGCCACTTCGCGCAGAGTGCCGTCCTCGTTCAGCGCCAGCTCGATCGCGATCTCCGGCTCTGTCCGGCTGAGCGTCACGCGCGCCCGGTCGGCGCCGATCTGCTCCCAGGCGACGCCGCGCTCCGGAAGCAGGCTCGCCGGCGCCCAGATGCCCTCCACCGCCGAGCGAAAAACGGCCGAGCGGACGAGATCGGGCGAGGAGCGCACATCCGCCACCGGCACCAGGCCGGCCAGGAAGAAGCGCGTCCACGCCTCGCCGGCGACCAGCGCGTCCGATCCGTCGATGCGCATCGCGCCGGCCGCGAGACGCGGCATCCACACGAACTCGAAGGGCGGCCGCAGGATCTGCCGCGCCGTCATCCCGAAGCGCCGATGCCTGCGTGCGTCGCCGAGGAGAAAGGTGCCCGCCATCTCCAGCTCGACCGTGGTCGCCAGCGGCGTCCCCGGCGCGATCGCCCGCAGGAAGTAACGCCGGGCGATCTCGGGGAGGCCGCCGAGGCACGCCGGGTCGAACAGGCCCGCAGCCGGCTCGGCCCGCGACGCGACCGCGCGCCACGCTTCCTCGGCGCTGCGCATCGCCCCGCGGCGGCGCGCCCAGGCCAGCGCCGACGCGCCGCCGACAAGCAGAGGGGCCGAGAGAGCGAGTGCGGTAAGCGGCTTCATCGCAGCGCTATGTCAGCCGCGCCGGCACGCCGCCATAAGGGAAACCCCTGACCGATCAGGCCGGAACGCCGGCTTCCTCCAGCGCGGCCGACGCCTGAAGCCACCGCGCTTCCGCCGCATCGAGCTGCGCCGACACCTCCGCGCGCAGCTTCATGAGAGCGCTCATCGTCAGCTTCGAGTCCGCCGCCGTCGCGGAGGACGGGTCGAACATCGCCCGGTCGATCTCGGTGCGCCGCGCCTCGAGCCGGCCGATCTCCGTTTCCGCCGCCTTGGCCGCCGTGCGCAGCGCCTTGGATTTCTCGCGCGCATCGGCCGCCGCGCGGCGCTCGTCCTTGCGGCTGACCTTCACCGCGGGCCCCTGCGCCTCGTCCCCGCTCCCGCCGGAGCCGGCGCCGTTCCGGCCGAGGATCATGTCGGTATAATCGTCGAGGCTTCCCGCATATTCGCTGGCCGTGCCGTGATCGACGAGGACGAGGCGGTCCGCCGTCAGCTCGATCATGTGCCGGTCGTGGCTGACCAGGACGACGGTGCCGCCATAATCGTTCAGCGCCTGCACGAGCGCTTCGCGCGCATCGACGTCCAAGTGGTTGGTCGGCTCGTCGAGGATCAGCATGTGCGGCGCGTCGCGGGTGACGAGCGCAAGCGCGAGCCGCGCCCGCTCGCCGCCCGACATGGTGCCGACCGCACGCGTCGCCTTGTCGCCCGAAAAGCCGAAGCGGCCGAGCTGGGCGCGCACCGCCGCCGGCGTCGCCCCCTTCATCAGCCGGCTCATATGCTCGAGCGGGCTGGAATCCCCCTCCAGCTCCTCGACCTGATATTGCGTGAAATAGCCGACCTTCAATTTGCCCGGCGCCGTCATCCCGCCGTCCATCGGCGTGAGCTGGGCGGAGAGGAGGCGGGCGAGGGTCGTCTTGCCGTTGCCGTTGCGCCCCAGGAGCGCGATCCGATCCTCCGGATCGATGCGCAGGTTGAGGCGCGTCAGGATCGGCTGGCCGGGCGCGTAGCCGACCGACGCCATGTCGAGCGTCATCAGCGGCGGGCGCAGCTTGGCGGGCGAGGGGAAGTCGAAGCTCAGGCTCGGATCGTTCGCGACTTCGGCGATCGGCTTCATCTTGGCGAGCGCCTTGGCGCGGGACTGGGCCTGCTTGGCCGTCGAGGCGCGCGCGCTGTTCTTGGCAATATAATGTTCGAGCCGGGCCCGCTGCGCCGCCTGGGCCGAGCGCGCCGCCTCGAGCAAGGCCAGCCGCTCGGCCAGCTGCTTCTCGAACGCGTCGTAGCCGCCCGGGTAGAGGGTGAGCTTGCCCTGTTTCAGGTGGAGGATGTGGTCGACCACATTGTTGAGAAGGTCGCGCTCGTGGCTGACGATCAGCATCGTCGCCTTGTAGCCCTTGAGGAAGTTTTCCAGCCAAAGCGTCGATTCGAGATCGAGGTGGTTCGAAGGCTCGTCGAGCAGCAAGAGGTCGGGCTGCGAGAAGAGGAGAGCGGCGAGCGCGACGCGCATCCGCCAGCCGCCCGAGAAGCTGTCGAGCGGCTGCTGCTGCATCTCCTCGTCGAAGCCGAGGCCGACGAGGATCCGCGCCGCGCGTGCCGGCGCCGCATGCGCGTCGATCGCGTTCAGCCGCTCGTGGATCTCGGCGATCCGGTGGCCGTCCTCCGTCGCCTCTTCCTCGCGCAGCAGCGCCTCGCGCTCCACATCGGCGGCGAGCACCGTTTCAAACGGAGTCGCGTCGCCCGCCGGAGCGTCCTGCGCGATATAGCCGACCCGCGCGGCGCGCGGCATGTCGACGCGCCCGTCCTCGGGATCGATCGAGCCGGCGACGACGCGCATCAGGGTCGACTTGCCGGCGCCGTTGCGGCCGACCAGGCCGACGCGGCTGCCCGGGGGCAGGGCCGCGGTCGCGCCGTCGAGGATCGTGTGCCCGCCGAGGCGCACGGTGATGCCGGATAGATTGAGCATGGGAGCCCCTTAGCCGCTGGAGCCGCCGCTTGCCAGCGGCCCCGGCGTCTCTATGCTGCAATGCGGCAGCACCGAGGAGCGAAGCCCCGTGAAGAAGATCGAAGCCGTCATCAAGCCGTTCAAGCTCGACGAGGTGAAGGAAGCGCTCCACGATGTCGGCGTGTCCGGCATCACCGTCATCGAAGCCAAGGGCTTCGGCCGCCAGAAGGGGCATACCGAGCTTTACCGCGGCGCCGAATATGTGGTCGATTTCCTCCCCAAGGTGAAGCTGGAGGTCGTGGTCGAGGACGGGCTCGCCGAGCGCGTCGTGGAAGCGATCGCCGCGGCCGCGCGCACCGGCCGCATCGGGGACGGCAAGATCTTCGTCAGCCATGTCGAGGAGGCTTTGCGCATCCGCACCGGCGAACGGGGCTCCGACGCGATCTGAGCGTCGGCATCGCGCGCGGCTTCAGGCGACCGGCTGCGGCTCCGCCGCCGCTTCTCCGCAGGTGTCGATCGTGAGCCGGTGAACCACCCGGCCGCTCGTGTCGTGCCAGATGTAGCGGTACGCGCCGCCGGCTGAAATCACGGTCGCCCTGCCCCGGTCGGCGCAAACGGAGCGCGCCAGATTGGCGTCGAAACCGTCCCTGAAGGCGGGCCTGCCGGCGGAGACTCGATATTTGTAGGTGAGATCGATCCCGTCGGCGGTGACGGCGATCAGCGTCGTCAATTCGTCGACCCGCATCGGCAGGTGCTCGGCCAACACCGCCGCCGCCACCCGCTGGGCGCATGCGATCAGCGCGCGCCGCTCCGCGAGAGTGAGGCTGCCGACCGGCCGCGCCGCCTCTTCCCGAGAGACGCACGTGCGGACCGCCGCCTTTCCTGCTTCCTCCGGCGCCGGGATGGCGCCGGCCTGCGCCGCGAGCGCTGCAGCGGCTGCGATCCAGATGCTCACTGCGATTCCCCCCTTCGTCAAGGATGGCTATTGATTGCACGGCTGGGCACGCGCCGCCACGGCGAAATTCTTCATAAATCGGCACCAATGGTCAGCGCAGGGCCCGAGTCCGGCCGCGCGTCGCCGACGATGCGGAAGCGCCATTCGCCGGACACGCGCAGCCGCGCGGCGGGTAGGCGAAGCGAGACGACCGGACCTGCATCGAGCCGCGCCACGCCCGGTTGTGCGCCTCCCGATAGGCCTGCGCCGATGTCGAGGGCGCCGGCGCGGAGCGTGACCCGCGCGGCCCCGTCGGCGTAAACGTCGCGGGCGCGCGTGCCGACGACACCGGCCTGCCCGTAGGCGTTCAGGCGCAAGCCGAGAGGGAGCCGCGCGTCCGTCAGGCCGCCATGCGCGCCAAGCGCAAAGGCCGAGCGGCCGCGCGAGCCCAGCGCCTCGCGCCGCTCGGCGACTAGGCTCACCGGCACGGCGGCAAGCGGCCGCCATTCGAGCCCGAGCGCCGCTTCCGTCGCACGCCGGTCGCCCACCGGCGCGTAAAGGCGGGCGGCGACGCTCAGCGGACGGGTGCCGGCGCGGTTCAGCCGATAGGCGAGCCTGAGCCCAGCCTGGCTTCCGCCGATCGTGCCGCCTTGCGCCAACGATCGGCCCTGCTCCTCGCGGAGAAAGAGCCAGGCGGAGCCGGACCAGCGTCCGGCAAAAGCGGGCCTCCCGGCCGCAGCGGGTTCGAAGCGTCGCGGCACTGTCGCCTGCGTCGGTTCCAAAACGGGCATCGGCATCGGCGGCGGCACGCGCCCTTGCGTCGGGATCGCCACGGGGCGGGCGCCCATCGAGACCAGTCGGATCGGCTGCGAGCCGGCGAGAGGCGGCCGAGGCTTGGCGCGTGTGCTGCGGAGCGGCCGTTCGCTTGGGAGCGACGCAGTCGGCGTCACAAGGGGAGGCACGGGTCGCCATTCCGGCTCGACGAACGCCCGCGGCGCACCTCCGGCGAGTGCCGCCACCGGGACGCCCGGCACCGGCGCTGCAATGGCGACGGGACCGGCCAGGCCTGTCCCAACCCACCACCCGGGCGCATAGGCCGCGGTGCGCACGCACAACCAACCGCCGACGACCAGTATGATGAAGCGCAACGGCGGCGGCGTGTGCCTCACTCGGCCGGCACTTCGGCCGGAAAGGCGTGCCGCGTCTTGTCCCAACGCACCGGTCCGCGCTCTCGCGCATAAAGCGAGACGGCCCGTGCCGCCGCCCCGATCTCGACCGCATTCGCGACAAGGGCACGGGGCAGCGAGCGCAGCCCCTCGCGCCAGCCATAGGCTTCGGCGACGAAGCCGAAGCGCATCGCAAGGCGCCACAGCAGAAGCGACCCGTTGAGAACGAGCAGGATCTGCAGCGGCTCTCCAAGATCGAGCGCCGGCAGCCCGAGAGCCGTACCCATCGTCCTCGACAGCCAGAGAAGGGCGGCCAGGTAGCCGCAGACGAGGAGCAAGGCGGCGAGCACCGATTGCCGGTCGCGCATCCGCATCCAGCGCTCGGCCATGCCGCCCGCCCAGCCAAGCCGGTCCCAGCCGGACAGCGCGATGCCGCGCATCCATCGCGCCTTTTGCGACACGGCCGCTTGGAGCGTCGCCGGAAAATACTCGCGGGTCGCCACCACCGCTCCGCCCGGCGCCGCGATCAGCCGAACGAATGCCGCCCGGCCGCCGCCGCGCGTCAGTCGAAGCCCGAGCTCGTAATCCTCCGTCAGGCTTTCCGCATCGAACGGAGCGCCGCGCTCGGCGGCAAGGCGCTCCAGCGTGTCCCTTCGTATCGCGCATCCGACGCCGGCCGACGGCAAGGCCGCTCCGATGGCCCCGCGTACCACCAGGCCCTTGCCGTGCGCTTCGGCGAACTCGTCGGCATAATGGCCCGCAATCCAGCGCGACTCTGCGTCGATGAGGGGCAGCACCGGGAGCTGCACCAGTTCATGGCGCTCCACCAGCGCATCGAACACCCGAAGCTCCGCAGAATGCACCACATCCTCCGCATCGTGCAGCGCCACCGCCTTGAAGCGCCGGCCGGTGCGCGCCTCCTCCTGCAGCATCGCCGGCCAGAGCGTGTTGAGGCAGTCCGCCTTCGTGGTCGGCCCCGGTGCCGGCCCGACCACCGCCCGCACCCGCGCATCGCCGACGCCGCGTACCGCGTCACCGGTCGCCGGATCGTTGGGATAGCAGCCGACGAACAGGACGAAGTCCCCGTCTCCCCAGGCGCGCAGCGTGTGGCGAAGCATCGGCGCGATCACATTCGCTTCGTCCCAGGCGGGAACGAACACGGCGATCGGCCCTCGCGCCGCCGGAACCGGCAGGCTGTCGAGGCTCCCGTCTCCCCCGCTCCGCCCCACTGCGCGGCGCCGCGCGAGGCGGGCGATCCAAAAGAGATCGACGAGGAGGTCGCTGAGGCCGAGAACGAGAAACCCCACCGCCGCGAACAGGGCTGTTTCCCGCAGAAGCAGGTCCGCCGCCGTAAGCAAAGTCTCCCCAGCCCCCAAGGCGCCGCTCCCTCAGTAGGGCGGATCATCCATTTCGGACAAAGGGGCGCAACGATTGATCCATTTCGGAGAGAAAGGCTGCGCGCGCCGTCTGCTTCAGCGTTCGCCCCGTACCCAATTCACCTCCACGCCATCGCAGAGGATTTCCGCGCGGGAGACTTCGACCCCGAACAGGCTGCGCACCGAGACGGTCCATTTGTCGTTGCATCCGCGCACCGGCTGCGGCGACCAGCTACTGCGGCCTTCCACCTTGTAGCTGACGGCAAGCAGGTGGAGCAGCCCGCGGTGGCGGCTGTGATTGGACTTCGCGGTCGCGAGCGCGTTCGGCGGCGTCGATTGCCCCTCGGACTGGCCACTGATCTCCCATCGCGGCACTGCGCCTTCCGGCCTGACCAGCATGCCGAGCGCCGCCAGGACGAGTATGGCCGCGAGCACGAGGAAGGCGACGCGCGGCCGCCTTCCCTGCCCGGCGTCAGGTGCGGCAGCCCGTGTCATGCCGACAATCGCAGTGAACCGCCGCCTTCCGCTCCTATTGGCCCGAAGCGGCCCGAAGCGGCGAGAATAACTGCCGCGACGCGATTCGCCGCGCTGTGGTGCACCATGTGGCCGGCATCTTCGACGATGAGCAGTTCGGCATGTGGGAGGGCGGCGGCCAGCCGTTCCGTCTGCCCTTCCGTGCTCACCACCTTGTCGCCGCGGCCGGCGATGAGGGTGACGGGCTGGGTCAGCGCCGCGAGGCGCGCGGAAAGCGACGCGGCCGCGGGGACCATGAGCGCCGCTTCCGCCGCGGCGGCGCGGATCTGCGAAGGGCGGAGCGTCATTTCGAAGGGAAAGCGGCTGCGCCAGCCTTCGGAAACCGGTGCCGGCGCGAAGATCTGCTTCTCCATGCCCGGCTTCATCGCGGCGCCGAGGAGCGGCGAGACGGTGTAGCGGATCGCGTCGCCGATGACCGGTATGGCCGGCGGAGCGGCGAAGGCGGCGTCCGGCCGGAGCGAGGGATAATAATAGCCGCCGATCAGCACCAAGGCGCGGGCGAGATCCGGAAAGGCAAGGCCGAGTTCGGCGGCGACCAGGGTGCCGAAGCTGTGACCCACGATCGTGGCGTCGCTCTCTCCCATCGCCTGAAGCGCCGCGGCGATCAGCCGCGCCTGCGCCGCCGGAGTCCAGACGGTGCTTCTCGGCCGCGCGCTGTGGCCGAAGCCGGGGCGGTCGACGGCGATGACGCGATTGGTCTGGGCGAGCGCGTCGAACAGGCCCGATGCGAGCCAGTCCTCGATCATCACCGCATTGCCGTGGAGGAGCACGACCAGAGGGCCGTTGCCCCGCTCGAGGTAGTGGAGGCGGACGCCGTCGACGTCGATGAAGCTGCCGAGCGGCGGATTGGCCTCGTCGGCGCGGCGGGCGCGAGCGACGTTGTAAGCCGCCGCTCCAGCCGCCGCGGCGGCGCCCGCCGCACCGACGCCCCACTTCCAAAGGGACGTCTCGCCTCTGGTGGCGGTGGGTGTCTTGGCGGCGCGCGGGCGGGTGGTGGTCATGATGTTACTCGTTTCTGCAGAAATGGTGTCCGCAGTGAACGTGCTGCAGTGCACAATAGTTTCGTCGCACCTTCCGTTGCGCCGCCTCAACGCCGCGAACGGCCGCTGCCGCCCCTGTGGTTGGCGCGTCGCCGCTGCGATGCTAGGGCGCGGCTGACCTCTTAGAAAATACGAAAATGACTGACATAAATAAAATTAGAAATTTCTCGATTATTGCGCACATCGACCATGGAAAGAGCACGCTCGCCGACCGGCTGATCCAGCGCTGCGGGGGGATGAGCGACCGCGAGATGACGGGCGCCCAGCAGGTGCTCGACAATATGGACATCGAAAAGGAGCGCGGCATCACCATCAAGGCGCAGACCGTGCGCCTCGACTACAAGGGCCATGTCCTCAATCTCATGGACACGCCCGGCCACGTCGATTTCGCCTATGAAGTCTCGCGCTCCCTCGCCGCCTGCGAAGGCGCCCTCCTGGTGGTCGACGCGGCGCAAGGCGTCGAGGCGCAGACGCTCGCCAACGTCTACCAGTCGATCGAGCACGACCACGAAATCGTCCCCGTTATCAACAAGATCGACCTCCCCGCCGCCGACCCGGACAAGGTCCGCGCCGAAATCGAGGACATTATCGGCCTCCCCGCCGACGACGCCGTCCTGACGAGCGCCAAGTCCGGCATCGGCATCGACGAGGTTCTGGAAGCCATCGTCGCCCGCATCCCCCCGCCCAAGGGCGACCCCGACGCGCCCTTGAAGGCTATGCTCGTCGACTCGTGGTACGACCCCTATCTCGGCGTCGTCATCCTGGTCCGCGTCGTCGACGGCGCGATCAAGAAGGGCCAGCAGATCCGCTTCATGCAGGCCGGCACCGTCCACCTGGTCGACCGCGTCGGCGCCTTTCGCCCCAAGATCGAGCAGATGGAAGCGCTCACCACCGGCGAGGTCGGCTTCATCACCGCCCAGATCAAGGACATTACCGAAACCCGCGTCGGCGACACGATCACCGACGCCCGCCGCCCCACCGACGCGCCGCTGCCGGGCTTCAAGGAAGTCCAGCCGGTCGTCTTCTGCGGCCTGTTCCCGGTCGACGCCAACGACTTCGAGAAGCTGCGCGAAAGCATCAGCAAGCTGCGCCTCAACGACGCCAGCTTCTCCTTCGAGATGGAGACCAGCGCGGCATTGGGCTTCGGCTTCCGCTGCGGCTTCCTCGGCCTCCTCCACCTCGAGATCATCCAGGAGCGCCTCACCCGCGAATACGATCTCGATCTCATCACCACCGCGCCCAGCGTCGTCTACCGCATCCACCTTTCCCATTCGAAGGAGGAAGCGGCCAAGACGATCGAGCTCCACAATCCCGCCGACATGCCGGACCCGAACCGCATCCAGGAGATCGAGGAGCCGTGGATCGAGGCGACGGTCTACGTCCCCGACGAATATCTCGGCCCCATCCTCAAGCTCTGCCAGGACCGCCGCGGCATCCAGAAGAACTTGACCTACGTCGCCGGCCGCGCCCAGCTCACCTACGAGCTGCCCTTGAACGAAGTGGTGTTCGACTTTTACGACCGCCTGAAGAGCATCAGCCGCGGCTATGCGAGCTTCGATTATCACCAGATCGGGTACCGCGAGGGCGACCTCGTCAAGATGAGCATCCTGGTCAACAACGAGCCGGTCGATGCGCTCTCGATGATCGTCCACCGCGGCACCGCCGAAGCGAGAGGCCGCGGCATGTGCGAGCGCCTCAAGGACCTGATCCCGCGCCACCTCTTCAAGATCCCCATCCAGGCCGCGATCGGCGGCAAGGTCATCGCGAGGGAGACGATCGCGGCACTGAGAAAGGACGTCACGGCGAAATGCTACGGCGGCGACATTTCGCGGAAGAAGAAGCTCCTCGACAAGCAGAAGGAGGGGAAGAAGCGGATGCGGGAATATGGGTCTGTGTCGATCCCGCAGGAGGCTTTCATTGCGGCGCTGAGGATGGGGGAGGAGTAAGCCGCCCTGCGGCAGCGCAGCCGGCGCGAAGCGCCGCGCACGCAGCCGCCGGAGACGGCGCAATCCGGCGGGGCAGGCGGCCGCGAACCCGTCGACCCAAGGACGCCGCGGGCTCCGGAACTTGCCCGCAAGCGAGACTGCGACATGCGCGGCCGCTCCTACGGCGATTTGCAGGAGGGGCACGGGTCCGTCGCCTTTGACAGGGACGGCTCCTCCAAGAAATGCACCCTTTGCTGGAGGCGGGCGCGCGCCGCCGCTTGCCCCCCCCAACGATCGGCTCTTCGGGGCGCCGCACCCCTAATTCAAACCTGCGGAAATACCAACAGAGCCAGCGCTGCTTAGAATGTTAGCAAGTGCGTACAACAGGCGCCCCTTCCCCTTGATCCGAGGCACCGCTAAGCTCCAGATGAACTAGGAGAATCGCGATGAAGAGCGCTGACGAAAGGGTAGAACCGACCGCTGACCAACCCACCGAGGATTACCTCGGCCGGGCACTCGCCGTGATCAAGCAGTGCCGCGATAACCAGGATAAGGCATTATCACTCGCGGGCCTCCGTCTCGGCGAGCTCCCATCTGATCTGTTTGAACTATACTGGCTGGAGTCGTTGAACATCAGCTATGTCGGAGCTCAGAAGCTGCCACCACAAATAGGGAACTTGACACAGCTGGTACATCTTAATGCTCAAGGAAATCGTTTCAATGAGATCCCACGAGAGATAGGCGCGCTGCGCAACCTGGAAGTGCTTGACTTGGGGCGTTCGTCGATAACTGAATTGCCTCCTGATATTACCGGCCTCGTTTCCCTGCTTGAGATCGATCTCTACGGGAACCCTCTGCGGCAGCTGCCTGACTTCTTCTGGAGCCTCACTAGTATACAGCAACTTGGGCTCACGAAAACGTCTCTTGATACTTTGTCTGAGGAGATCGGGCAGTTAAACAAGCTTCAGCGCCTTTTTCTTGGCTTCAATTGCCTCTCATCGCTTCCTGCGTCAATTTCCTCGCTGGTAGAACTCCGCGGGCTCTTCTTGCACAACAACCGTCTTGCTGATTTGCCGGATTGGATTTCGTCTTTGGCGATGCTTGACGAGATCACGCTCGGGTCCAACGGTATGTCGAACTTTCCGACAAACCTTGCTTCTCTGAAAAGCCTCAGGCGGCTCGAATTTAGCTCTAACTGCCTCCGCGAGCTGCCGCGTAGCATAGGCGATTTAAGCGCTTTGCGTACCCTGGAACTCCAGGGAAATGAACTAGGCGAACTTCCGATAGAAACAGAAAACCTGAAAGAGCTGACCGATCTAAACCTCAGCCGAAACTCCTTTGACAGAGTCCCGCCCGCGGCACTTCGACTTACTTCCTTGGAAAGACTGAACCTGTCTGACAATCAGCTCACTGCTGTACCTGACGACATTTGCGCATTGAGGAATCTAAAACACATTGTCTTGACACAGAACGAAATTCGATCGCTGCCGGCATCTTTAGCCGATCTGCCCGACCTTGAGAACGTCGAGCTTTCAGATAATCCACTCCCGCGGTCGTACGTTGACGCTCTTCAGCAAGGAATTGAAGCGTTCCGAGCGCTACTTCTTAGTTTTCGAGAGGCCACCCGGCCTCTCTATGAGGCGAAGCTTCTTATTACAGGCGAAGGTCAGGTCGGCAAGTCGTGGACTTTAGCAAAGCTCCGCGGCGCTGATCCAGAACGGGTCGTCGGAAGCGATAATACAACGTGGGGCATAGACCGGGGTGAGTTGCGCCTTCCTCACCCGGATGTTGCAGGTGAGCACATCTTACTTAACACGTGGGATTTTGGCGGCCAAAAAATATATCGAGTGACACACCAGTTCTTTTTCTCGCAGCAGGCAATTTATGTATTGGTCTGGAACCCTCGTCAGGGTGCAGAGCAGTGCAGAGTTCGTGAGTGGCTCCGTATGATAGCACTGCGGACTGGATCAATGAACAGGCACGGCGGTCGCAAGCGTGCGCCACGCGCTAAGGTCATCATGGTCGCGACACACGCCGAGGCTGAAGGCGGCTCGTACAACCCGGATTACGGCCGGGAGAGCCTCGATCCAGACTTGCAAGCAATGATTGTAGACGAGGCGGCTGTTGATGCTTGCACAGGGTACGGAATAGAGTCGCTGCGCGCCAAGATTGCCGCACATGCGGCGCAATTACCAGATATGGGGCAACCCCTAAATGCGCGGTGGGCAGCGGCACGTGACGCGGTGCTCGCGATGCGTGCACAGCGGCCGTGGATTAGTTTTGAACAGTTTGCTGAAGTTGCGCGCGCCCATTCGGTAGCTGACCCGGATGAGATGAGAACACTCGTCTGGACGTATCTCCACAGCCTGGGTCGCGCCGTTTGGTATGGTAGCGTGTCTCAAGCAGAACTGGAGCGAGAGGAGCCATTGCTTGCGGACACGATTGTTCTAGATGCGGTTTGGCTCTCCCGAGCATTCGTTCAGGTGCTTGACGACGAGGACACCCGAAGTTCTGGAGGAATGTTGAGGCATGATCGGTTTACGGAGATCTGGACCACCCACGGACGGGTCGGTTGGCATTGTTATAAACCGAGTGAGTACGAGATTCTGAAGCTTGTGATGCGGCGTTTTGACGTTGCTCTGCCTACGAGGGAGTCGCAAGGCTCACGTAGTTTGGTCCCGCAGCTTGTCCCCTTCCACCGCCCAACGCTGCCGTGGGCCGCTGCGGCCGATGCACCCGGACCTCGGGTCATGCGGCTTTCATGTGAACTCGGCTACGAGGCAATCGGCTTGGTGCCTCGCCTCATTGCAGCGACAGAGCCGTGGCACACTTACGCCCAAGGTGTCGGTCTGTTTTGGGAAGGCGGCATGTTTCTGAGGGACACGGCTTCCTTTCAGAACGAAGCGTTGCTAACGGTATCCGGCATCGAGCGGCCATGGATCAATCTTGTAGTCTCTGGAGAACAACCAGCTTTTCTGCTCAACGAAATCTATAAGGCAATTGAAGGAACGCTGAAGTTCTGGACGGGGTTGCCGAGAACCTACTGGGTAAACTGTCCAACTTGCCGCAGCCCTTCGGATCTATGTTCCGGTAAGTTCAAGCACGAGGCAATTGTACGACGAGTACGTGATCAGGTTGACGCGCCTTTCGTATGCGACGATTGCGACGCGGTTTGGAAGCCAGAACGGCTCATACTGGGCTTCGAGTCCCTAGTGCCGGAGCGAGAGTACGTTCTGAGCCACTTTTACAGGCGCGACCAGATACCGTGTCCTCGCGTTTTCTTGCTTGAGCCAGTCGATTCAAGACTGCTCGGTGTTGTGCGCTGGCGGGAGTTCGTCGGGAAGAAGGTGAGGCTGACACTGTTGTCGGAGTTGAGTGGACAAAAGATTGCTTCCGAAGAGTTTACGCTCACAAAGCAGTGGGTAAGCTGGCTGCGCCCGCTCGCCCGGGTCGCATCCTTGGCTCTCACGGGGGCGGCTCTGCCAATTTCAGGGGACCTCGCGAACGAATTTTCTGAAGGCGCATCTCTCCTAGACAAACTTGCTGATCTTCCGGGCACGTCAAATGACGTTCCCGCGCCATTAGGGGCGCAAGATCAGCACATCCACATACCCAAAAGAGACTTGGTTAATTTCAAAAAAGTTCTTGTAGCAGTTGGTCTTGATCCGCGCGATCATGGCATGGACATCGCGCTAGCTCCGGATGGGCGTTGGTTGTGGATGAGTGCGGATGAAGTGGAAGTGTACACTCCGCAAGAAGCCGCTTAGACTGGCACACTAAGCTGGAAAAGTGCCGCGAGACACGTCGCCAGTGCCCGTCTCTAGGAGGCGCAGGCTGGCTATGCTGGCTTCAGCCTGCGCACAAGGTGCGCCGCAGGATGCGGCGGATCGCCTCCGGCCGTGAAGGCTTCGGCTCCGGCTGCTGTGCAATCCACGCATCCAGCGCAGCCTCTTCATCCGCATAGAGCCGCAGGCCGATCGTGCGGCCGATGCCGGTCTTGGGGCGTCCGCGGCCTCTTTTTTCGCTATCCGGTATTGACCCGCCCCAGGTTTATCGGCTATCCAGTATTCGAACCGGAGCAAGGCTGTCACCTCGCTCCGGCTCTACCACCACACGCCTTTTCGAGGAGGCGAACGATGGCTGCTGGGCAGCTTAGTCCAACAGGATCGGCAGGGCTAGGCGCGGCAAAGCCGCGCCTTATCGTCGGACGAGTTCGCGCGGCTTGGGGCCGCGCGCCGCGCCGGCCGGGCACTCGCCGACTGGGACCCCATCGAAGTACTACTTCGATGGGAACCCTCCGTTCGCTGATCGCGATCGCTGCGCGATCCCTCACGGCTCGGGACCCCGCCAAAGTACTACTTTGGCGGGAACCCGTTCACGGGCGGCTCGGCTGAAGGATGGCTGCTGGGCAGTCTAAAGGCTCGCGCGCGTCCGCGCCAGATGGCGTGGCGGGGGAGGGGGAGGAAGAGGGTCTCGGCTTTGCTCGACCGGGTCCCTCGACTGGGCTCGGGACGAACGGGGACTCGGAGCCCTCCGAAAGCCTCGACCCTTCGACAGAGCTCAGGACAGGCTTCGCTCGGCAGGGACCCTCGACTTCGCTCGGGGCGAACGGGGAAGGGGGCAGCGATCGCATCTCCCGGCGGGCGGTGCTGGGCGCGGCGGTGGGTTTGTCGGTGGCGGGTGCAAGCGGGTCCCCTTCGACTTTGCTCAGGACAGGCTCCGAGACGGGGCTTCGACAAGCCCATCGGACCGACTCGCGGTCCGATCTCCTCGGGGTGAGCGGGGAGGGGGAGGCGCAAGAAGAAGGGGCCCCTCCACCGCCCTTCGGGCGGTCCCCCTCCCCTGCAGATGCAAGGGAGGAATGGGGGGCGGCGCTTCGGGCTTTTCGGGACGCGCGCGCCGAGGTGGTCGCGGTGGAGAGGCGGTCGGCGGGGCTTTCGGTCGCGGAGGAGGAGGCCTGGATGCCGGCGCATAAGGCGGCTTGCGCAGCGATGGAAGGGGCGCTGGGGCGGGTGGTTCGGGCGCCGGCGCCGGATCTTGCCGCGCTGGGCGAGAAGATGGGGCTGGTCTTCGACCTCATCGTGGAGCCGGGGGCGGTGGAGGCGGGGGTGGTCTCGGCCTTGATGGCGGACGTGCGGCGGCTACGCGGGGTGCGGGCGGACCTGCAGCTCCCGGCGCGATGAGCGGCGCGCACAGGCTGGACGGGAAGGCGGCAGAGCAGGGGCCGGCACGGGCGCGAAGCTTGCGCCGCAGGTTTCGCCGCGCCGCGCGCCGCGGCGTGCAGCCCCTCCACATGAGCCGCCCGGCCGCTCCCGCCGTTCTTGCATTTGCAAGTCGTTCATGCTATGTTCCGCATCTATGCCGGTCCTGCGCATCTCGCCCGTCAAGTCCGTCGCACGCCCGCGCGGCGGCGCCCGTTCGCCTTGCCCGGCACCGCGCGCGCTGTCCCCCATGGGCAGTGCGACCTTTGGGACCATTCGCCCCGCCGCCGCGCCGAACGCGCCTGCGGACCGTCGCGGCGGGTGTGACCCTGTTGTGACCTTCGCGCGCGCGAAAGCCCGCCGCCGCTGCCCGGCCCAGGCTCCTGTCCGCCGGGCCGCTTCGCACGGCCGCTTGCCGGCGCATTGCACGAGGCTCAGCCCGCGCCGCCCGTCACCGGCGGAGAAATGGCGGACACCGTGAACATCGTGAACTTCGCGTGCCGGCACCGCTCCCCGCACGCGCAGCGCCGGCGGGCGCGCGCTTCGTGGGTGCGGGCAAAAGGCGGCAGCGCGGGGCGCCGCCTTCAATGTGCCTGACGGCGGCGGCCGTGCAACGCTCGGGAAAGAAAGGTCCGCCGGGACCTCCCGGCTATTTGAAGTAGCTGGCCGTGCGGACGGGGGCGGGGGCGGGCTTTTCGGGGCGGATGCGGGCGGGGGCGCGCATGGCGGCGCGGGCGGCGGCTTCCTCGCCGTGGCTGGCGAGCTTGAGGAAGCAGCCGTGGGCGCGCCTCAGGCGCTGGCGTTCGGCTTCGCCCGTGGCGGTTTCGAGCTGGGCGAGCGCATCGGCCGCCTTGGCTTCATAATCTTCGCGGGTGCCCGCCATTTGGTGATGTCCTTTCGGGGACGGGGGCGGCCGTGTCGCCCCGCGGCCGGGGGCAGTGGCGCCCGGACGTGTGGGGCGAGCCGTGGGCGCTTATCGGGGCGAGGGCAACCTTATTCGGGCGCCGCGACCACCAGCGGGCGGCGCCAGTCCTCGGCGGGGCCGGCGGCGAGGCGGGCGATGGCGGCGGCCATTTTGGCGCCGCCGCGGACCGAAGGCTCGATCGGGTTGGCGTAATCGGCGTCGTCGGAGCAGATGAGGCGCAGGTCGACGAGGGGGAGGCCCCGGGCAAAGGCGGCGCGGGTGATCCGGTCGTTGAACAGGGACAGGGCGGTCTTGATGATGCGGTGGTCGGGGGCGAAGCTGGGCGTGTCGTAGATGGTGCAGAGCGCCGTGGGCAGGCCGAGGGCGAGGACCTGGTCGAGCATCTTGGCATAAGCGGCTTCGAACGCGTCCTGCACCTCCGCGAGGGTGGCGACGGCGGCGGCGACGGTGCGGGCGGGGGCGTAGAGGAGGCCGGAGGCGCCGAGCGCGTCGTTGCCGCCGGCGCTGAGGACGAGGTGGGTGGCATCGCGGGGCAGGCGGGCGAGTTGGGGCGGGACGGAGGCGGTGGTGGCGCCGTCGACGGCGCATAGGCTCGCGCGCCAGCCGTCCGGAAGCGCGTCCCGGAGCTGGCGCACCACGTCCGGCCCGCCGCGCACATAGGCGGCATTGTCGAAGATCGAGTCGCCGAGAAGAACGATGTGGGACATGATGCGGGCAACGAAGAAAGCGGCGCTTCGGCTCCCGCCCGTCGAAACGGCGGGCGCGTTCATCGAAAGTCGGATGACCAGGGCGGCGCGTGCGACCCCGATGCGCGCATGATGCGCAACCTCCTCACGTCCCTCCTCGCCGGCGCCGCCGGCGTCGCCGCCTTCGCACCCGCCGCTCATGCCCAGCGGGCGAACGAGAATGCCGTCACCCAGGCCGGCGACGCCTTCGGAAGCAGCGTCGGCAACGAGCGGGTCGGCATCTACAACCCGTTCCAGGCGCGCGGATTCAGCCCCGTGCAGGCCGGCAACACGCGCATCGACGGCATGTATTTCGACTATCAGGCGGACCTTCCCGAGCGGCTGATCTCTGGCTCCACCATGCGGGTGGGCATCTCGGCGCAGGGCTATCCCTTTGCGGCGCCGACCGGCATCGCCGATTTCGGCATCAGGCGGGCGGGCGACGAGGCGGTGCTGAGCACATTGGTCGGCGTCGGCCCGTTCGGCACCCTGCGCGCCGAGGCCGACGCGCAGATCCCGATCGCGCAAGGGCTGGCGGTCGCCGCCGGCGTCGGCGTCACCCGCGAAGAACTGCATTTCGGCGCCGACCGGACCTTCACCAGCGCCGCCGTCATTCCGCGCTGGCGGCCGAGCGAGGGCGTCGAGATCATGCCGTTCGTCGGCTGGTGGTCGTCGCAGGGCGGCGAGGCTCAGCCCATCTATTTCACCGGCGGCTCATATCTTCCGCCCGAAATCGAGCGGCGCCGTTTCTTCGGCCCCGGCTGGGCGCGCAACGAGTCCCAGGGGCTGAACGCCGGGCTGCTCGCAACGGTGAGGCGCGGCGGCTGGACCCTGCGCGGCGGCGCCTTCCGCTCGGTGCTCGATCTCGAGCGTTCCTATAACGAGCTCGCCTTCAACACGACGCCCGACGGCATTGCCGACCGCTTCATCACGGTGGAAGGAGACCGGCGCTTCGCCTCCTGGTCGGGCGAGCTGCGCGCGACCCGGACCTTCACCGAAGGGCCGCGGCTGCACAACATCCATGCGGTGGTGCGCGGCCGGGACCAGAGCCGGCGCTACGGGGGCGGCGCCCGATATTCGCTCGGCCGCGGCCCGATCGACGAGCGCGTCGACATTCCCGAGCCCGACTTCGCCGTGGGGCCGCAGACGAGGGACAGCGTCCGTCAGCTTTCGGCCGGTCTCGGCTACGACATGCGCTGGCGCAACGTCGGCGAATTGGGCTTCAGCGTCCAGCGCACCGATTACACGAAGTCGGTACAGACGCCGTCCGGCCCGCTGCCGGCGTCGGAGAACCAGACTTGGCTGCTCAACGCCAATGCCTCCTTGCGCGCCAGCGACTGGCTGACCTTCTACGGCGGCTATGCGCGCGGGCTGGAGGAAAGCCCGGTCGCGCCGCAGGGCGCCGTCAACCTCGACGAAGCGCCGCCGGCCATCCTGACGCAGCAGATGGATGCGGGGGTTCGCGTCGTGCTGCCGCGCAGCATGCGCCTCGTCGCCGGGCTCTTCGAAGTCTCCAAGCCTTATTACGCGCTCGATCCGGCGCGGGTCTTCCGGCAGCTCGGCGAGGTCCGGCACCGCGGCGTCGAACTGTCACTGTCCGGCCAGCCGCTGCCTGGCCTCACGGCGATCGTCGGCGCGGTCTTCTACGACGGCAGCCTGAGCGGCGACGAGCGCGACGCCGGCCTGGTCGGCGAGCATCCCGTCGGCTGGTTCCGCCGCTACGTGAACGGGGCGCTCGATTACCGCGTGCCGTTCGTCGAAGGGCTGTCGGTGGACCTTGCCTATGAAAGCACGAGCGACCGCGCGGCGGACCGGCTCAACACCTTCGTGATCCCCGGACGCTACGTCCTCGCGCTCGGCACGCGCTACCGCTTCCAGATCGAAGGCGCGCCGGCGACTCTCAGGCTCCAGACCGCGAACATCTTCGGCAATTACGGCTGGAACAACATCGGCGAAGGCTTCCACTACAACCAGCCGCGGCGCTGGAGCGCCAGCCTGGCCGTGGACCTCTAGGAGCGGTCCACGCGAATAAACAACGATGCCCCCCTGTTTATTCCCGGCGGAGGCCCCATATACGTCCTGCTACAGTCGCAAATTGACGGTCTACGGCGCTTTGCGGCTCCATTCCTTCTTCTTCGCTTCTCCTAGCGCCAGGGGTCCGGCTTTCGGTCCCCTTTACCCAAGAAGGAACATACCATGCCGATCGGCACCGTGAAATTTTTTGACACCGCCAAGGGCTACGGCTTCATCACCAACGAAGCCGGCGGCGCCGACGCGTTCGTGCACATCAGCGCCGTCCAGGCCGCCGGGATGCACACGCTCGATAAGGAGCAGCGCGTTTCCTACGAGCTCGAGACCGACAATCGCGGCAAGACCAGCGCGGTCGACCTGCAGTCGGCCTAAAGGCTGACTTCTCCGCCTCGCGCGGAGACAAAGAATCTGGGCGGGTGCCGACGGCATCCGCCCGTTTCGTACGCGCGGCCGCCCGCTTCGCCGGCGCGCCGCCGCCATTTTCTTCCAGGAGTCTCAGCCATGTCGAGAGTTCCCGTTCGCCCGTTCCTGATCGCCAAGGACGAGGCCGGTCACTTCCGGCTCACCGTGCGCGAGACCCGCTACAATTCGCAGCATTATCCGATCGTGACCTCCACGCTGCAGGCTGAATTGTTCAAGACCGCCACGGCCGCGCGGACGTTCGCCAAGGAGAATTTCGGCGCCCAGGCCGGCGAGTTCGCCGCCAAGTAACGCCGCCGGTGCCGCTCGGCGCCGCACCTCGACATGCGACCGACCAAGGAGAGGGATCCGTCATGAAATCATATAAGGACCCGTCCTTCGAGGACCGGGTGGGCCGCTCGGCGGACGCGCGCCAGAAGGCGCTCGACCAGCTTCGCGCCAAGCCGCCGATGGACGAGAAGCTCGTCGCCGAGCGCCAGGCGGCGCAGGCGCGCCGCGACGCCGCCGATGCGGAGAAGCGCGCGGAGAAGAAAGCCGCGCAGGACGCCGCCCGTGAGGCTAAGGTCGTCGCCGCCGCTGCCGCTGAGGCCGCGACTGCTGCCGAGGCCGCTTCGGCCGCGCCCGCGCCCACCGCGGCCGAGAAAAAGGCCGCCCGCGACGCGCGCTACGCCGCCCGCAAGGCCCGCAAGTAAGTGCGCCCGGCCGCCCGCTGCGCGATCCGGGCGTGACCGCGGCTGGCGACGCCGTTTCCCGCGCGGGCGCTCCGCATCGCTGGCCCGCCAACGATCTGATCCGTGCCGTGGAAGCGGCGGGCATCGCGCTCTGGACCTGGAACGTCGACGACGACAGCTTCACCATGGACGCTCGCGGCTTCGAGCTTTGGGGCCTCGACTGGCAGCCCAAGGTCTCGTTCGAACAACTCTCCGCCCACATCCACCCGGCAGACCGCGATCGGGTCCGCGCCGCCTTCGCCGCGACGCGCGGCGTGCTCGGCGATTATGAAAGCGACTTCCGGATCATGCTGGGGAGCGAGATCCGCTGGATCGCGTCCCGCGGCAAAGGCGAGGACGAAGGCATTATCGGCCGGACCATGTTCGGCATCTTCCTGGACGTCACCGGGCGCAAGCAGGCCGAGGAAGGGCATGAGCTCCTCGCCGGCGAGATGAGCCACCGGGTCAAGAACCTGCTCGCCGTCGCGGCGGGCCTGACCCACATCACGTCGCGATCGACGACGACGACGGCCGACATGGCGCGCGAACTCACCCAACGGCTCACCGCGCTCGGGCGTGCGCACGATCTCGTGCGGCCGCTGCCCGGCGGGCAGGGCCAGGCCGCGCTGCTCGGCGATCTGCTCACCGTCTTGCTCGCGCCGTATGACGATCTCGGCGCCTTCAGCGGCCGGGTCAGGGTCGCTGTGGAGCGCATGGGCGTTGGCGAAGGCGCGGCGACGAGCCTCGCCCTCGTCCTCCACGAGCTCGCCACCAACAGCCTCAAATATGGCGCGCTGTCCGCCGAAGCGGGAACGCTGGACGTCACCAGCAGGAGCCGCGGCGAGACGGAGATCGAGCTGATCTGGATGGAGCGCGGCGGCCCCGCCATCGACCACCCGCCCGAGACCGGCGGCTTCGGAAGCAAGCTGGTCCACCGCAGCATGTCCAAACAGCTCGGCGGCGACATCGCCTACGAATGGGCGCCCGACGGCCTCATCGCGACGTTGCGCCTCGACCGCGCGAAGCTCGCCTCCTAGCCTCCTCTCCGCGGCGGCCGCCGCCCCCCGGGCCGCTAGAGACCCACATCCTCCAGGCTGAGCAGCGTCGCGTTTCCGCCCGAACTGGTCGTGTCCGTACTGGTCACGCGCTCGGCGCAGAAGCGGGGAAGGTAATGCGGGCCGCCGGCCTTGGGTCCGGTGCCGCTCTGGCCTTCGCCCCCGAAGGGCTGGGAGCCGACGATGGCGCCGATCATGGAACGGTTGACGTAGAGGTTGCCCACGGTGGCGGCATCCTCGACCGTGTCGGCGGCGCGGGCGATGCGGCTGTGCAAGCCCATGGTGAGGCCGAAGCCGGCCGCATTGACCCGCCGCACCGTCTCAGCGAGCTGCCCCGCGCGCCAAGTGGCGACGTGGAGCAAAGGTCCGAACCATTCTTTCTTCACGTCCTCCGGCCGGTCGACACCGATCAGGGTCGGCGGCACGAACAGGCCGCGCTCCGGCACGGGGAGCGTCTTGAGCCAGCGATTCTGCGTCGCCGCGCGGTGCGCCATCAGCCGCTCATAGGCGCCCTCGTCGATCACCGGGCCGACGTCCGTCGCCGGATCGGCGGGATCGCCGACGACGAGCGTGTCCATCGCCCCGGCGAGCATTTCCAGCGTTCGGTCGGCAATCTCCTCCTGGAGAAGGAGGACGCGCAGGGCCGAGCAGCGCTGGCCCGCGGAGCGGAAGGCGGAGGTGACGACGTCGATCACCACCTGTTCGGGAAGCGCGGTCGAATCGACAATCATCGCATTGATGCCGCCGGTTTCAGCGATGAGCGGGATGAGCGGCCGCTCGTCGTCGGCGACGAGGGTGCGCGCGATGCGCTTTGCCGTGGCGGTGCTGCCGGTAAAGGCGATGCCGGCGATGCGCGCATCCTCGGTCAGCGCCGCGCCCATGTCGGGGCCGCCGGCGGCGAGGATCAGCGCGTCCGCCGGCACGCCCGCTTCATGGGCGAGGCGGACGGCGGCGCGGGCGATTCCCGGCGTCTGCGGCGCGGGCTTGGCGACGACTGTGTTGCCGGTGACCAAAGCGGCCGTGACCTGGCCGAGGAAGATGGCGAGCGGGAAGTTCCAGGGCGCGATGCACACCCAGACGCCGCGGCCCTCCATCCGGAGCAGGTTGCGCTCGCCGGTCGGGCCGGGGAGCTCGACCGGCTGGAGACCGGCGCGCGCCTGCGCCGCGTAATAGCGGCAGAAGTCGACGGCTTCGCGCACTTCGGCGAGCGCGTCGGGAATCGTCTTATAGGCTTCCTGGACGCAGATGCGCATCAGGGTGTCGCGGTCGCACTCTAGGAGATCGCCGAGGCGCTCGATGCAGGCGGCGCGGTGATCGATGCTCTGGCGGGACCAGGCGGGGAAGGCGGAAAGGGCGGCGGAGACGGCGCGGTCGGCGTCGGCCCGGCAGTCCGCGGCGTGCTCGCCGGCAGAGGTGACTGCGGCGTGCCCGACGGAGTCACGAGCCTTTGCCGAAACGGCCTCGGCCACCCGTGCGAGTTCCGGGCGGTGCTGGAGGTCGATGCCGCGGCTGTTCTTGCGCTCGGGCATGAACAGGTCTTCCGGCAGCGGGATAGATGGGTGGCGCGAGCCGCCGACGGCGTGCACCTTGGCGACGGGGTCGGCGAGGATGTCCTCGTCGGTGAGGCTTTCGTCCGCGAGCTGGTGGACGAAGCTCGAATTGGCGCCGTTTTCGAGGAGGCGGCGGACCAGGTAAGCGAGGAGGTCGCGGTGGCCGCCGACCGGCGCGTAGATCCGCGTATGGTAGCCCTGTTCGCGCACCAGATGCTCGTAAAGGCCTTCGCCCATGCCGTGGAGGCGCTGGAATTCGAAGTCGCGGCGCTCCCCCGCCCATTCGAGGATGGTGGCGACGGTGAGCGCATTGTGGGTGGCGAAGGCGGGGTAGATGTTTGACGCCGCCAGCATGTCCTTGGCGCAGGCCAGGTAGGAGACGTCGGTCGAGGCCTTGCGGGTGAAGAGCGGGTAATCGGGAAGGCCCTGCTCCTGCGTGCGCTTGATCTCGCTGTCCCAATAGGCGCCCTTGACGAGGCGGACGGCGATGCGGCGGCCGGTGCGGCGGCCGAGGTCGTTCGCCCAATTGAGCGTCGGGCGGCAGCGCTTGCCATAGGCCTGGACGGCCATGCCGAGGCCGTCCCAGCCCTTGAGCGACGGCAGCCCGGCCACCGCCTCGATGATGTCGAGGCTCATTTCGAGCCGTTCGCTTTCCTCCGCATCGATGGTGAAGGGGATGTCCGCCGCTTTGGCGAGCAAGGCGAGCGCTTCGACCTGGCCGATCAGCGAGGGCACGCAGCGATCGTAATGGGCGACTTCGTAGCGCGGGTGGAGGGCCGAAAGCTTGACCGAGATGCTGTGCCCGCGCTCGGCGACGCGGCCGACCGAGCGGATCGCGTCCTCGTAGGAGCGGAAATAGCGCTCGGCGTCCGGAAAGGTACGCGCCGATTCGCCGAGCATGTCGAAGCTCGCGGTGAAGCCGGCATTTTCGCGCTTGGCCATGCGGGCGATCGCTTCGTCGATGTTGCGGCCCATGACGAAGATCTCGCCCATCATCCGCATCGCCGCGCCGACGCCCTGGCGGACGAAGGGCTCGCCGGCGCGGCTGATCAGGCGCTTCAAGGTGCTCGCCTGCTCGGTGCCGCTGACCAGCGCCCGGCCGATGACGAGGCCCCAGGTGGCGGAGTTGACGAGGGTGGAGTGCGACTTGCCGGCATGGGCGCGCCAGTCGGCATCGCCGAGCTTGTCGGCGATGAGCTGGTCGGCGGTTTCCGGATCCGGCACGCGCAGGAAGGCTTCGGCGAGCGAGAGAAGGGCGACGCCCTCCTGCGTGTTGAGGCGATATTCCTGCAGGAACTGGTTCACCCAGCCCGAAGCCTGTGCCTGGCGCAGGTCTGCCAGCATGCCGAGCGCACGATGCTCGATCCGTCTGCGGC